>NZ_JBHFNU010000061.1:0-165024 GCF_041929145.1 Aerosakkonema sp. BLCC-F183 | reverse complement strand
ATAAGCATAAGCATCATTGCGACTTTTGATAAAGCCATCCATCCATGCTCTGATGATGCTATTGCGAATAAAACGAGCAGTGCGGATAGCTTCATCTAGCTTCCTGTACTGGTCGTTTATTCCTTCTAGCTTCATTTCGTAGACGAGCATGATTTATCGTTGAAATTGACGATAAACTTATGATAACACAGATGAAAATATTGATTCGCTACCCTTGAGAGTTGTTGGTGTAATATCAAATCCGGGTTATTTACCCCCTTTATATTTTTCCTCTTCTCTCCATAAGCTCCCCTGCGCTTCATTATAACGGGGGTCGTTAACCCGGATTTAGTATAAGGGGGAGATTTTCATCCCCTACCTATAAGGAAGAGGCTTTGAATCTCCCCCCTTACAAACCCCGATTTTCCGGTAAAATCTCAAGAGCAGGCAAAGGTATAATGTCGATAATTTCGATCGCAGAAGGAAACTAACCTTGGGGCGTCCAGACAGTGCGATCTCCCTGTCCCCACATCCCATCAAATTTTGTCACAGAAACATCACCTAAAACTTTGGTTTGGCAGGCCAAACGCAGATTTTTCGCGGGAGAATGGGGAGGAAGAGCCAGTCGCCCTTTTTCTCGCCAGCTAGCTTCGGAAACTTCCCCGTCTACCTTAACGGCGCAAGTACCGCAAGTGCCAATGCCCCGACAGTTCATCACTTTGGCTTTATCGTTGTACAGAGCGACATCGTTATCCAACAAAACTTTACGCAGATTTGCGCCGGACTCTACTTCAAAAGTCTTCCCTTGTGCTGTTACCTTTGGCATATTTATTAAACGTAGATGACTTCCTAAATTTTTTCACATTTGTTATCAATAGGTGATTTATCCTTGTTATCCTCCCTCTCCATGACCCCCGACACCTCCAACCAGATTTGGATTTACGATACCACGCTCCGCGACGGCGCTCAGCGCGAAGGACTTTCCCTATCGCTGGAAGATAAATTGCGGATTGCCCACCAGCTAGACCAACTGGGTATTCCCTTTATTGAAGGGGGATGGCCGGGGGCGAATCCCAAGGATGTGCAATTTTTCTGGAAACTGAAGGAACAACCGTTACAGCAAGCGGAAGTGGTGGCTTTTTGCTCGACGCGACGACCGGGCACGACAGCCGCTGAAGATTCCATGTTGCAAGCGATTCTAGCCGCAGGTACGCGCTGGGTGACGATTTTCGGCAAATCTTGGGATTTGCACGTTACAGAGAGTTTGAAGGCGAGTTTAGAAGAGAATTTGGCGATGATCGGAGATACGATCGAATATCTCCGCAGTCAAGGACGCCGGGTGATTTACGATGCCGAGCATTGGTTTGACGGTTACAAACAAAATCCAGAATACGCTCTCCAGACATTGAAAAGTGCGATCTCTGCCGGTGCCGAATGGATTGTCCTCTGCGATACGAACGGCGGTACTCTTCCCCACGAGATTAGCCAAATTGTCCGCGATGTGGTAGAAGCGATCGCACCAGCAGAAATTTCCCAATCCCAAATCCAACTGGGCGTCCACACCCACAACGACTCGGATACAGCAGTTGCCAATGCGATCGCTGCTGTGATGGAAGGTGTGAGAATGGTGCAAGGCACTATGAATGGTTACGGCGAACGCTGTGGCAATGCCAATCTCTGTTCTCTCATTCCCAATTTGCAACTGAAGCTGGGTTATTCCTGTATCAAAGATGACCAATTAAAACAGCTCACCCAAGCCAGTCGCTTTATTAGCGAAATCGCCAATTTAGCGCCAGACGAACACGCACCTTTTGTCGGACTGTCTGCTTTTGCCCACAAAGGCGGTATCCACGTCAGCGCAGTTGAGCGCAATCCCCTAACTTACGAACATCTTGAGCCCGAAACCGTAGGAAACCGTCGCCGCATCGTCGTTTCCGACCAATCGGGGCTGAGCAATGTTTTAGCAAAAGCCCGCAGTTTCGGGATCGACCTCGATAAACAAAATCCCGCTTGTCGTCATATTCTACAACGTCTCAAAGAATTGGAGAATGAAGGCTATCAATTTGAGGCGGCAGAAGGAAGTTTCGATTTGCTGATGCGCGAAGCATTGGGACAACGACAAAAATTCTTTGAACTCAAAGGTTTTCGACTTCATTGCGATATTGCTCCCTGCGATGGCGAAGCGAACTGCCTTCCCTACGCCCTCGCCACGATCAAAGTTTCTGTGAATGGTAAAGATATCTTAGAAGCGGCGGAAGGAAATGGGCCGGTAGCCGCATTGGATGCCGCCTTACGCAAAGCCTTGGTGAATTTTTATCCCATAATTGGTAAATTTTACCTCACCGATTATAAGGTGCGGATTCTCAACAGCAACACGGGAACTTCTGCAAAAACTCGCGTTTTGGTGGAGTCTAGCAGCGGTCATCAACGTTGGACGACGGTGGGAGTTTCGACCAATATTCTGGAAGCTTCCTATCAGGCGGTGGTGGAAGGGTTGGAGTATGGTTTGCTGCTGCATTCTTCAGCAAAGGTAGTGCTGACTAATTCATAGGTCAGTCAGTTGTCAGTTGTCAGTTGTGATTTACTACTGACAACTATCCTGCTTCCCAGGACACTCACGGGTTAATCGCCTTGGCGGTTAAGGCATTCTGAATTCCTGAAACCCTTGATTCTAAAGACTTCTTCCCCGACGCCCGACGCCCGACGCCCGACGCCCCAGCTATATCAAATTTTGCCAAAACAACCCGATAAAGCGCAGGCGCTGCATCAGGCGATGCTGACGACGATCGAAAAATATCCCATACCCAGAGATTGGGCCGCCTTTACTTTGATTGGTGAAGCTGAGTACAACTGGAAGATACTTTGGAATTGTGCTATTATCAACGAGACTGTAAAATTGCCTTTGGATAGCCATAGGCATTTAAGACAAGGCTAAAAAACGCTTGCTTGTCCGTTTTATGCTAAGCTAGTAGGGTAGAAGTTCGCTTCCCCACTGCACAGAACTAAAAGCACCGGTAACCCAAAAGAAGCGGGAAGCCTTTTTCGGTTAAATATTTGCAAAAATAAATCCAATTCAATGGAGTTTATGACTCAACAAGTTATTCACCCGATGGTGAAGATGCAACGTCAGGTGCGATCTCTTGTGGAATCCAATTTAATCAAACCCAGCGATAGTCTTTGGAAAATCGCCCTGCTCTACGGGGATGAATGGCCTCACTGGAAAAAGGAATTGCTGGAATTTGGTTTCACAACGCAAGATCCGATCTCCGATTTGCTGGCTGTAGAAGCCTGGGAAGAGGAATAGCACTGCGGACTGAGTTTAGAATTGAAAATTCAAAACTTTTCTAAAGGCAAGCAGCTAAAGCTGTAGCAAGTTCCTTTGCGGTTTGGTAGCGATCGCGCACATTGGGCTTGGTCACTTTCTCGATGGCAGCTCGCAATTTGGGTGCGATCGTCGGCACATTTTCCAGCTGAAACTGGTAAACTTTCCCCTGCTTGCGATAAAACTTGTGGGGCGCTTCTCCAGTGAGCAGGAAAATTAAAGTTGCCCCAACCGCATAAAGGTCAGACTGGGTTACGGGTTGGCCCCGGTCTTGTTCCGGGGCGCTGTAACCTTCTGCGCCGATGCGAGTACCCAAAGGAGTGCCGATTTCTTTAACAGCGCCAAAATCCAGCACGACAATGCGATTGTCCACTGCTTTCACTAATAAGTTTGCCGGTTTAATATCGCGGTGAATGAGTGGGGGGTCTTGTCTGTGGATGTAGTCCAACACATCGCAAGTTTGGATCGCCCACTCGATCGCCTGTTTTGGCGTTACAGGCCCATTTTTGTAGATGCGTTTCTCCAAATCCTCACCGTGAACCAGTTCCATCACCAGATATTTTTTACCCCTTTCCGTAAAAAAGTCAAAAAACTGGGGAATACCGGGATGGTGCAGCGCTTTAAGGGTACGAGCTTCCCTTTCAAATAATTCTTGGGCCTTGCTTATTTCAGCCATATCCGCATTCATTTCCTTAATTACCACCAACCCCTGGACTTCCGTAGGTGTGCCACCTGGCCCAGCTTGCACTTGGGGAACCCAGGCAAGATAAGTCGTACCCATTCCGCCTTGTCCCAGAGTCCGTAATATCTGGTACTGGCGGATAGCACGTTCTACGCGCAACGGTTGACCGCAGTGAATGCAGAATAGATTGTGGGGAGAATTACCTGCGTGATTGCAGAGGGATGCTGTAGGAGATTTGGGTGGAGAGACAGACTGGGCATGAAATTTGAGCATCGGCCCTCCGTGCGCCAACTGGAGGACAGAACCATTTGCCAGCCAAGCTTGAGACACTAAAATACCATCCAGAAAAGTGCCATTAGTGCCTTGATTGACGAGACGCCAAGCGGTAGAGGCCAAATTGCTTCCCGATCTCGATCCTGATATCTCCATTCGTCGCAGTTCCAGATGGTAGCGGGAAACCCGACTATCGCTGAGAACCACATCATTATCTGGCGCTCGGCCAATCCGAATAAAATTCTGGTTATCAAAGCGCCACTGTTGCAGAGGCTCAGGTTGTTGGGGATGTAAGAGAGTCAGCGTGACCGCATCGGAAAATCCCATTATTCGTTGGTCAGTTGTCAGTTATCAGTTGTCAGTTGTCGTTGCTTGGCTTTGGTGGAATAGCACGCTCGATCGACTGAATTAGATCCTTCTAGATCCCCGACTTCTTCAAGAAGTCGGGGATCTAGCGCTTGCCATTGGCTTTGAGTTAGCTATTACCAAATCTAGCTTGCTCCAGATCCGGTCGCACTTTCGCCCGAATCAGGACTGCGGTGATATTATCGTGACCGTTATAGTTGTTCGCCAGATCGATCAACTCATTTACTCCTTGTTCCAGACTAGCTCGCGAACTGAGCAGAGGTTGGAGATGAGTTTGCCAATGAGCTTCGATCAAGTCGTTATCCGACAAACCATCCGAACACAACAGCAGCAGGGTATCTTCATTTAGCTCGAATAATTCGATGTCCGGCTCAACAAAATGCTCGTTGCGCGGGCCCAAAGCTTGGGTAAGCTGGTAGGAATCGGGACGAGAATAGGCGATCGATCTTTCTACGCCTCGTTTAATTTCTCGTTGACCGACCTCATGGTCTGTGGTGACTTGCTCTAGTCCCTGTCTGCGACTGAGGCGGTAGAGGCGAGAGTCTCCGACGTGAGCGACTACAACTTGCGTTTCCTGAACTAAAACCATTACCAGGGTAGTGCCCATACGCCCGCTGCCAGAGCGAGCGTCCTGTTGGTTTACATCGTAGATAGCTTGATTGGCTTTGAGTACTGCCTCGCGGATGGTGTCTTCATCAGGCAGATCCTCTTTCCAATTGTCTTGGAAGTACTGGCTGAGAGTTTTCACCGCTAAAGCGCTGGCAACTTCTCCACCAGCATGACCGCCCATACCATCGCAGAGGATATACAAACCACGGGCCAGAACATTTCGACCCAAGGGTGTTTCCGCCTTGACGAACGAAGTTCTGATGCCAAAGTAGTCCTCGTTGTGCCGCCGTTGCCGACCCACATCTGTGCGCCCAGCGTCTTCCAAGCTGAGCAACTGCATGGGTAGAACAATGGTAGGCGTTTCGTTTTCATCACCGGGATGGCCGGGATAATAACTTGGATGCTCTTTGGTAGAAGCAGAGGGGGTATAGGTCGGCGCGAAATTGAGGTTGTTTTGGGAGGGATCGACAGGGGGCATAGGGGTGGGCTCGGTAGTGTCACCTTGAAATTCCTCTGCGATCGCTTGCAAGCGCGATCGCAGCATATCGATAGTTGGAATTGTGTTTTCCTTCAGGTCATTCATCAGCATAGCGAGCGGGCCAAATAGAGTCCGCCCCGACTCTAAAAATAGCTGCTGCCAAACTTGGCCTAATACTTCCAGGGTCGGGCTGAAGTTATCCGGGTCTTGCTCTAAGCGTAATAGCCCTAAAGATTGGTCTTCATCCACCCGCAAATTATTTAAATCCACTAAGGTCGTGAGGCAATGCCAGGATTCCAGAGCTACCCATATAGAGGCCATTTCGTGGAGCAGATGCAATAGGTGCATCTGGGAAATTTGGTCATCTCTCCACAGGTCTACCAACAGAGGCCAAGCAGACCGATCTTCTAATAAAACTATCTGCTGTCCGTTACGTATCCAAGCATCTTGAATCCGGGGCAGGGCTGGATATAACTGGGATTGTAGCGCCACATACGCTTTGGCCAGGGCTGGGACGGAAGCTATTGATGCCGAAGAGATCGGGAGATTTTTTTCCTCTACGCTTTGTCGATCGAGCAAGACTTGTAGAGGAGACTCTTGCAGGGGTTGAGAGTCTAACACTTTTATGAGCATTTCCCCGTTTGCGATCGGTGTGAAACTTTCCAGGAGTTGATAGCGTTGTTGGGCATCTAAAAAACTCTCCGGAAGCAATCTTACTCCGGGCTGACTGGTGTTATCGCCACTATCGGTCTGGGCTTGATTTTCTAACTGATGTTGTCCCGATCGATCTTTATCCCACCAGACCTGGATTTCTGTTGAATTTGCTGAAGCTGCTTCGCTATCTAAAACTGTCGTGGTTGAAGGCAAGTTTGAAGTGTCATTTTTTACACCCCTTGCTGCTTTTATTTCTGTGCTTCCCCCATGAGACGATGGCGGCGGTGGCGCTTCTAGGTTTCCTGAGATAATGCCCAACCACACAGTTCCCGTGAACGTGTCGCAGTTTTGGCATACTTTAGCGCTGTAGGCAACTTGAGAGCCACATTCCGGACAAACTTTGTGCGTCAAAGAGGTACCGCATTGCTGACAAAATTTATTCGCATCCGGGTTTTCAAAGTGACATTGGGGGCAAACAAGCATTTTGGGTACTTCCTCAATTCCCTTTCCTGGGCTTTTTCATGGTGGGGTACAACCTAGTGCCGCTACGCGGAAGTCAAAAGTCAAAAGTCCTTTGAGCGTCAGGCATTCAACTACTTCCGATCTGGTGGATTACTTCTGCTATGCTGCACTAGCCGCAGCATTTCCTACTGCATAGCCCTGTGTACAGGTTAACTGATATATCGGGCGGGTATCTAGAAAAAGTCAAAAGTTAAAATTCAAAAGGGAGAGGAAGTGCGGGGGATGGGGCAGGGCTAATTCATACTCACGGAAGAAAATAATTTTATGTAGGTGGCGTGTAGAAAAATCGTCAAACTTTCTTGCTCCCCTGTTCCGAAAGTCCCCCGGCCCCCCGGCCCCCCTGCCCCCCGGCTCCCCCGCTCTCGCGCCTATCTCTTCCTACTTTTAACAGGGGTGCGAGTTCATCTGCGGTTAAGTCCCGCCACTGACCGGGTTCTAGACCTGACAAGCGCAGGTGGGCGATCGCCACTCTTACCAGTCGCAATGTCGGAAATCCCACTGCTGCTGTCATCCGCCTCACTTGACGGTTGCGTCCTTCTGTGAGTGTAATTTCTAACCAGCAGGTCGGTACGTTTTTGCGAAAGCGAATGGGGGGGTCGCGGGGAGGCAAAGCTGGTTCTGTCGGTAACATTTTTACACAAGCCGATCGCGTGCGGTAATTTTGAATTACCACACCCTTTCGCAAACGTTCCAATGCGTCTTCTTCTGGAATTCGCTCCACTTGTACCCAGTACGTGCGCGGATGTTCAAATTTAGGATCGCTGAGGCGATGCTGTAACTGTCCGTTATTCGTCAGCAGCAGCAATCCCTCGCTATCTCTGTCTAGCCGTCCGACCGGGTAAACTGAGGGAACTGGTATGTAGTCTTTGAGTGTGAGTCTTTTCTCTTCGGTGCTTTCGTTGTCTGTAAATTGGGTTAAAACGTTGTAAGGCTTGTAAAAAAGGATGTAACGATCGGGCATGAGGTTTAGGCAATTTTAGATTTTAGATTTTAGATTTTAGATTGCAATCCAATCTGCCATCTGCAATCTGTTTCTTTGAAATTCGCCCATTACCAATTATCTTAGCTGCTAAGTTTCGTCGCCACGTTCGTGTCTAAAGGACAAACACAAGCTTCTCGCTGTAACCAGCGCACGCCTACCTGATGCAGAGCGCTCATGATGGGTTGAATTTCGCGACCTTTTTCTGTCAAAGAATATTCTACACGGGGAGGTATTTCTGCATAAACTTTGCGTTCTACCAAACCGTGGGCTTCTAATTCCCGCAGCCTCATCGTTAGCGTTTTGCTGCTAATGCCGGGGAGCGCATCTAAGAACTGATGAGTACGGCGCGATCCCGAAAACAGTTCTCGCAGAATCAGAACAGACCACTTACTGCCAATCAAGTCCAGCGCGAACTGAATTGGGCATTCGATATCTAAGCATTGGCTAGTGTCAAACATGAGATCACTCTAAATATAGATGTTTCTAATTCTCATTGTTATCTATCCTTCAAAGGGTTTCATAGGATACTTGTTGCCAAAGAGAAGATTTAACTTTCTCTTAAGAAATCAACTATCCGTTTTTGCCCGTGCAATTTTTTACTTTTGGAAAGTATGCTGTCCGGCAAGTAACTGACTGTTTATCGGAATGGGGATCGTAGGATGCAAATAGATGGATACGCACAGCCATTCTGAATAAATAGCTAAATTACGGCCTTATAAGGATATTTTCCGATGATACGGCTGCTTGTGAGCCTGTTGATATTTGGAATTAATACGCTCTATCAGAATCGCGCTATTTCTCGCTTTTACGTGTTAGAAACAGTAGCGAGAGTACCGTACTTTGCTTATTTATCAGAAAAATGGGTTTAAAACCCCGTCCTTCTAGGACAGCTTTCCGGCGTGGCAGAATACAGAATGTTAAAAACTTTTACAATCTTTCCTTAACCCACTTACGAAATGCTTTCATCGTCGCATTTCTACCCACAATTTTACTCTGTTCGACACTCTGATGGATCGCCTCGCGTAAATCTGCAAATTGTGAAAATATGCGGCTATTTTCCGATTCAATATATTTGCCATCTTGCAGCAAGTTAATTTGCAACCTTTGTCCGTTGTATCGCCACAATTCGGGAACGCCCAAACCTTCGTAATTGGTGAAAGCGGTACGGGATGTAATATCAATTTCAATCGCTAAATCTGGCGGTGGGTCAACAGTTAAATCAATTTTTTTCTTACCTCGGATAGCTGCTTCATTTTGGATATAGAAACTAGCATCTGGTTCTACACCTTGAGCCATATTTTCCTTTTTGAAAGTGGTAGAACCAGAATCGATAAATTCCATATCTAGTTCTTCCAATAAAATCTTGACAAAATCGCCAATAAACCCTTTATCGAATTCATGTTCTAGCAGTGGTGACATAATCTCCAAACAACCTTTACTGTAAGAAACTCTCGCCGCCCGACTTTCCCCCAATTCATCTAAAATTTGCTCGAACATCTGCCAACTGATATCTTTCATTTGCAGAACATTGCCAGGGGGAATAATCAATTGTTTGATATCTATCTGCATAGTTGTACCACCTTAAATCGGCTAGCTAAAATATAACATTTCCCAAGGTACGTTGTTGCCGTGCTAAATTCTATCTGCGTTCATCTGCGTTCATCTGTCTTCATCTGCGGTAAAAATTTAACTAATGATTCCCACCAACAATTTCCGCATATCACTGAGATTATTTTTCCTCGCTTCGGTATTGTAAAAATTAACCGCAGATGAAAGCGGATGAACGCGGATGAACGCAGATGTAGATGTAGATTTGGGATATTGTAAAAACGTGGTTGATTGAAGAAACTGGATTTCTGGTAATGGGGTGTCAATTATATCGGTGGGAAACAATCAAAGAAACTCGGTTTTTCGTCGCACAAAAGTCTTTTCGGATTGGTTCTTAGGGGGAAATGCGCCAAAGTTTGATAGTATTGTCAACACTGCCACTAGCAAGGGTTTGACCATCGGGACTGAAGGCGACTGAATTAACCGACCAGGAATGTCCGGTGAGGGTGGTTTTCAATGCGCCACTGCGGATATCCCAGATTTTGATAGTATTGTCCAAACCTCCACTAGCAAGGGTTTGACCATCGGGACTGAAGGCGACTGAATAAACCCTGTGGTAATGTCCGGTGAGGGTGGTTTTCAATTTGCCACTGCTGATATCCCAGATTTTGATAGTATTGTCCCAACCTCCACTGGCAAGGGTTTGACCATCGGGACTGAAGGCAACTGAATAAACCGGGTTGGAATGTCTGGTGAGGGTGGTTTTCAATTGACCACTGCTGATATCCCAGATTTTGATAGTATTGTCATCAACTGTATGGTCACGGTCAAGCCAAATAGGAAGCTTTAACTGCTCACTGCTACTAGCAAGGGTTTGACCATCGGGACTGAAAGCGACTGACTTAACATCGTTGGAATGTCCGGTGAGGGTGGTTTTCAATTGACCACTGCGGATATACCAAATTTTGATAGTTTTGTCACCACTGCCACTAGCAAGGGTTTGACCATCGGGACTGAAGGCGACTGAACTAACCGAATTGGAATGTCCGGGGAGGGTGGTTTTGAGGGAAAATAACGAAATTAGTAGGGAAATCGGATTGCTATTAAATTGCTTTTGACAATATATCTGCAACCATACTCCTCCTCCAATCAACCCTAAAACCACACCGCCAACAAGGAATTTGTTTTTCAGCTTTCCCCGTGACGACTTTTTAGGAGTTGAACTACTAGGAGAAGGCAACAATTTTAACCATTCTGCTACAGACTGAGGACGGTCTTTTGCCTTCAGTGCCATCCCCTTAATTATCGCCCGATTCACCTTATCGCTGATACTGGAATTATGCTGCTTGGGTGGCGTTAATCTCACACCAGTTTGTCTATCTAAAGCATTTACAGGTACAATTCCCGTTAATAGCGCATACAATGTCGCCGCTAAAGCATGAACATCTGTATAAGCACCTCGTTTGTATTTAATATAATACTGCTCAATTGGAGCATAACCTTCTGTTAGCTTTCGCGTGTGAGTCTGGGTTACATCTTGGGTAAACTGACGCGCAAGACCAAAATCAATTAAAACCGCTTCCAATTTGCCAGAACGTAACATAATATTTTGCGGTTTCACATCCCGATGCAACAAACCTTGATTGTGAACAACCGTCAACGCCTCACCTATCTGCTGAATATAGCGCAACGCCTCTGCTTCCGGCAAAACTCCTTGCTTGATAACGCGACTGGCTAAATCTTCGCCATCTATATATTCCATCACCATGCACCACAGTTGCCCTTCTTGGACAACTTCGTTAATTTTGACGATATGGGGATGAGTGCATTTCGCCAGTCGCAGCGCCTCGTTGAGGAAATCTTGCTGCAATTCGTTAAAATCGGGGCGATTTTGCACGGTGTCGTTAAGTGTTTTGATGACTACGCGCTGTCCGTTGGGATTTCTGGCAAGATAGGTGATACCAAAACCACCATCGCCTAGTTTTTTTTCGATGGTGTATTTGCCGTTTTGTAGTTTATGTCCGTTTACCCAAGTCATTTTTCGCGATTTGGTGGCGCTTGGGTTTATTATCGTCTATAAATTGGGCTTTTTGGCGAAATTAGAGATACCCGACTTCTTGAAGAAGTCGGGTATCTAGCACTAATAGGAATTGTAGGTTGGGGTTCGTGGCGTCAAGCTAACCTACGAAAAACTTTTTGGACAAATTAGAGATACCCGACTTCTTGGAGAAGTCGGGTATCTAGCAACTAATAGGAATTGTAGGTTGGGTTGAGCGATAGCGAAACCCAACAAATTGTTGGGTTTCCTAGCGTCAACCCAACCTACGAAAACTACACAATACATATTTTATTTGTTTTGTCAATTTATTCTACTGGATTGACGCTCTCGGTATGCTATGCCTAAATTTCTTTAACTAACCATTGCCACTCAACTACTACAGACTGAGGTATTTTCAGGGAAAAGTCTTCTCTGCCTACGAGAGGAAAAGAAAGTGTCAAGGCTTCATTTTGGGGTAATTGATCGATAATATTTGTGACGTTATACTGACCGACATTTGCTGCGGGAGATGCTTCGGCAAATTCATCTGCTGCCGTTAGCAATTTACGGCTATCTGTGAGAATTTCTAAGGAATGTGGATGGACAAATTCGGCTATGCCTGGAAAACCTACTAAGCGGAGATTGAAAGCAGTTTGTTCGCGAGATTCTATCTGTTTGCCGATTTCTGTGGGAGAAATATTTAATGCCGTTCCAGAAGTTACTTTGAATAGTAACACTTGCCAAGCATAGCCATATTTATCTCGCAAAGAATTTTGAGAATGATAGCGCATTACTCCTGGTGCGTCTTGGTGCTGTCGGAGTACGGCAGCAGCTGGTTGACAAAAGAAGGCTGCGTGAGTGAAAAATAAAAACAGGACTATTTCGGTAAGGAAGAATAGGCGCGAAAATATTTGCTGAATGCGATCGCACATACAATTATCCGTCGCTGTACTCGGTAATGCTCTCTATTTGTTCGATCGCATCGTACTAGAAAACGGCTCTATATTATATTATCCCGCTACTCGCAAGGAAAAGCTGCTGGGCGATCGATCGCCTGAAACATTTATCAAAGCACTGCACGAGAAAAATGTCAATCCCCTTTCTGTCGGACGAGTTATCGTCGCTACCGGGTGTCCCCACGACACTTGAAGAAGATGCCGATTTCGTTACTCACGGCGATCGCAGTGCTGGCGTTATCGAAATTATCGATAAAATTATGGCTTCCGACTGATAAGCTAAGATTGTTTATCTACCATAAGATAGATGCGCCCTGAATTCTTTACTCCTGCTTTTATTATGCCCCAGAATTTGCCAAAATTCACATCTAAACAGCAGGGAAAATGAAAAAATTTGTATTACGTGTCGCGGTTGCGATTTATGACGATCGATCAAGTGCGATCGCCAGTTTTTACTAGCTTTCATTTTGCGGTTTTAACACCTGCAACAGCAAGTCTAAAAGCTGTTCGATTTCATAGTGAAAATTCCAGAGAAATACAGAATAAATGAACAGCAACTGAAATAGGACGAGCGGCAAAATGATTGCAAAATCACTAGGAGCGCTTAGTGAAAAAAACAAGATCGCACCACAAGTATATATTGCCATAAATGCACAAAATATATAAAGTTGATTTGACTTTATACCAATTTTTAGTTGTAATCGAGTCCCGACTCTCTCTGGGTCTGGTTGAATATAAACTTTTGTCACTAAAGGTCTTTTCCGGTAGCCTTCTGGCCCAATAATTTTGATAAAGTTACAATCCAGTATAAAGGAATATTTATAAGTTTTCCTACCAAATGACCGGGACTCGATCGCTAACCCTGTGTGAGAGAGTCCCGTCAGTATACGGCGCACTTGTTCTGTTGCAAGAGGCACATAAAGTTTTGATTCTTTATAAGGTAGGAAGCAAAATAGAAGTTGCCGCAATTTAGTTAGATCACTTGTACAAAACAGCGTCTTTCAAACTCGCAACGCGAGCGAGTGCTGTATTGATATCGTCTTGCGATACCCCATATGCAGTCATTGCTTCACCCAAATGTTTGGCGATCGCATTAAAATGTTCTGGCTGTAAATTCAGTCCTGCGTGCGCCTTTTCCATCGATCGACCCGTGTATTGCGGCCCACCAAGAGCGTAGGAAATAAAAGCAGTTTGGTGGCGGCGTTGCTTTTTCATATCTGTATTAACGAAAAACTTATTGACTGTATCGTCAGCCAAAACATGGTTGTAAAAATCATCGACTATTTGCTCGATCGCTGCTTGTCCGCCAACTTTTTCGTATAAAGAGTTTTCTGTGTCCATATGAGTTTCGATTGCGATCTACTGTTATATTTTATCTATAAAGGCAGTAGGTTGGGTTGAGGTAACGAAACCCAACCTAAATCTTAACCTTGTTAAGTTTCGCTCTTACCTCAACTTCAGCTTGATTCAAGTTACAGTTGAGATCGCCTGCTTTAAACTCTGGGAGAACTCTTCAATTGCTTTCAATCCCTCTGCCGGCTCTCCATCTGCCAAACGTTTGACAATGGCGCTACCCACAATTGCCGCATCAGCACCCCAGTCTCTGACCTGACGGGCGTGTTCGGGTGCGGATATGCCAAAACCGACGCCTATTGGTTTGTCGGTGATGCCGCGCATCTGTTTGAGTAAATCTTCAACTCGCGTTTCCAGTCCGGAACGCATCCCGGTAACGCCGGTCACGCTAACCAGATAGATAAATCCTTGGGACTTTTGGGCGATCGCTTCAATTCGTTCTTTGGAACTGGTCGGCGCTACTAATAATACCACATCAATGCCCAATTTGGCGGCTGGATTCAACAAACCTTCAGCTTCTTCTAGGGGTAGGTCGGGGACAACTAAACCGCTTACACCCACTTTTGATATTTGCTGTAAAAATTTGTCAACGCCGCGATTGATGATGGGATTGTAGTAGGTAAAGAGGACGATCGGCGATCGCAATTCTGGGATAACGCCCTCTAGCATTTGGAGAACATCATCTAATTTTACTCCCCGTTGGAGGGCGCGAGTAGCTGCCGCTTGAATCACCGGGCCATCTGCCAAAGGGTCGGAATAGGGGACACCCAGTTCGATGATATCAGCACCGGTGCGATCGAGAATCCGCAACGCCTCAGCAGTTGTTTCTAAATCTGGATCGCCAGCCGTTATAAAAGGAATCAGAGCGCACTGCGAGCGAGAGCGCAAAGCTGCAAAACAATCGGAAATTAAGGTCATTTGTGAGTTGCCAGTTGTCAGTTGTCAGTTGTCAGTTGTCAGTTGTCAATTTTCTTCCTTTGGACTGATGGCTGACTGCTGACCGCTAACCTTTTCTTGTTCGATTTCGGTTGCGATTTTTGCCAGTTCTTCTGGAGTCAGTTCTTCCAGCCGTTTATTCAGTACAGCTTCTTCGTAGTCTTTCAGTTGCTGGTTATAGGTCATCTGTTTGCTGCTGACTCGGAATATGTAAGTCAACAGCCAAACGATGATACCCACAACCAAAAATGCCTGACTCCAGATCCCAGCTTGCTGGCTATCTAGCCCAGCTACTTGCAAAACAAGGTAAGCTATTCCGCCTGCGGCAAAGATACCCAGGCCAATAACTATAACGTCAATCCGTCGCATTTATGGTTGAGCGATTAGAATATTCAAGCTTCAATTTGCCGCCGCTTGGGTCGAAAATTTAAAAACGGGGCAAGCACTAACAGTCCGGGGAAGAAAAAGAAAACCATGAAGTACATAAAGCCACGCTCGATCGAGCTAGCCACATACCAACGGTTTTGCAGGTAGATATATACTGCCACGGGAATCACTAGCAGGTAAGCTCCACCCAAAATCAAATACAGAAGCGCAATCAGCATTGGTTTTATCGCAGCAGCAACTTTCAATAAGGGCTGTTCGAGAAGCAAAAGGCAGGTTTTTGCCTTCGCTGAGGATAGGGCAAGAGCGCTCTGGGCGACAAGCCCGGAGTCGGTGTTATCGATTCGTCAACAGCAAATCTAGGACTGGACTTACACCCAGGCTTAGACCCACGTTCAATACATTTTACACTTAGAAGTCGGTTTTCTTGAACAAACCCGGTTTCTTGGGGAGACTTCCTTGCCGAATCCAGTTAAATGGTGTAATAATAGAACCCGCGACTAACAAAACCGAAGCGAACCTTGGGGGCGTGGCGGAATGGTAGACGCAACGGACTTAGGAAACTGAGCCTTGATAGAGAAATCTGTCAAGTGACCGCTCTCAAATTCAGGGAAACCTAAATCTGGCGACAGACAAGGCAATCCTGAGCCAAGCCTAAGAATTTGAGATTTGAGATTTTAGATTTTAGATCGGCGCTCAATCCAAAATCCAAAATCCTCTCATCCAAAATCGAGGGAAGGTGCAGAGACCCGACGGGAGCTACCCTAACGTGAAGGCGAGGGTAAAGGGAGGGTCCAATTCTCAAAGCCTGGTAATTGTACCCCTGGCAGTAGCGAAAGCTGCGGGAGAATGAAAATCCGTTGGCCTGAATAAGGCCGTGAGGGTTCGAGTCCCTCTGCCCCCATTATTGAGAAGGTTTTGTGTAGCAAGGTTTTCAGGGTATCTCCTAGAACCCGCTACTTTTGAAACCGTTCAAATACCGTTCAATTTCTATCGGTACACGACTTGGAGCCAGTGGGAATGTTTACGCCCAAAATTGGGCTGGTCATCAAGCGTGAAGGGTATATAGCTGGTTGCCAAAGAAAAATGGTACAACTATATTGAGGGAAGCCCACTGGTTTAACAAAGACGTAAAAATGAGAAGCTACCTAAACTAAAAACAACCAATCTGAATTCCGGGTGGGCTAAAGCAAAAGGAAGCAAGCAGTTTTTTGGACAAAAAACCAGCTAAAGATGCTTCTCGTACAAAAATATCATCAGCTGCGGTCGATCGGCTAATTGTCCTAGCTGTTAGGCGATGGACAACTTATACTCCCGGTGGTGGCGATACGTGAGCGTTACTACCTTTTTCCACAAGCTAGCTGAGGCGAACTTTGTCTGGGGGAACCATTATCCTAACCCCCAAGGCATCTGGCAGCAACTCTACTGCATCTAGATCTCAGGCTGGAGATGATTTTCTCTCTTGGATCGGCTAAGCTAAATTTAGATAAT
The DNA here is from genome assembly GCF_041929145.1 of Aerosakkonema sp. BLCC-F183. Lineage (NCBI taxonomy): Bacteria > Bacillati > Cyanobacteriota > Cyanophyceae > Aerosakkonematales > Aerosakkonemataceae > Aerosakkonema > Aerosakkonema sp. BLCC-F183. The sequence goes on along the minus strand of NZ_JBHFNU010000061.1, from coordinate 148,451 downwards.
TTACAAGTAATTAGTTTGCACAAGTTAAGTAACTGAGGCTAAACTGCAATCATAGTCAGTCGGGGTGTCATCAACTGTTTCGTTACAACTCAATCAGGGATTACTACCTCTTTAAGCAGAATGATCGGGGATGGTCTACTAACGGTTCATCAAGCGGATACCCTTATCCAGTTAAACCGACAAGGTTCGGGTCTTGATAAATTTCAAGGCATTATTTATAAGTTTCTGTTGGCGATTGTTAAAGAATCTCCTTCAGAGGCTGTACTGCGTGAATTTAGGAATTTATTCATATATCAAGTCGGTTGTGCTAATCCAGAGGCGCTTAATGCTCTGTATAAAATAATTTTTGAAAAGAATGAAGAGGAGTTTAGAAACACTCTCAAGCGGTCTTGTTACATTCTGATTAACAACTGGGATGCCAGCAGGAATCATAAGGCTATACAAGAATTAATTCAGCTATTGGGCGAGGCAAAAATTAATGAAGATACGATATCTCCAAGTTTAGATCGCGTCAAAACTTGGTTAAATAATTTTGTCAAGAGTAAGGATTATGAAGACCTGAAGATATTTGCTTCGCGCTACGATAATCAGTCGGAGTGGGCGCATCGTTATAGTACTTTTCTTTTAGTACCTCAATACATAGATCTGAATAATCCTATAGAACAGCGAGAAGCAGCTAGATCTCGTGCGAAGCGCTTGAAAGATAAGTTTAAATTCGATTTGGCGATGTACACCGCGCATTCTCAGTCACCGGTAGCTAAAGATACTAAGCTTGACAAACCAAACCCTACAGGACTTGGCGACGATCTTCTGCGGCTAATTAAAGCAATTGTAGCTAAACGAGGCCCATTTAGCTACGCAAACTTGGCAAGTATTTTTATTAAACAAACTGAATTCGTAACGTATAAATTTTTCAAGCAGAGTTTAAGTAAATATTTACTGTTTTCGGTGGCGAATAAAAACTTCGTAAATGTTTTTCAGCAAAATATTTCTGAAAAACTAGAAGGTCTTTATAAAGACCATGATGAAGAAATCCTTAACGATGCTCTGAAACTGAGAAGTTGCAATCGCGTCATAGAATATTTAACAACTGAAAATAGTCGAGAACCAGCGGCGTTATTTGCTTTATTGCTGTCTCAAGGTAATCCGTTGACTTTGGTGGTAATTCTGCTGAAATTAATTCTCGTTTCACCAAATTCTCGCATTCATTTAGAAGCTTGTATTGCAGCGTTAATTCAGTACTATCAAAAATATCCAGAAGCTGAATGTCGCTGGCTGATTACTTTCTTAGAAATTTTTAATATTACATTTGCAATTTATGCTGAAAATGTTGAATACAATTTAATCCAGATGCCACAATATCGAGGTTCGGGGGAACAGCTAAAGGGTTGGACTCTGGATGAGTATCGAATTTTTTCCCAACTCAAACAAGAGCCTACCTTAGAAACGGCTTACGAAAATGGACTTCTGGAATAAATCGGCTAGATTTGCTAATGGCTGTAGCAATCATCAAGTGAGATTGCTCGATCGCAATTAGCGATTACCCATTAGCGATTAAGCGGGAGTCAAGCCAAATCAATCCGGCTCCGATCGCTTCCGCTAAAATACTCACGAGACGATAAAGCGCAACTACACTGAGAATGAGACCCGGTGAAAAACTGTCATCCAAAAGCGCGATCGCACTTGTTTCAAAAACTCCCACCCCTCCCGGTGCGCCCGGAACAACCAAACCCAACAGCCATGCGACACAGAAAGCACCCAATAGCAGAAATACCTGACTGCTCGGCACCGGTTTGAGGGCCAACCAAGTACACAAGAAACCGAGACCGCGCAAACTTAAAAAACCCATCTCTCCCAACAAAGGTAGTAGGGGATAGCGTTTCATCTGCAAAGCACCGACATCAACTGTTGCGAAGCCTTTAGCTTTAGCTTTCATCTGAGTCGCCAATTGAATCAACGGGTTTAAAAACTTAGGATGAATTGCGATCGAAACTATCGCCAGACCGAGAAATTCCAACCATCGATAAACATTGGGTAAATCCGTCTCTACTAGCAAAGTACTCAGTAAAGCAATCAGTAGGGCGGCGGCAGCCATCAGCAGCGGTTCCAGTAATACGCTTAAAGTAGCCGCACTCGAACAAATACCAACATCACAAGAAGCCTTAATGCGCCCGTAGTAGTGCCAGACATTTCCTGGTAAATACTTAGCAATGTTCGTTTTCAGGTAAACTCGGACACTCCAAATACCGCCGATCGGTTGATGAAGTTCCCGCAGAATCCAACTCCACACCCAACCAGACCAAATATGGGCCAGTAAAGTGACCCCGGTTGCGATCGCCAGAATTGCCCATCCAGCCGACCCGATCCGGATAGCCGCCACCGACGCAGCGTTATCTTTGAGCGCTTTAGCCAAAAAAAACAGCGTCCCGCCTACAATAGCCCAGCGCAGATAAGGCAAAAGACGCGACTGGATTTGCTTCATAAAATTCACTAACTGACGATAACAAAGGTCGATCGGCCCAAATACTGAGCAGGTAAGTTTTTCCCAAAGAAATTTTAAAGCTATTTAACAAATTATAAACTTCAGGGAAAACCGTAGAACCATAGTTTCTACGTCTTCAGTGAGAGTACGGAAGAAGCTTGCTTTCTAGCCGGAGATTGATACCTGTTTGGTTTTCAAACCGTAAGCTTGTCAATAGTGTTGTTTGCATAGCTCATCTCGCAACACTTTTAACTGTTTGCAACAACCTCTAGAGATTTCAAAAAGAAGGAGAAACTCTTACCATGAAAAGTTCTAAATTGTCCAAAGTTGTTGGTGCTAGTTTACTCAGTTTAAGTTTGCTTACTCTACCTGCGGTTCTGCCCGCTTCTGCCCAAACCAACACATCTCCCAATTCAACTGATAGAACTACCGATACAACTACCGATTACAACAACAATAATCGCCAAGGTGTTGCTGATAGAACAGGCGATCGCGACTTTGATTGGGGCTGGTTAGGTTTGTTAGGTCTGATCGGTTTGGCCGGTTTAGCTCGTCCCAAGCGCGAAGAACCAGTTCGTTATCGCGAACCCGATGAAGTGAGTCGTCCAGGTGCCCGCTACTAATTCACTTTTCCCGCTAATGTTAGCTGCCTAGAGGACTTTAGTAATTTGAACTAAAGCCCTCTTTAATTAGGGCATCTTATATCTTTCTAAGGATATAAATAATGGCGGCAATATAACGCATAAAATGTGACTTTTGCTAGATGAAAACATAAAGATTTTATTTGTAAGCTAAACGAGGTTAGGTGAAAAGGAGAAAGTTGTGAAACAGATAGTTGCCTTCTTTAAAAAAGTGCGACTGCGCCAAATAGTAACCGTATTTTTGGCAGGAATCGCCCTGTTTGTCACCACTGCTTGTAATACTGGAGATGTCCAAGGTGCGCGTCCGGACAACCCTCCCGTCCAAGCTGGCGGTATGAATAACCCCCACAAAGGTGGTGGAGACGGTTACACCCAATACAAAGCCTCTCCTAACGCCAGCGTAAATGGAGAGCGCGATCGAGCCGACCTACAGCTAAGTTATAAGCAACTCGTCGCCGCAAATACAAGTGCCGATTCTGGTTTGATTTATCCAGGTAGTGAAACAGCGGGTGCAGCCAATAGAAACGCTACACCTTCAAACCCAGAACAAGCTAGACCGGGTGGTTTGATTCAGCGCGAACCTAACTTAGGCGAGCGAGTGAGCGATCGCTTGGAGACAGTTAAAGATGCCTTTCAAGATGCAGGCTCATTCTTGAAAGATAAGGCGAACGAAGCCCAAGAGCGTCCTGAATTCCAAACTAACGAGGCTCAGAAACATTAGCCTGAGTAACAAAGTAGAAGTACGGCATAGCTAAAGCTTGTTATTTGTCGATCGCCTTGACATCTTACACCTACTTTATCGACATCCACCATCCACATTCACTAAAAACACACAAAGGAGTGTCTATGAACAAAGTGGTTTCTTTTATCAAACATTTCAACTTCTTGCGAGTTTTGACAGTCTTTTTCGCAGGCGTTATTCTGTTCGTCAGCACTGCTTGCGGTAGCCCTAGCGTGCAAGCCAAAGCTTTAGACAGAAATCCCCGTCCAGAAATACCGGAAGGCGCGGTAACCAACACCTACAAAGGTGGTATGAACGACTTTAGCGATGTAGACCCTCGCTTTGACGAATCAAAGGCAAATAAAAAAGCCGATCGTTTGATCGAGAATGCCGAACACAACATCGAATATCGAGCCGACTCTCCCGAACAATACGGTCACAACTACCGTTCCGGCACACCTTTAGGCGAACGAGTTCAAAATATTGGTGAGAATATCGGCGAATCAGCTGCCAACACAGCAAAAGATGTAGCCAAGGGTACTCGCCGAGGAATTGAAAACATCAAGGACAACTCTCAAGATGCTGCCAAGGATGTGTCTCGGAGTGCTGACATAGCAAAAGATCGTGCAGGTCAAGCTGCTGATAATACCAAACACGGTCTAGATAAAGTCTTCAATCAAGACAAGTACTAATTAATGTACAGCGCTTTTTAGGTGAGTAATGTACATAGAAAACCGGTTTCTTGAAGAAATCGGTTTTCTGGTGTTTCGGTGTGGCAAAATTCGTAGGTTGGGTTGAGGTACGAAACCCAACCTACAAAGTGATAAGTAAGCGTTATATATAATCTTGACTGCGATAGTGAAATAGCTAAAAATGCGATCGGTAATCTAGCCTGCAATACATGACATTGATGCCTTACTTGGTTTTGAGTACCAAAAATAAACGATCGTACTAATAGATAAGGGTGAGTATTGTAGATATAGTATTTATCCTCTTGTGCAAATATAATTTTTGCCCGCTCAAATTTTTCGGATTTTTTTGTTATATTATCGTATATTTAGTAAATTGCTGACATCAATCCATGTCAGCCAGTTCACCCTTATCTTAACAAATAATTATGTTGAGCGATCGCGAGTTATTTAACGAAAATTACTATCTTGTCACCAACCAAGATGTAGCAGCAGCAGTATCAAAAGGCGAGTTTGCCAGCGGATTCGACCACTTTACCCGGTTTGGCGAATTTGAGCGTCGCAATCCCAGCGCTTTTTTCGATAGTGCCTATTATCTGCAACAAAATCTAGATGTTGCCGCCGAAGTCAACGCAGGTAAAACAACTGCATTTGAACACTTCATCGTGTTCGGTCAATCGGAACGGCGCAACCCCAATCTCTTGTTCGATACGGGTTTTTATCTTAGCAATAATTCCGATGTGGCTGCGGCTGTGGGAGCGGATCTACTTACGGGTATAGAACATTTTGTCAAATTTGGTGCTGATGAGCTACGTAACCCCAGCCGCTTCTTCGACACTAACTTTTATTTAAACCGAAACCCAGATGTTGCCCGAGCAACGCAAAGAGACGAAATTACTGGTGTAGAACACTACATGGAATTCGGTCAGTTTGAAGGTCGCATTCCTCGCCAGCTATTCAGTCAGATGTTCGTGTTTGGGGATAGCCTTTCAGACGATGGCAATTTGTTGGCCTTAACAGGAGGCGCTGTTCCGCCCAGTCCGCCTTACTTTAACGGACGTTTTAGCAACGGTCCGGTCTGGGTAGAAGACCTCGCGCCCACATTGGCATTACCTGTTAATCCCAGCACTAACTTTGCTGTTGGTGGTGCGACATCGGGAACTGTAAATGTGGGCAGTTCTCTCTTACCTGCATTGCAACAGCAGATCGATAATTTTGTGGTAGCTAATAGTGCGAGTGCAGACCCGAATGGGCTTTATGTGGTTTGGGCAGGTGCTAATGATTACCTTGGCGGCGGTTCGACAGATTTTGCGACGATAGTGAATAATTTGGCTAGTGCGGTCACAAAACTCGCCGCAGTTGGGGCGAGAAATTTTATGATGCCTAACTTGCCCAATCTAGGCGCAACTCCAGGTGCAGCTAGTAATGGGTCGCAAGTTCAGCAAGGACTCGCCCAACTGACCAACGCTCATAACAGCACTTTGGCGGCAACGATACAAAGTTTAGAACAAAATCCGAACATTAACATTATCCCTGTTGATGTTACTACTCTGTTTAGTGATGCGATCGCCAACCCAGCCAATTACGGATTCACCAATGTCACCAACAATTTGGTGCCAGGAGCGGGTACTAACCCAGCGGTGAGCGGATTTACCTTACCACCAGGAACTAACCCGAACGAGTATTTATTTTGGGATGCCATACATCCGACTGCCCGCGCCCACCAGTTAATTGCAGAAACAGCGCTGAAAACAACTACGGCGATTCCAGAAGCGGTAAGTATCTAGGGGCTAGGGCGTCGGGGCTAGGGCGTCGGGAAAGTCAAAAGTCAAAAGTCACTCAGTCAAAATTCCTCCCTCTTCCCTAATCCCTCTTCCCCGACGCCCTAGTCCCTAATCCCTAACCCCTAGCCCCTAATCCCTAACCCCTAGTTATCGGCTGTACCAAGCTTGTAAAGCCAGACGATGAACTTCGCGCCAACTGACGTTATTTTGTTTCGCCAAAGCAGCGCAATCTTCGTATTCCGGTTGCACGTTTGTAATACTACCGCTACTGCCAGCGACCTTGACGCGCACCTCACCGTAAGGAATGATAACTCGCTGAATTTCCCGTTGCAAAATTGCTCTGATTTGGGTGGAACGGCGGATACCTAATGTGGTGGTTTCTCGAAATAAAATTGCTTCGCAAGCTTGTTGATTTTCGGGATGACAGATAACAGTTAACAATACGCCCTGACGGGATTTTTTCATGATAATCGGTTGGCTAAAAACATCGAGGGCACCAGCTGCAAATAAGGCATCAAAAGTATATGCGATCGCCTGCGGACTGAGGTCATCAATTTGGGTTTCCAATACCGAAATTGTTTCCAACTCAGGCGATATACTTCCCTGACCTTCTGCCCCTCTGTCCCTGAGCCCTTCTGCTAAGATTTCTTCACCAATCCAGAGACGTAAAATATTAGGAATGGGCAACTGGCGGGAACCAGCGCCCAGACCGATGCGGTGGAGAATCATTGTCGGTGCGGGGCCAAAGCTGCTGGCCAAAGTAACTGCGATCGCCACACCCGTCGGCGTACACAATTCCTTCTCGATGCCATTACTGTAAACTGGCACTTGGCGAGACTCCCACAACTTCAGCACTGCTGGTGTGGGCACTGGTAGCTGACCGTGTGCCGCCGTTACCGTACCACCCCCAGTCGGCATTGCCGAACAGTAGATTTGGTCAATTCCCAACCAATCCAATCCCAGACAAGTACCGACAATATCGACGATCGCATCGGTCGCTCCAACTTCGTGAAAATGCACCTTATCCGGCGCTATACCGTGAACCGCGCCTTCTGCTTCTGCTAATTTGCGAAAAATTGCCAAACTGGCAGCTTGCGCCCGCACGGGCAACTTAGCTGCCAAAATCAAAGCTTCTATTTCTGGCAGATGGCGGTGATGACTGTGACCGTTACTGTGATGGTGATGATGGTCATCGGTCAAATCTACATGAACTTTAGTTGCTTGCTGACCGTTACGCTGGACGAGTTCCGCCCGTAACTCGTACTCGTGAGAAATACCCAAAAGGTGGAGCTTTTCTTTTATGTAGTCCAGGGGAACACCGGCATCGACCAGCGCTCCCAGACACATATCACCGGCAATGCCAGCAGGACATTCGAGGTAAGCTAACTTGTTCATTGGTTATCGGCGATCGCACGTAGCTAATTCTAGTTTTTCATAGCCGGGTGTGGTCAAAACCCGTTGCTATATCCAAAAAATTTCACTGCGTCCTCACGTCCCCGTATCACTATCAAGGAACAGGGTTTGCGGTGAACTTTGTGAGGCTGAACTGTTGGCTGTTAATTTATGGAAATATGGTAACATGAAAATATGTAAACATTACCAAAGATTGCCATATCCCCATGTCACAATGGGGGTATGGCAAAAGAAACTACGATGCACGTTGTCATCCCCGCTGACTTAAAAAAAGAATTCAAGTCAGTTTGCGTACTTAAAGAAGTGAACATGAGCCAGGTTGTTTGTGAACTAATTCAAGATTGGCTAGAGAAGAATAAGGGTATGGGAACGGTGGTAACGAACCAACCAGGCAACAACCAATGACCCAAACTCCAGACAATCGACTAGACCGAATAGAGCGAGTACTCGACAATCTGGTCACTAACCAACTCAACGAACGGGATGCACGTTTGGCCCAAAGAGAAGACTTAGAAATTCTCTACCAAACCATCCAGCAGATCGGCGAAGGAGTAAACGCCAACAGAGAAGCCATCTCCGAGATGAGAGAGGCTATCTCCGAGATGAGAGAGGCCATCTCCGAGATGAAAGAAAGCGAGCAAAATATGCAAAGCGCAGTTAGCAACCTAACCGTCACGATGCTACAGTTCGCCCAAAACGCCGAAGCAGATAGGGCTGCTATGCGGCAGATGCAGGCAGAGATTCAGCAAATCTGGCAGTATCTGCTGTCCCAACGTTCTAACGGCAGCAGCGGTAGCAGTTGACCATTTTTTGAATTCAAAATTCAAAATGTAATTTCTTCATTCGCAGCCCGAACATATTTTTTATTAGGCAATCGCCTCCGGACATAAAAATTGTTAATAACCGCGATCGTCGCCTGAATGCTAAGCGCATCCGCGCCGCAGTCGCGTTCGCCCCTAAATAACGCATATTTCGTTATTTTTGTCAATTTATTTGGCTGGACTGGCACTCTAGGCGTCGGGCTTCTGGCGAATTAAGCTAATGTTAGACATTAGCCAACGAAAAATTTATGGCTACGATTTACACAATTCATCCGGATACTCCGCAAGCCCGCAGTATAGAGCAAATTAAAGATGCCCTCAAGGATGGGGCAGTGATGCTGTACCCCACCGATACGGTCTACGCGATTGGCTGCGATCTGTATATTAAGTCGGCGGTGGAACGAGTGAGGCGCATTAAACAGCTATCGAATGACAAACCTCTAACTTTCCTTTGTCCTTCTTTATCTGATGTTTCCACTTATGCGTGGGTGAACGACTCCTCCTACAGGATTATGAAGCGTCTGATTCCAGGGCCATATACGTTTATATTACCGACAACTAAGTTAGTGCCTCAGCTGGTAATGAATCCCAAGCGCAAAACTACTGGGATTAGAGTCCCGAATCATAAGGTATGTTCGGCTTTGTTAAATGCACTGGGCAATCCGATTATTTCTACTTCGGCGCACGTACTCAGCCATGAAGAGTATGCGCCTATGCCTGGGGTAGAAAGTAATGGCTTTTTCTCGCGGGTGGAATTGTTCGATCGTTTGGAAAAGCTGGTCGATGCGATCGTGGATAACGGACAGGAACCGGGATATGAGGGTTCGACTATTCTGGATTTGACGGGGGAAGAACCTGTTGTGGTACGACAGGGGTTGAAATGGGAGGAAGTTGCTGCTTGGGTTGTTTGAAGGGGATAGGGAAGTCAAAAGCCAAAAGTCAAAAGTCAAAAGTTAAATCCAGTTTGGTGCGATTTTTGAAGAAGTTTTGAAGAAAAACTGTTAAGTGTGAAGTAAACGTGAAATTCGATCGCTCCTCAGTTATTTGTGCCAATGATGGATGACTGATGAGGAATGACCGCTCGTTACCAGTTGGCTGACTGTCCACTCAATAGACAATTGCGATCGCAACTAACAGATGTGCGATCGCATTCGGTGTAAATGCCTAAAACTCTCTCTGCACAATGGATTAGGCTGTTTCTATGCGTTCTCTGAGAACAAACTCGCTTCAACAGTTCCAGAGCTAATTTTTGACCACCCAAAGAACAGGGACACCGCTATAACTGCGGCAAATTCAGACTGCTTAGAGTCTAAATGTAAGCGGTTGAGGCAACACCAGTTGCAGCCAACTTCCCTCAAACGCTCAACAACTCTCAGTCCTTTATGGTGTCATCTCTCCAATTAACTATGAAAACCGCATATAGAAATTTCCCTACTGCAACTCTAGAAGCTCTACCAAAAACTACTGTTATGGACATCCACCCTTCAGAGCAAGAGTCCGAAATGGACAGCGTTGCCCTCGCCAACGAAATTTCTCAAGAATTGCAAGCTCAAATTCAGTCAGACAGAGGAGTAAAAATATCGAGTGCTGCTGTCAACGCAGTGGCAAATCGATTAGCTAACGAGGTGGAAAGAATTTGTCGCCAGAGTTCGCGCATCCAAAAATCCGGCCAAATTCGCTCTTGGCAACTAACTTTGGGGCGGCATCGGTTGCAAAAGTGTCTATCTTATTACAATCTCGGTTCTAAGCAAGGGCGCGTCGAACTGCACAGCACTTTGGGTGCGATCGTCTATCGCTACATTACACCAATGCGTCAGCCGTTAAGCTTCCAAGCTCGCTATCACCTAGTCGAAGACTTCTTACAAGGCTTTTTCATGGAGTCGCTCAAAGCTTTCCGCAGAGAAACGGAACTTCCAGAGGATTACACGCCGCGCAACTCGCTGGAAGTGGCGGAATATTTGGCATTCACGGAACAATATGCCAGACGGCGGATTAATTTGGGCGGCGGTGCCAGTCAACAGTTAATTATACTCCGCGCCCAAACTTTCTCTCGCCGCCAACCGGCGGAGACTGCGGTGGATATGGAGTCAGCTGCTGAATCTCCTAAAGGTGAAGAGGCCCAAACTCAACGACGCGACGCCGCTATGCAGCAGGTGCGTGCTTCTATGGTGGCGGAAACAACCGATCCGGCGGAAGCGGTGTTGCGCGATCGATTGATATCGGAATTGATACAATATCTGGAATCTCAAGGTCAATCGGATTGTGTCGATTATCTGACTTTAAAGCTGCAAGACCTCTCGGCACAGGAAATCGACGAAGTTCTCGGTCTGTCTTCCCGTCAGCGTGACTACCTGCAACAGCGCTTTAAGTACCATGTGGAAAAGTTTGCCCGCCTACATCAATGGCAATTAGTGCATCAATGGTTAGGTGCGGATCTCGATCAAAAGCTGGGGATGAATACTCGGCAGTGGGAAGCGTTTTGGCAGCAACTGACGCCACAGCAGCAGCAATTGTTGGAACTCAAACGTCAAGGAGTTAGCGATCGCGAAATCGCCTCTGCCCTCAAATGGACTGCCAAACAAGTGGAAAAGCGTTGGTCTCAGCTTTTGGAACTGGCTTGGCAAGCTCGTAACAGCAGCACTTCTACCCAAAAATAGCGATGCAAAATTTTCCAGGGAATGGGTTGATTTTAGTTTAGTACAGATGCGATCGCGTCTGTACTTTGGCTTATCCCACGGCTATGATTAAGTTTTTTTTACATTTTTGTTTGTTTTTGTTACCTCTTTTGTTGAGGTTTGTTGAAAAAAAACTAATTTTTTTTAATTTTATGTAATCTTGAATACAGCAGCTAATTTTCCTATCTAGCTTGACTTCAGCCTACGGGTAGATTTAGCTCCGCGTTAACTGTTACTTTCAACCAGGGTAAGACGAGTTTAGAGACATCTGCTGACTGTCAGTATATGGCTCTAACTTTCCATCGCAATTTTCAAGTTGCTGAGCTGTCACGGCTCGCATTATCAGTGAGATTACCGATCGAATTGATAGTACATTCACTTAGTTAAATCAAGAGAGCGAGGAAAATGCTTACCCTTAACGATTATCAAATCCTATCTTTACCTATTCATGAAGGCGTAAAAACCTTAATTTACCGGGCTTATAGAGAGCGGGATAATACAAGTGCGATCGTCAAAACCCTGAAAGCCGAATATCCAACTTTAGAAGAAATTACCCGCTTGCGTCATGAATACAAAATTCTGGAATATCTGCATATAGAAGGAATTATTAAAGTATATAGTTTGGAGAATTATAAAAACGGTTTGGCATTGCTATTAGAGGATTTTGGGGATAAATCGCTCAAAGATTTAATGACATCTCAAAAAATTCCATTACTTTCGTTTCTTTCTATCGCCATTCAACTGGCGTCAATCTTGGCAGACCTACACAAAAACAAGATAATTCATAAAGATATCAAACCGCAAAATATTCTGATAGACAGTCAAACATGGGCTGTCAAAATTATTGATTTTAGCATAGCCACGCGCCTTTATAGAGAAACTGCGACGATCGAAAATCCCAACTTACTAGAAGGGACGATCGCTTATATCTCACCAGAACAAACAGGACGAATGAATCGGTCAATTGACTATCGTACCGATTTCTATTCATTGGGAGTTACTTTCTATGAAATATTAACGGGCAAGCTACCATTTCAGTCGAACGATCCGATGCAATTGGTGCATTGTCATATTGCCAAAAAACCAGTACCGCCTCATCAAGTAAACCAAGAAATTCCAGAAGCAGTTTCAGAAATAGTGATGAAATTATTATCCAAAGCTGCGGAAGAAAGATACCAAACTGCTCTGGGACTAAAAGCAGACCTAGAAAATTGTTTGAATCAGCTATTGACAAACGGCAAAATTGAAAACTTTATTCCCGGTCAACTAGACAAATCCGCACAATTTATTATTCCGCAAAAACTTTACGGAAGGGAAACCGAGGTTGACCAACTTCTGAAAACATTTCTTCGCGTTGCTGCTGGTACAACAGAAATGATTCTGGTCAGCGGTTATTCAGGAATTGGCAAAACTTCCGTCGTCAATGAAGTTCACAAACCGATTGTGGGAGCGCGAGGTTATTTTATTTGGGGCAAATTCGACCAATTCAAACGCAACATTCCTTACGCCGCTCTTATGCAAGCATTTCAAGAATTGATGCGGCAGATTTTAACAGAAAATACCGAAAAAATCAAAAATTGGAAAGACAAACTTTTAGATGCGATCGAGCAAAATGGTCAAGTAATTATTGACGTAATTCCCGAAGTTGAAAAAATTATTGGGACACAGCCAGCCGTACCGCAAATGGGCCCAACTGAATCCCAAAATCGCTTCAATCGCGTGTTTCAAAAATTTATTCAGGTATTTACAAAACCAGAACACCCGCTAGTCATATTTTTAGATGATTTACAGTGGGCAGATTCGGCTTCACTGAAATTGATTCAGAACATAATGACCGACTCGGATATCAAATATCTATTGACGATCGGCGCGTATAGAGATAACGAAGTCAATCCGACTCATCCCACTATCCAAACTATAGAAAAAATTCAACAAGCTGGGACATCGGTCAGTAATATCGTCCTACAACCTCTAAATTTATCTCACGTCAGCGAACTATTAGTCGATACCCTCGATCGAGCAAAAACTTTACCCAATCGCCTGTACCCATTAGCAGAGCTACTTTTTAACAAAACTCAGGGTAATCCCTTCTTTTTAACGCAACTGCTGCAAACTCTTCATGCGGAAAAACTATTGCATTTCGACTTCAGCGAAGGGCGATGGCTTTGGGACATAGAAGAAATTCAAAGTATTGGAATTACCGATTACAATGTCGTCGAACTCGTTGCTAGAAATATTCAAAAATTATCTGACAACGCAATTAGCATTTTAAAATTAGCTGCCTGCATTGGCAATCAATTTAATTTAGATGTCCTTGCCATTGTCAATGAGAAATCTGTTATAGAGACTGCCAACGATTTGTGGTCAGCACTGCAAGCAGGTTTAATTCTGCCTCTAAGCAATACCTACAAAGTTCCTCTGGCGATCGCTCAAGAGTCATCCGCGATAAGTCATTTGGAAATGACTAATGACCGAGAACAAATCTCAATTAGCTACAAGTTTCTCCATGACAGAGTTCAGCAAGCTGCTTATTCGCTGATTCTGGACGATCGCCAGAAAGCAACTCACCTGAAAATTGGTCAATTGTTGTTGCAAAAAACATCTAAATACGCACTAGAAGAAAATATCTTTGATATTGTCAACCAGCTAAATATCGGTGTGGAACTGCTGGTGAAACAAGTCGAAAAAGATGAACTGGCAAAACTTAATTTAATCGCTGGCAAAAAAGCAAAGTCAGCCACTGCAATAGAAGCCGCTGTTAGGTATTTAAATGTAGGTTTGTCACTTCTGCCAGAGTCGAGTTGGGATACCGATTATAACCTGACGCTTGATTTGTATGTAGAAGCGGTGGAAGCTGAATATCTCAATACCAACTACGAAAGAGGAGCCGCACTTTCTGAAGTAGCGATCGACAAAGCTAAAACTTTGCTAGAAAAAGTTCCAGTGTATGAAACAAAAATCCTGTTTTATATATCTCAAAATCAGCTGCAAGAAGCGATAGATACGGCATTGCAAGTTCTGCAAATGCTGGGTGTGCGGTTGCCGAATCGACCGGGAAATGTCAATGTTATTGTGGCGCTAATTCAGACCAAATTAACTTTGGGAAGAAAACCCATAGAAGATTTAAGCAAACTTCCCGAAATGACCGATGCTTCTAAACTAGCAGCAATGCGAATTTTGAAGAGCGTCGCTGCGCCTGCGTTTATTGCAAATCCGGCAATAGGGTTACTGGTTATTTTAACGATGGTAAACCTTTCTATTAAATACGGTAATTCCTCTGTTTCGGCTTTTGCCTATGTTTTTTATGGCATGATTTTGTGTGGGGCGTTAGGAGATATCGATTCTGGATATAAATTCGGTCAACTGGCTTTAAGCGTGTTGGATCGGTTTGATGCCTATGCTCTGAAAGCCAAAGTTATCAGTATGATTAACGGTTATATTATACCGTGGAAAACCCATGCAAAAGAAACTATAGAACCTTTAACAGAAGCAATTCATAGCGGACTGGAAACTGGAGATATAGAATATGCCGGTTATAGTGCAACAACATATTGCCTAGCAGTATTATTTACGGGCGAACATTTGGAAAATGTCGCTCAAAAATATAACCAATATATTGAATTAATGTCGAAGATAAAGCAGGAATTTTTGATAAACTATAAAAAGATTTGGAAGCAATTCGCATTAAATATGCAAGGTTTGTCAGAGAATCATTGCGTTTTAGTAGGGCAGAGTTTTAATGAATTAGAAATGTTGCCCGGTTTAATAGAAGCTAAAAACGGCACTTCCCTGTTTGCGGTATATCTGGCTAAATTAATACTCTTTTATTTATTTAAAGATGTCGATCGCGCTGTAGAAAACGCCGATTTAGCGGCCAAATACTTAGAATCCGCTGGCGGGATGATGCTGCCTGCCGAACACAATTTTTACTATTCTCTAGCTCTTCTAGCTCGGTATCGGAATGCTTCTACAAGCGAGCAAAAGCAATATATAAAAAAGGTGCGATCGCAGCAAAATAAAATGAAAAAATGGGCCGTGTACGCTCCCTATAACTTCGAGCATAAGTATCTGTTAGTCGAAGCTGAGAAGGCGCGAGTTTTGCGAAAAGAAGGGAAAGCGACTGATTGTTACGAACGAGCGATCGCACTTGCCAAAAAACACGGCTACATCCAAGAAGAAGCGCTCGCTAACGAACTAGCAGCAGAGTTTAATTTTTCACTTGGCAAAGAGAAAATTGCTCACACTTATTTGACCGAAGCATATTATGGCTATATTCGCTGGGGAGCGAAGAGCAAAGTCAAACATTTATCAGAAAGATATCCGGAATTTTTCGCTCGCCTACTTGTCAGAGAAACACCTAGTATAGAAGTAACCCTGACAGCAACCGTTACCACAGGAGGAAGTGCGGCGGAACTGGATTTGGTTTCCGTTATGAAAGCATCGCAAGCGATTTCCTCGGAAATAGTTCTTGACCATTTGCTGGATAAGTTGATGCAGATTGCGATCGAAAATGCCGGCGCGAGAAAAGGTTTCTTATTCTTACGTTCCCAACTCGAATCCAGTCAGGAAGAAACCTCACCTACTGAAACAGTCTCCCCTCAGAAAAAAAGGGGAAATAAGTTGGTGCTAGTAGCGGAAGGTTGTGTAGAAAAAGATAAAGTGCGAGTGCTACCATCTGTACCCATCGAATCTCGCCCGGATCTGCCCGTGGCAGTAATCAATTATGTAGAAAGAACTGGAGAAACGGTGGTATTAAACAATGCTAATTTAGAGGGAAGATTTGCGAGCGACGCTTATATTATCAGAACTCAACCAAAGTCGATTTTATGTATGCCCATTCTCCAGCAAGGTAAGCTGCGCGGGATTCTTTATTTGGAAAATAATCTGGCGGTGGGAGCTTTTACCCAACAGCGTTTGGAAATATTAAAGCTATTAGCCGCTCAAGCCTCTATTTCTCTGGAAAACGCCAGTTTTTATGAGGATCTGCAAACTTATTCCTCGCAATTGGAAAAGCAGAATACGGCTTTGCAAGCATCGGAAATGCGGGAAAGGGAAAAAGCTCTCCAACTCGAGCAATCGTTGCATAAGTTGCAACAGACACAGGCACAACTCGTTCAGACTGAGAAGATATCTAGTTTGGGGCAATTGGTGGCGGGTGTTGCTCATGAAGTAAATAATCCCGTCAGCTTTATCGCTGGCAATCTGCATCACGCTACTGAATACACTTCGGACTTGATCGACCATTTACTGCTATATCAAAAGTACTACCCAAATCCAGAAGTGGAAATTCAAAACCACGCACAAGATATTGAGATGGAATTCCTGCGGAACGATTTGCCTTCTTTGCTTCGTTCTATGAAGGTGGGAACCGATCGCATTCGCGAGATTATGCAGTCGTTACGCAATTTTTCGCGAGTTGACGAAGCGGAGAAAAAGCTAGTGGATCTTCACTCTGGGCTTGATAGTACGCTGATGATTCTACATCATCGCCTGAAAAGTAAGGGGGATCGTCCGCCGATAGAAGTGGTTAAAAATTACGGCCATTTGCCTTCTGTTGAGTGTTATCCAGGGCAGCTAAATCAGGTGTTTATGAATATTTTGGCTAATGCGATCGATGCCTTGGAAGAAGCACAGGGGCAACCCCTACCTCTCCCCGTCCGATCGGGAGGGGAAAGAGAAAAGGGAGAGAGACAAGAGAATTCCCCTCTCCCTCTCTCTCCTGCCTTTCCTTGTTTCCCAATCGAAAATCCACAGATTTGCATTGCTACGGAAGTGCTGGATGGCAATCAAGTGGCTGTCCGAATCAAAGACAATGGCCCTGGAATCCGAAAAGAAGTACTGTCTCGGTTGTTTGACCCATTCTTTACTACCAAACCTGTGGGTAAAGGAACTGGTTTGGGGTTATCGATTAGCTACCAAATTGTGGTAGAAAAACACGGCGGTCAGCTGAAGTGCGTTTCGTCACCAGGAGAGGGATGTGAGTTTATCATTGAAATTCCAGTACGGCAACAATCGAAACAGCAAATAACCCCTAAAAATAGCGAAAAAAAGAGCGAAATGGCTTGATCTCGATTTCTTGTGGGTAGGGGCCTTCCCCAATCTGGATATAGTGGCTTTCTACAGGCGGGGCTTATGCTCTGCTTGTCAGGGGTGTTGTCTGGGAAGGGAGGATGATACTATTGTATAGTTTTGCTAAGTTAGTGTTGTTTGTTGCATTCCCTAATCGAGATTGATTAGCCGATCCACTTAAAAAAGTTATCCATTATACACTAACGCACGCGACTTGTGAGGCGCTTATGCCAATCAACCTTCAGACTTCAAATTCAGCCCAGATAGCAAATGCTGAAGTATCAGCACTAAGGAAAGTCTTCAAAACAATTAACGCGGACAGCTGTCCGCGATATTTCAATTTTCATATGCACACCATTTACTCGGATGGCAACTTGAAGCCGGAAGAGTTGATCGATCAAGCTCTTGCGATCGGTCTGAAAGGATTTGCCATCACGGATCACCACACTATTGGCGGTTACGAGGTGGCTAAAAGCTGTTTAAATTACAGGAAACAGCAGAGACAACCCGATGACTCTGACTATTCTGTACCTCATTTGTGGATTGGCGTTGAAATTACTTCTCGGCTTCTGGGAACTGAGGTTCACATTCTGGGCTATGGCTTTGACCCAGAACACCCTGCTATGCTGACTTATCTGCTGGGTCAGAGTCCTTTGGATGCAGAGGCTGAAGCAGCTAACGTGATTGCAGCTATTCATGAGGCTGGTGGCTTAGCGGTATTGGCTCACCCAGTTCGCTATCGGCGCTCAGCTGCGGAACTGATTGCAGAAGCGGCTAGGATTGGCATTGATGGCGTCGAAACTTACTACGCCTACGGCAATCCCAACCCTTGGCGTCCCAGCCCGGAGCAAACGCAACAGGTGGAACAGTTAAGTACATCTTATGAATTGTTAAATACCTGCGGCACCGATACTCACGGTCTCAATTTGCTGCTGCGCCTCTAGAAATCGATCGGCACCATTTGTTTAGCGGTAAAGAGGCTGGCTTTGCCGTTACTTCACATAGCTTAGTTTTGTATCTTTTCACCGCTAAAATGCCCGATAATTCACTTCAATTTGTGAATAACTTATTGGCATTTTGTTTCTATATTCAGCAGAGTGTTCGGGGTAGGACAAAATACAAAGCTAAGCCGATCGTTGACTGTTAGCTGTAGCCACGTTAGCGGTAGGCACTACCGTAGCAAATCATCAAAAATGGCTTTTCTGTTCTGAGTGCGATCGCGATTAGAAACCGCCAGTTTGTATGCTCATCAAGGCAAATACACCTACGCTGGCTAAAATTAATAGCGCTCCCAGAGAAATTGACTGACCCAAATGTTTTGCAGTTTGAGAATTTTTCATGACTGATTTTTTTTGTTTAGTGAAGGATTGAATTTAAATTAACAGTATTTTCACTTAAAAATTTAAAAAGTCAAATTTCTTAAATTTACTTAATTTATCGTAAAAAAAACAGATGCAGTTACTCTCGTAAAGTCGCCCAGATGATGGATGTGACCAAGGCCCCATTTGCCTATTTTTGTAAAAAGTATAAATAAATACTTTGGCATTAGAGAATTCTCAAGCGATCATAGAAATTATAGAGTCGCGAAGCACGGTTATATTGTCAAAGCGAAAGTCTCCAAAGGCAAGGAGCAGGTAATACCGTATAACTATGTCAAAACAGGGTGGTTATGACTGTAGAAAATATATCTGTGGAGTGGGAAAAAAGGCGGGCAAGGGGTGGTGTTAAATTGGCGACGCAGATATTTTTCCTCCCCCTTCTCGTAGGGAGTTGCGGCATCCTGACTAGCTTATGGCTGTGGAGGGCAGTAAAAATGGAAGCCCAAACACATATGGAGACAAAGGTTAATTTAGCCGCTCAGACACTGAAAAACGAAGTGCAAGGAAGCCTGGAAGCTCGTATTGTCACATTGAGGCAGATGGCAAATCGTTGGCAAACTCAGGGGAGGCCAAACAGAAGGGAATGGAAAGCAGCTGCCCAAGCTTATCTGGATGTTTACCCAAATTGCCAGATTCTACAGTGGGTAGATACCTCGTTTCTGCCGCGCTGGACAATCTCAACAGAAGGAATTGCAGACCCAGATAGAAAGTTGCACGAACAATTGCTGGCAGCGAAAGGCAGCAAAAGGCAGGATGTTATGGTATTTCCTTCGCTTTCGCCACAAGGAAGCAAACAATTGTGGATTTATGTTCCTTTGTCATCAAAAGAAAGCAAATACGGTTTCCTTTTCGCTGCTTTTACGACAGAAGGCTTGTTCAAAACAAGATCGAATAAAGATATTCTTCCCCAATATGGGTTAAGCGTGTTTGATGGCAATACCGAAATCTTCAGTCGCAACAAAGAGGATAGCCAAAATGCAGATGTTTGGGGACGGGAAATAACTTTTCCCCTGGATGGTGTGACTTTGCGATCGCGCCTCTGGCCGAGTTCCCGGCTACTAACTGAAGAACGATCGCAATTACCGGAATCGCTGCTGACGATGGGAATTTTAATGTCAGGCTCCCTGACTTTGGCGGTATACAGCATTCAAAAAGCGGGACGACAGGCAAAACAGGTAGAGGTAGCAAAATTTACTTTATATCAACAAATTAGCGAACGCGAACAGGCAGAGACAGCATTGCAGCAATACGTACAGACGATCGATCTGGCGAATGAAGCAATTATCATTCGAGATCTGGACGATTTGATCGCTTATTGGAATACAGGCGCAGAAAATTTGTACGGATGGAAAAAGCAAGAAGCATTAGGCAAATACATCCACACATTTTTGAAAACGATATTTCCGCAACCATTGGAAGAAATCCTCGAAATATGTTTGCGCGAGGGACATTGGGAAGGAGAACTTCTCGACACTAAACGTAACGGCAAACAAATTCCTGTAACGAGCAGTTGGACTTTGCAGTGGGATAAAAATGGCAATCCATTAAGCATTTTAGAAATCAATAAAGATATCAGCGAACGCAAACAAATTCTGGAAGCTTTGCGGCAAAGCGAAGAACGGTTTCGCTGTGCCATTTTTTATGCACCGTTACCGCTCATCATTTATGCGGAAGATGGAGAGATAGTAACGGTCAATCAAGCCTGGACAGAATTGAGCGGTTATCGTCAGGAGGATATTCCCACTATTGCCGATTGGACAGAAAAAGCGTATGGAGAAAGAAAACAACTGGTCAAAGCAGATATCGACAGATTGTATAACATTAACAGCCAAGTAGCAGAAGGCGAATATGTCATTACCGCATCCAATGGTTCGCAAAAAATTTGGGAGTTTAGTTCTGTTCCTTTGGGTCAATTACCGGATGGGAGACGGTTGGTGATGAGTATGGCGGTAGATATTACCGATCGCAAACAAGTACAGTCAGTTTTGCAGCAGTCAGAAGCGCAAATCAGACAAAAAGCAACCGAACTGGAGGCAGCTTTACAAGAACTGCAAAATACCCAAGCGCAGCTGATTCAAAGTGAAAAAATGTCTTCTCTGGGTCAACTGGTGGCTGGTGTGGCGCACGAAATTAATAACCCGGTTAACTTCATCTACGGCAATATCGCTTATGCTAGAGAATATGCGGAAGATTTATTAAGACTGGTACAAATTTATCAAGAGGAATATCCCCATCCGAAAGAAAGAATCGCAGAGGAAATTGAAGCGATCGACTTAGAATTTATGATGGCAGATTTGCCCAAAGTTCTCGCTTCTATGAAGGTAGGGTCTGAACGCATCCGCGAGATCGTTCAGTCGTTGCGCCACTTCTCCCGCTTAGACGAGTCAGACAGGAAAGAAGTCGATATTCACGAAGGCATTGATAGTACGCTGATGATTCTGCAAAACCGATTGAAAGATAAACCAGATCGTGTCGGTATTCAAGTTATTAAAGAGTATGGCAAATTGCCGTTAGTGGAGTGCTACGCCGGACAACTCAATCAGGTATTTATGAATCTGCTGAGTAATGCGATCGATGCTTTGGAGGAATCCAACAAAAGGCGATCGGATCGGGAAATTCAGGCTAATCCCAACACGATTACTATTCGCACCGAAATAGTCCGCTGTCCGGGGTCAGCCGTTAGTGGAAACCCCCCTATTTTTACCTCCCCATCTACGGAGGAGGAGGGAAAGAGGGAATCTGACAACAAAGAACTGAGAACTGACAAAGTAGTGATTCGCATTGCCGACAATGGCCCAGGAATTACGGAAGAAGTACGCAAACGCCTGTTCGATCCATTTTTTACGACTAAACCGATCGGCAAGGGAACGGGATTGGGTTTGTCGATTAGCTACCAAATTGTAGTAGAAAAGCATGGCGGCAAATTGGAATGTTACTCCCAACTAGGGTTAGGATCTGAGTTTGCGATCGAAATTCCCCTGCGCCAACCCAAAATGTCATAATTGCAGATTTGAGATGGCAAATTTTAAATTTATAGGACTTACGCCAAGAAACCGGGTTTCTTAGAAAAATCGTTGCTTTCTCAACTACATATCGACGAAGAAACCCGGTTTCTGACTTCGGCGTGCAGAAACTTACGCCAAGAAACCGGGTTTCTTAGAAAAATCGTTGCTTTCTCAACTACATCGACGAAGAAACCCGGTTTCTGACTTCGGCGTGCAGAAACCAGATTTATTAGGTTGTTTGCATAAGTCCTACACCTGCAATCTAAAATCTGAAATCTAAAATCTAAAATCTGAAATTATTAGCGGGTTAACCCGTGTTCGAGGGCGTAGCGCACTAACTCGGTGCGGCTGTTGGTGCCGGTTTTGCTGAATAAGCGGCTGACGTATTTTTCGACGTTGCGAACGCTAGTTTCCAGACGACGGGCGATTTCTTTGTTCATCAATCCTTCTGCCACTAAGTCGAGGACGCTTTGTTCTCTGGGGGTGAGGTCTATTTTGATCGGTGAGGCTGTTTGTGCGATCGCAGGTCGCTGTTTTAATTGTTCCCTAATTTCCGCCAACTGACGCGCTATTTCGTCCAGGTTAGTACCTTCAGATGGCTTATCGGTAGCACCTCTGCGTTCCAACAAATTTTCGACGATCGCAACTAACTCATCCGGGTCAAATGGCTTGGACAGATACGCATCGCAACCGGCATTGTAGCCTTGAATGCGGTCTTTAGTCATACCTCTCGCGGTCAAAAATACTACCGGTAATGTCTTGAAGCGAGGGTCTTCCCGCATTTGCTTGAGGAACTGATAGCCATCGACTTGCGGCATCATGATATCTGTAATTACCAAGTCCGGCGTATGCTGTTGCAGTTTTTGCCAGCCTTCGTTGGCGTTAGCCGCAACGTCAACGCTAAAATCGCTGTCTTCCAGATAAGCTTGCACCGCTTCCCGCAGTCCGGGTTCGTCATCGACCAGTAACAGTTGTCCCGTCATTTGCAATCACCTTTGCGCTCTACTATTTTTTAATTTACATAAATCCCTAATTCGGTTATCCACCCTTAGAACGAACTTGACTTATGTTATTTAGTATGGTATAGTCGTCTGACTTAA
Source organism: Aerosakkonema sp. BLCC-F183 (assembly GCF_041929145.1). NCBI lineage: Bacteria > Bacillati > Cyanobacteriota > Cyanophyceae > Aerosakkonematales > Aerosakkonemataceae > Aerosakkonema > Aerosakkonema sp. BLCC-F183. Next base: position 125,672 of record NZ_JBHFNU010000061.1, on the reverse strand, counting down.
GGGCGATCGATCCTGACTCGGAAAATAGTCGTTTTGTGTGTACGTTGTCCGCCTCAAAAGGGATACTGTTATTTATCCAACCTAATCGGCAATTGAGAATGTCAGAAACCTCTAAAGCTAAAGACTGCCTTATCTGAGAGTGAGGCTGGCTCTCCCGGTTTTGTGGTGATCGGAGAAACTTATCTAATCGTAGGGTGGGTTAGGCACGGGCGGTAATTTCAACACTTTCGATCGATAATTTAGTTCCCGTGCCGTAACCCACCGAGCGCACTCAACTGTAATATTAACGAACATTTTTCCCCATAAATCGGCAAGAGCCAAATGTTTATTAGACATCTCCAGAAAAGAATTTCAAAGGCAGGCAGGATGCCTACCCCACAAGAATTTTTGGAGAAATCTATTAATGTTACATATTTGGGATGGTGGGTTACGGCACGGAAACTTTACTGTTGGTTGAAAGCATTCAAGTTATCGCCCGTGCCTAACCCACCCTACTATTAGATAAGATTTTACGATCGCCGCAAGTACGGGAGATTTTTAAGAAAAATTGCCTGAGCGATCGCATCTGTAATTTTAGCCAAATCTAGTAAGTGCGATCGCTCAGGGAAAAACTTATCTCACAGCAATGAAATTTGCCTGACTAATTCTACAGTCAAGCCAAGCGCCGAAGCTACTTGTTCTACACTCAACCCCATTGCCAACAATTGAGGGACGGCATCCCTTCGTGCTTGTTCGGCAGAAGCAAGCGCTGCTTCTGCACTTTCAGCGCGTTGGCGTTCTTGTTCAGCGCGTTGGCGTTCTTGTTCGGCGCGTAAACTTTCCAGTTGCGCTCTTTCCGAACCGGTCAACAACAAATTGCCTTCCGAATCCCACCATCTCAGCCAAAGTTGAGTTTGGTTTTGATAGCTTCCGTGCCAGAGTCCCAGTTCTACACCTAAAGGCAAAATAGGATAATGACCGCGTTCGTTGGGTTCTAGCAATCGATAAGAACCATCGACAAAGTGATAAACTTCTAACTTGCCGTTAGCAACTTCATAGATGCCGTAGTAGGGAGTTCGGACGATGCGCTCGTACACCCAAAACTTCCCCGGTCTAGTGACTCGATCCCTAGAATAAGATAAAGGTGTGCGATCGCGCTCCTCCGAACCATCGCCGCTAGCAAACTCCAAAACAATTAATGGAGCCATGAATTCCCGCCACAAAACATAGCAACGTCGATATTGACCATCCAGCAGAGGCGGTACATTGGGGATGTAGAACCAATCGGGAGCTTCTGCTCCTTGTTCTGGCGGGTCAGTTTCGCGCCAGTAAATGCCGCAGTCTTGTCCGATGGCGTATTGTCCGTCCGGATGCAATTGTTGTAAAACCGGGCCAAGCGAATCTGTCAGAATAATACTTTGCGGATGCTCCTGAAAATTTTTCACAAAAGTACCGTCTTCCTCCGGCAATTGTGTGTGGTCGGGAAAAGGAGGAGGCAATTCGATCGAAGTGAATTTCTCAGTCATTCGATTTTGGATTTTGGATTTTGGATTTTGGATTGACCCACGGATAAATCCGGGGGCTTGAAAGGAGGAAAATTTTTCTTTCTCTCCACGACTTAAATCGTGGGCTTGTATCCATCTTGGATCTCGGTCATATGGCAGCTACCTTAACCCGCTATGTTTTTCTATTATCTCCAAATTTTCGGCTTTTTTGGGATATGCGATCGCTCTGGAATTTTCTTGACAATAAGATAATGTTAGAACCGCTCAATTATCTTTGCTTCTTCCGAAAGTTTAGCATCCCGCTGTCCAGTCGATCGCGCTTGTGCGTTGAGCAAACTAATGGGAGTATTTAATAAATCCACAACAGTCGCTTTCCCGATCGTTGCCTTAACGCTAGTAACTGGTAACTCCTTCAACAACCACCGCACAAGGCGATAAAAAGTTTCTGTCGCCTTCAGTTCTGTCATCAAAGCGACGCCGTAGAGTTCGTGCAAATAACGATTCGATCGACCGTAGCGTCGCCATTGCTTTTGGAATTCTTGCACTGTCGAGCGATGCCTATGTTTCACAATCGCAGTTGGTGCAAAAGATATTTTTCCCGAAGTTTCTCGTTGAATTCGCCAACAAATATCGGCATCGCCACCAGTAGTCATGTAAGGGCGAAATAACCCTACTTGCTGAAAAAATTCCCGTCTAATTGCCAGATTAGCAGTTTGACCGTATGGACAAAAAGGATGTTCTAGCGTATACTTTTGCGATAGAACGTTGTAACTGTCAGCATATTTTTCCAGGAGCGTTTTACCGGGCAATCCTTCAACTTCACCTGCTACAATACCAACAGATAAATCGGTGAAAGGTTGCATCAGATTTTCTAACCAATTCGGTTCGGGACGACAATCAACATCGGTAAAAGCGATAATTTCACCTGTAGCAGCGCGAATTCCCGTGTTGCGTGCGGCGTAGGAACTTTGAATTTTGTTTTCCGTGAGGTGACGAATTACAGCTTTGTCTTTCTCCCCCCTTGCGAGCGGGGGGGGCTGGGGGGGGGTAGCTTCCTGGCAAGCGCTTTGCAGTATACTGGGAGTGCGATCGCTACTGCCATTATCCACCAACAAATACTCTACCCTGTCAGTTGGATAAGTTTGAGCTTGCAAACAGCTAATTAAATCTGGTAAATCTGCTTCGCCATTATATATTGGCACAATAACCGAAACTTTAGGTAATGTAGTTTCCATAATAATTTATAATTTATCATCGAATAATTTCTACTTCTGTTCCTTGCTGCACGACTTGGTATAACTCATCAACATCTTTATTTTTGAGGGAAATGCAGCCTAATGTCCAATTTGATTTATTGTCTATTAGATCATCGCTGGGTGTACCGTGAATTCCGATTTCGCTACCGATTGAATCATGCCAACTTATTTTACCGCCAAACTTAGCTTGAAAATGTTTTCTCCAGGAATATTTGTTTGGGTAATCCAACCAGAGGAATTTTGACCAAGCCGCGTGGGGATAAAGGTCTTTAATCTTAAATTTTCCTTCTGGAGTGCGCTTATCTCCTTCTTTGAGCTTATCGTCAACTGGGTTATTGCCAAACACTACCGGGTAGGACTTGACAGGTTTTTTATCGTGATAAACTGTGAGCCTGTAGTTGGATTTTTCAATCAATATTGATATTTTGTTTTTGTCTATTTTCTGTGTGTTTAAAATGTCGATGATTCGCTTGTTGCCATTGAGTATTTGGTTGCTGGGGAGTCGGGGATGCGAGATATTTCCAGAAGTCTCATCCTCACAACCATTTAAGCAAAGAACATCCAAAATATCGGGCAGGGGTACGACATATCCGAGCCGTGCGAGTTGTAAGTAAACAACGGAGGTAGCTACAATAATAACGCTTAACGATAAAAATTTTATTTGGAGATTGTTGAGCTTTTTTTTCATAAATATTGGATATAAATTAGCCATTGATAAGCAGAAAGGTGGGCATTGCCCACCCTACTGTTAACGGATGAAGAAACAAAGCAAAGCTAAAATCGCGTTAATCGCGTAAAATGTGGCAACTACTTGAATTTCCGACCAACCAGAAAGTTCTAAATGGTGGTGTAGAGGTGCCATTTTAAATAGCCGCTTCCCAATACCATCGGGGCCTTTTGTTGCTTTGTAATAACTCACTTGAGCCATTACGGAAAGGGTTTCGACAAAGAAGATGCCGCTGATGATAAATAGACTCCAAAGCGTGTTACTTAAAATAGCAACGGATGCTAATGCACCTCCCAGCGCCAGGGAACCGGTATCGCCCATAAATACAGTAGCTGGGTTGCGGTTATGCACCAAAAAACCCAAACAACTGCCACTCATGCAGGCGCAGAAAATGGTCAGTCCGGGGTAAGTGGGAGCGATTATCGCACCGAGTCCGAGTAGGGCGATCGCACACAGTCCGCCTGCAAGTCCATCCACACCATCGGTGAGGTTGGTGGCGTTACTTTCTGCTACTAGCGCAAATGCAGCTAAAGGCCAAAACAGCAACCCCAACGGTAAAGCCAAACCAAATGGTAAATCTATTGTGGTGATATTTGCAGGTTGACTGAAAATTAACCACAAACAAAATAGCACTGCAAAACCAATTTGCAAGGCTAATTTCATTTGTGGCGAGATGCCTTTGTTGGACTTGCGGCGTAAAATTTGCCAGTCATCCAACCAACCGATAAATCCATAACCGAGTGTAAGCAGCGACACAGGCAAAACAGGAGCAAAGTTTGACAAACTCAATGCCAAACCAGACCACAACAGGGCAACCAGAACGCCTACTGGTATAAAGAATACCCCGCCCATTGTCGGAGTGCCGCCTTTTTTCAAGTGGGTTTGGGGGCCATCTTCGCGAATTACTTGTCCAGCTTTGAGCGATCGCAACAATGGCACTACCCAGTATCCCAACCCAGCAGTTGCCGCAGCACAAACCCAGAACGGCAAAGTCAGGGAAAAGCTGAGGTTAAAAGCTCTATTTGCTTGATAATCGCAAAGCAGCGCCACCAAACTGAGTACAGCTGCAAGCAACACTGACAGGGTGGTTCCTGAGAAGTTTAGCGATCGGCTATCTAATGATTTAGCATCCACGGAACTGCTATTTCACTCCACACAACAAATTGAGACTTCTAGACAGTGATTGGCGAATCGGGATTAAATATTTGTGCGATCGGATCAGTCTATATCATCAACGATGTCATCATCATCATCGAGGTCTTCGTCATATACAATGTCATCGCCGCCCATGAGTTGATCGATTTCTTCATCCTCATCTAAATATCCGTCCGCATCCTCTTCAGCACGCGCTAGTAGGCGACCTGTAGCTTCTAACCAATCCAAAATGGAAGTTTCTTGCTTGATGGGAATCACAGCAGCTGGTTGATCGATTGGTTCTTCCCGCAGAGAGGGGTTGTATATCATATTGACCGGCAAAACACTATAAATTGAGACAATTAGAGTTTAGCAGTTACAAACCGCTTCGACTGTTAGCGCTAGGTTTCAAGGGTTCTCCACTCTCCCCCTCATTCTACCGTCTGGATGCCTGAATCCTAAAGTATGCTTAGTGATGGGGAGTTCAAAAGAGGTATGCAGCTATGATTGGCAAAGCATCACTGCTAGAGGCGATCGCAGGTAAAAATCGCGGTTTGTTGGCGACCGCAGCTGACAAACAAGCTATACTCTCTCTTGTCGCCCAACTGGAAGACCGCAACCCCACCCCGCGACCGACGGAAGCGGCAGATTTACTCGACGGTAACTGGCGACTGCTTTACACTACCAGTAGCGAACTTTTAGGCATTGACAATGTGCCATTGTTCAAACTCGGTCAAATTTATCAATGCGTCCGCGTCAAGGATGCCAAAATTTACAATATCGCGGAAATAGGCGGTTTGCCTTATCTGGAAGGTATTATTAGCGTTACTGCCACTTTCACTCCGGTTTCGGAACGACGGGTTAACGTGAGATTCGATCGCGCCATTAGCGGTTTGCAACGCTTAATCGGTTATGAATCTCCCAACCAATATATCCAGCAAATTGAAACAGGCAAAAAGTTTTTTGGAATTGACTTTAAAATTGAGAATCGCGAGCAAAAAGGTTGGCTGGATATTACCTATTTGGATGAAGATTTGCGGATCGGTCGAGGCAATGTGGGGAGTGTGTTTGTTTTGACAAAAAATTAAATTTGTCAGTTGTCAGTTGTCAGTTGTCAGTTGTCGGCTCTGCCGTTTTGTGGGAATAATAAAAATTTATCTTATCGTAGGATGGGTTAGGCACGGGTGATAAATTAAGCAGTTTCAACCAATAATTAACAAACCGTGCCGTAACCCACCATCACACATATGTAACATAGATAAACACTTTTCACCATAAATCCAAAAGACCCCTCTTGTCTTGACAACTGACTGCTACTAAGTACCAATTACTAATCTATGCGCTTATCTCAAAGACACTTAAACTTGTTATCCACCTGTCCCCGTAAGTTTCAACATACCTATTTGGAACAGTTGGGCTCGCTCACAACCCCCGAACAACAAGAACGGATAAATTGGGGTAGTCATTTTCACTTATTAATGCAGCAGCGAGAACTGGGTTTGCCAATTGAAACTATTGTACAAGAAGATGCCCAGATGCAGCGTTGGCTGACTGCTTTAGTGAGTGCAGCACCAGAAATTTTGACGCCTGAATTCAATAACAAAGCATTTCGGGAAAGCGAACATTGGCGCGTTATCAATTTTCAGGGATATGTGCTGACTGTTATCTATGATTTGTTAATTGCTGACGACAAAAAAGCGCAAATACTCGATTGGAAAACTTATCCATTACCCAAAAATCGCCGCTGGTTAGAAGAAGACTGGCAAACTCGTTTGTATCTCTATGTTTTGGCAGAAACAAGCGATTATTCGCCGGAACAAATTTCGATGACTTACTGGTTTGTACAATCTCAACCAGAACCGAAAAGTCTTCCATTCAGTTATAATGCTGGTAAGCACGAGCAAACGCGAAGGGATTTAATTGCACTCTTGAATCAGCTAAATGATTGGCTGGCAAGTTATGAGAAGGGAGAAGAATTGCCGCAAGTTCCTTTATATGGTAGTGAGTGCGATCGCTGTCAGTTTGCGGTGAGATGCGATCGCACTTCAGAAAGCAGCGAAACTGAAACTAATGAAGACTTAATTCCCAATTTGGTTAATATTCAAGAAGTTTCATTGTGATATCTGAAGTGATGATTATAAAAAGAGCGATCGCACATCTTCACCTCTCACCCTTGCCTCAACCGCATCGAAGCACATCATTCCGAAAAAGCGCTCGCTACAAAAGCAACTTTATGTTATAATTGTGCTATCCCATAGGCCAAAGTAACATATAACAAAAATAAAAGACTTTGAGGGGTAACAATGCTTACAAAAAGGCTTGATATTCAGCAAATTTCCATCAGCATCATCGATTTGCTAGCCTTAGTACAAGATCATACAGAAATCCTTTTAACTGATGGGGATATGCCTTTAGCGAAAGTGATTCCCATAGATCGTATTCAGGAAAAGATTGCGCCCAAAGCTGGATTAAATTTAGGTGCAATGGTGATGAGCGATGATTTTGATGAACCTTTACCTGATGAATTTTGGTTGCAATGAAATTGCTCTTAGATACTCATACTTTTATTTGGTGGGATAGCGAACCATCCAAGCTGTCAAAAAAAGCGCTGGAGTTGTTGTTAAATCAAGAAAATACTCGTTTGGTAAGCGTTGTGACTCTCTGGGAAATACAAATTAAAACCCAGTTGGGAAAATTGACATTAAATCAGCCTTTAGCAAATATTATTAACAATCAGCAAAAAAATGGGATAGAGTTTATGGGGGTTCAAGTTAATCATATTCTAGAGTTGGAGCGATTACCCTTATATCATAAAGATCCTTTTGATCGGTTATTAATTGCACAAGCTAAGGTTGAAAATGCTATTTTAGTTAGTCGAGATCCGGTGTTTTCTAGTTACGCTATAGATATTGAATGGTAATCGTCATCTGCCGTTAGGAACATCACTGATGGAGAAACCGCTTCATCAAGAGCTAACAATGTGTGAAAGTCCTCATCAAGTGTTACAACAACCCGATTGTCCTCTCTTGCCCTTTGAATAATTTCTCCGTCTTCAGCGACTGAATCTTGAGTTAAACCGCCAACGCCAGATGGAACAAAAACATGAGATGCTAATAAGGCGCGTCGAATTTTAGAAGTAAAAGGTGCAATAATTGTATGCGGACTGACTGCATTAGCGCGATCGATTTGCAGAATAACAACTGGTCTGATTCCCGCTTGTTCTGTACCTAGTACTGGATTAAGATCGCATAAAACCACATCTCCCCGCGTAACTGTTACCACTGAATCTCTCCCCGCGCCAAATGTTCTTCATAATCTTCTAAATTGCTCAAATAATCAGAAAAGTCTGATTCGGCAATTTCTAGCAATTCCCGGTTGTGCTTCATTAGCAGGAATTCTACGAAATCATTTACTTCCTGTACTAGAGATTCTGGTAGTTGGCGAATTTTGGCGATGGTTTCTTCATGTAGGGGCATGGGTCGTTCCTTTTGTAATACCTCAATAGTAGGATAACTTTCTTTGAGAGAGTGAAAGTGTATTTCCGCTTCTGTAAATAAATTATTCATTGATATTAAAACTCTGTCCAAAATCCCAATTTTTCTGGTAAACAATAATCTGTGTTACCTTTATCTTTTAAATATTTTAAGATATTCAGTACAATTTTAAGTCCACCTTGAGCATCTTCACGGCTACACTCTTCACCACGATGCATAATCTTATTTCGTTTTTCATTAATCCAGGCTAAATCTTTTTTTAATGAATCGTTATCAAGAGGAGATTCTATTCCCGCTAAACGAATCATAGGGCCTAAGTATGTCTTAAGACGTTCTTTTTCAATTTTTCTCAATAAATCTTCAGCTTCTTTAGGATCTAAAGGTAATTTTGATTTGACGAATTGTTGTACCATTTCATCAAGTAGAGCAAACGCTACTACAAAACCTTCCAGAAAATAGCCGTGATTTACTAAATCTACAGATCGGGTTAATATGCTCCATTCTTTTGGTATAGTTTCAGCTATATTCAGATCGCTGTAATTTATACTATTGTCTTTAGGCTTAGATACAGAGCCGAAGAATGTTGAAATTGCTCGCGAACGAATAGTTTCTTCTTGATAAATGAGATTCCAAAATACAATATCTATATCGCCTACGTTTCTAATTACTCCTGTATCAAAAATATTTGGGTTTACATATTTAATGCGGAGTAAAAAGTGGTTTAATCTAGGTAATAAATAGTTGCTAAATACTTCGGCACTATTCTTTTCAAACCAATTTTTTGCCTCTTCTTTATTCCCGGGAAAAAGATGAATGGTTTCCATTATAACTAATGTGCATAATTCAGTGTTTATCTGTAAAGTATTAGTAATAGGAAATCGTTCTAGATAAGACAACGAGAATTTTGTTTCCCATTTATCATCAAAAATACGTAATGAAACTTCTCCTGGGTGCAACATTGCACGAAATGGAAGTAAAATTACTGATTTTAATGTATGAATTTCTTGGGCTGTCGTCATAATATCCTTATATCTTATCAATCATTTTGGATTTTCTACAGTCTAAGAAGTATATAGGAATCCGACTTTAGTATTACTAGGTATACTGAAGTTCTAAACTCTATTGTGCAAGGCTGCAATCCTTCCTACTTTTCAAGAATCAAATAGGAATCCTATAGAGAAGACTACTAAACACCCTTATAATATTATAACTTATTTAACTACTTGAGAACAGAGTCGATCGTACCCTATGAGAACTTTCTGAATAAGTGACCGATAATGGCTTATTTTATCGATTTTGTGATCACCTCCTTATCTGGATCTACAATAATTAGTTTTAGCTGATTTTCCTCAACAACGATTTGGAACGTTTCATCAAAGTTAACCTGATAAATACGCTGACTCATTGCTAAATAAAGTTGTCTATCAGGTGCAGTTCTTTTGATAAACTTACGATATTCCCAAACACTAATGACTTTGACAGTGAATATATCTATTGCAAAATTGTATTAACTGGTTAATGCTCTAATGTTCCATCCTGGGGAATCATTAACTGTAATAGTATCTCCAACATCACCTAAAAGGGTTCCTTCCTCTCTAGATTTTTTAGTTGATTCATTTTCTATATTAATTGCCTTTGTCAATCTGAATTTTTTTACTTTTCCATCACTTGATATTTGTGTTACTACCCCTTCAAAAGGTATAGCTTCTACGAACGGTTCCATCCTATCTGGATAAGCAGAACTCAAAGTAAATGGTTTTCTGAAAGGCATTTCTCCATATATTTTTTGACCTAGATCAAATTTATCTTTATATTGCATATTATAGACCTCTTACAAAGCTTAAGTTTACAGAATTTTTACGAGCAAAACTTGTGTGTGTTGTTCCGACTTGTTATTCACTAGCACAAGTATAAAATGCTTCTTCTTAAATAGGTGATCGCGCTTAATAAAACGTAACTTTGGCTGTAGATAGAATTACTACTGCCTTTGACAAAGTTAATCTGTCCAAAATTCCAACTCTTCTGGCAATTGATAATTTCTGTTTCCCTTTTCTTTTAAAAATCTCAGTGTGGTAAGCTGGGCAAAAGCCCAGCTTACCATCATTCTACTTCAACGCACCCGCCGGAATACCCAAAATATCTTCAATCTTAGGCATATCTGACAACGCAATTACCCTTCCTTCATCCTCAAAACCAACAATGCGATCGCATTTCAAATAATTCTTCAAGTAGTGGTAAATTTAGTTCACCCTAGAAGGTTTATAATCTCCTCATCAGTAAACCCAAATTGCCTAAAAATTCGCAATACATAAGCAGGCGACATCTCCCCTGCACCCATATCAATAGGGACAACTCTTCGGATATCCCCAAATTCACGAACATATAAACAATGATCCCCTTTTCCCTCTCTATAGAATGTGCAGCCATTTTTCTCCAAAATCTTGATTAACTGCTTCGGTTTAAGGGAAGGTATATTTTTAGGCATAAACTTTCCTTAATTCATAAATATCTGAATTAATATCCTCGCCCTCAACCGTCAAAAATTCATGTAACTCTTCTATAGAAATTGGAGCTTTATAAACATTTGTTTCTGTTTCATAAACTTTTTGAAAAGATTCTATAGCCTCTTTAAGTTTACTAATAGATTCTTCTGGATTGCTTCCCTGCCCTACTAATCCATTTTCTAAACACAAAGCCACCCAATAACCCGCACTCTGCCTGAGTACCACTGTGTAAAATTCCATTGCTTCACCTGCTAATTAATCGTATTTATACGATAGCAAAATCAGTAAATTTTCTCATCTCTGGAGGTTGAAAAGCTAACACAATATCCTCTTTAGGAACGCCTAATTTCAATAACTCATTTGCCATTCCTTCCTCTGTCCAATCTTCCTCAATGTAAATTTTCTCATTTTTAATCCGAATATGAACTGTAATCCCTTTTATTCTCTCCTCTGGAGTCCATCCGACTTGAAACCATATATATTGATCTCTTTGTTCGTCAAAAGCTAATAGCGTTTCCATATCGGGAGTTGCAACTTGAGAACAAAGTCGATCGTACTCTGTGAGAACTTTCTGAATCAGTGACCGATAATGGCTTAATTTATCCATTTTGTGATAACCTCCTTATCTGTATCTACAATAATTAGTTTTAGCTGATTTTCCTCAACAACGATTTGGAAAGTTTCATCAAAATTAACCTTATAAATACGCTGACTCATTGCTAAATAAATTTGCCTATCAGGTGCAGTTCTTTTGAGAAAGTTGCGATAAAGGATATACTGACCAAGGGCTTGCTCTAAATCGTAAATAAAGGATGGACTAAGGAAACTCTTAACCTCAACAACAATTTTTTCTCCTTCTCTTTCTGCTGAAAATGGACGTTCAGCACCCAAATCGGCAACGAGTTTTAATTTCTTGTATATGATAAAATAAGGATCGGCAGTAATCGTCCAACCATCCTTAATTAAAGCATTTTTAACCGCATCATGGTAAGTATCTTTTGCTGGCATTAGAATCAAATATCTAAAAAATATAGAGTGAGTTACAAAACCCCACTCCAATATTATACCTCACAGTATTTCAATCAACCTTTACATTATTCAACTTCCATAAATTCATTCACCTGCTAACTCATCCTGTAATACCAAATCCCCTACCATTACCCCTTTTATTCTCTCCTCTTCGCTCTGCGTGCTCTGCGTCTCTGCGGTTCGTTCAAAATAAGGTGGGCTTTTTGCCCACCCTACCATCATTCTAATTCAACGCACCCGCCGGAATACCTAAAATATCCTCAATCTTAGACATATCTGACAACGCAATTACCCTTCCTTCATCCTCAAAACCAGCAATGCGATCGCATTTGCTATATTTAGCAAGCTAAAGTAGGTATTTGTTCATCTGAATTTAGTCATTTAACAAACTAGCTTGCAAAGTTTCTTCTAAAGTAAAAGGTGACTCTTTAGGGAAAAAGTTTAACTTAATCCCTGTTTCCTCCGATGCTTTCAAACGTGCTTTTTGATAACAATCATCAAACACTTCAGAAATTAAAGGTTGCAAGCTGGGACTATCTTCTAATAATTCTTCAATACAAATACGCTGTTCGCTGATGGTGCTACGCCAACTTTCACTGCGCTTTTCCGGCTGATATTGCCATTTTAAGAGGTGCATTAAAAGCACGATTAAACGGCTTTTCAATTCTCGCTTCTCACTTCTGCCCATACTTTCAATTTCTTCTACCAGATTAGGAATATCTATTTCATTAAATTTACCTTCTTTTAACTGTTGAGCAGTTGCTTGAATCCACAGATAAAAATCGCGATCGTAGAGATTTTTTGGAGTTGCGATCGATCCTTGACTCATAGCTAATCTCCTCTTAATTTATACGATAGCAAAATCAGTAAACTTTCTCACCTCTGGAGGTTGAAAAGCTAACACAATATCCTCTTTGGGAACACCTAACCTCAATAACTCATTTGCCATTCCTTCCTCTGTCCAATCTTCCTCAATATAAATCTTCTCATTTTTAATCCGAATATAGACAGAAATTCCTTTAACTCTTTTCCCTTGCTTCCACCCAATATTAAACCAAAGATATTGTTTCCTTTCATCATCAAACATTAACACTTCATCCACATCAGGGACAGGGACTTGTGCTGAAATACGTTCGTATTCAGTTAAAATTTGCTTGATCGCATTTTGATAGGGAGTTATCTTTTTCATTAGGCTAAAGCAAACTCTGTAAACTTTCTCATCTCAGGAGAATGAAAAGCTAAAACAATATCACTCTGAGGCACTCCTTCCCTTAATAATTCAGTGGCAATACCTTCCTCTGTCCAATCTTCCTCAATCCAAATTTTCTCATTTTTAATCCGCACGTAAACAGTGATAGCCCTAACTTTTTTACTTTCATGCCAACCAGTTTGAAACCAAAGGTATTGATCTCTTCCCTCATCAAAAGCTAATACACTGTCAACCCCTGGAGGATTAGGAGTTTTTGAAGCTAATTCTTCATATTCTGTGAGAATTTTTTTGATTGAGTTCCGATAATGACTTAACTTATCCATTGGACAATCTCCTCCTTATTGAGATTAACGACAACTAAAAGAATGTTATTCTCTTCAACTACAAGTTTAATTGCTTTTTGGGCAAAAAATGATTGATAAATATCTTGCCCAATCCCTAAATAGATTTTAGACCCAGGCAGAATATATTTTAATAAAGTACGATAGACAATATACTGACCTAATGCCGATTCAAAGTCACGCATCTGGGAGCGACTGAGGAAACTTTTAATTTCCACAATAATTTGTTCTCCATCTCGTTGAGCTTCTACCACTCTTTCCGCTAGCAAATCGGCAAATAACTGTAGTTCTTCATATTTAATCGTATAAGGATCGGCAGTAATCGTCCAGCCATCCTTAATTAAAGCATTTTTAACCGCATCATGGTAAGTATCTTTTGCTGGCATCAGAATCAAATTTTTAACTAAGAAGTATAAAATAATAGAGCAAACGCACCTCTAATATTATAACCTAATTTAACCTAATGTATTTATTTTAGATAAATATGTAGTTTTCGTCTAATGCCTAATATCCTATTTAGCAACATAATAAATTAACCAATTCATTGCACAATATTTTTGTTAGACATCAGGCAACAACGGCAGATGGCGAATACGAATTCTTCGTGTCTCAATCGTTACTGCCGCACCTTGTTGTAGATCCTCCTCACATTCACTAATAGTTCTTAGCAACAACTCAGTTAATGCTTGGGCACGTAACCTTTCAATTCTAATGCGAATCACTGATGGAGAAACCGCTTCATCAAGGGCTAACAATGTGTGAAAGTCCGCATCAAGTGTTACAACAACCCGATTGTCCTCTCTTGCCCTTTGAATAATTTCTCCGTCTTCAGCGGCGGATAGATTAATTTCACCAACATGAATTGTGTCAATTCCTGCATCACGTAACAATCTTGCCGCAGAAAGTGGCAAACCTTGATCAAGCAACAGTTTCATAGGGATTAGGTAGTTCAATGATGCGATCATCTAGATAGGAGGATGCAAAAATCAGAGATTGCCGAATGTCTTCATCTTCCAATTCTGGAAACTCTTGATGTAGTTCATTTCGATCGGGATAAGTTGCAAGTAACTCGATGACGCGACGAACGGTAAGACGAAGGTTACGAATGCAGGGTTGTCCGTTCATGCGATTGGGATCGCTGGTAATGCGGTCTAGTTTCATGGTATTAACCTTAGCTGTAATGGGTTAGTAGGATGGGCTTTTGCCCACCCTACCATCATTCTAATTCAACGCACCCGCCGGAATACCCAAAATATCCTCAATCTTAGGCATATCTTCCAACGCAATCACTCTTCCTTCATCTTCAAAACCAGCAATTTCATCGAAATTCAAATACCGATACAAATCGCCAGCTAAAGGATGAATTTTCTTCGCCACAATATCCAGATATTCCTGCACCGTTGGAATCCTTCCCAACAGCGCACAAACTGCTGCTAATTCAGCCGAACCTAGATAAACTCGCGCATCTTTACCCATGCGATTATTGAAATTTCGGGTAGAAGTTGAAAACACCGTTGTAGCGTCAGCAACTCGCGCTTGATTACCCATACAAAGACTGCAACCGGGCATTTCTGTACGCGCACCAGCAGCACCGAAAATGCCGTAGTAACCTTCTTCTTTCAATTGCTGTTCATCCATCCGAGTTGGCGGACAAATCCACAACCGAGTTTTCACCGCACCTTCGCCTTCCAAAACTTTGGCAGTAGCGCGATAATGACCGATATTTGTCATGCAAGAACCAACGAATACTTCCTGCACTGGGTCGTTAGCAACTTCGGACAATAATTTAATATTATCCGGGTCATTTGGTGCAGCAACAATTGGTTCTTTAATCTCGTTCAAATCGATTTCGATGATTTCTGCATATTCTGCATCCGCGTCAGCTTCCAATAATATTGGATTTGCCAACCATTGTTCCATTTTCGCCACGCGGCGCATGATAGTACGCGCATCTTGATAACCTCGCGCTACCATATTTTTCAATAGCGCAATGTTGGAACGGATATACTCGGAAACGGTTTCTACACTCAGCTTAATCGTACAACCAGCACAAGAACGTTCGGCAGTTGCATCGGTCAATTCAAAAGCTTGCTCGACTTTCAAATCTGGCAAACCTTCAATCTCCATAATTCGCCCGGAGAAGACATTTTTCTTATTCTTCTTCTCCACAGTTAGCAATCCTTTTTGAATTGCTACATAAGGAATCGCGTTGACGATATCTCGCAGAGTTACACCGGGTTGCAATTCACCTTTGAATCGCACTAAAACTGATTCCGGCATATCCAAAGGCATCACGCCCAAAGCAGCTGCAAATGCTACTAAACCAGAACCTGCGGGGAAGGAAATTCCTAATGGAAAACGAGTGTGAGAATCGCCACCAGTTCCTACCGTATCCGGTAACAACATTCGGTTTAACCAAGAGTGAATAATTCCATCTCCCGGACGCAATGCAACACCGCCGCGTTGTGCCATGAAATCGGGTAATTCTTTATGAGTTTTTACGTCAACTGGTTTGGGATATGCTGCGGTGTGGCAGAAACTTTGCATGACTAAATCTGCACTAAATCCCAAACAAGCGAGTTCTTTTAACTCATCTCTTGTCATCGGGCCTGTGGTATCCTGGGAACCAACTGTGGTCATAATTGGTTCGCAAGATGTACCGGGACGAACACCGGGTAATCCGCAAGCTTTGCCGACCATTTTTTGTGCTAAAGTGTAGCCTTTGCCAGTGTCTGTGGGTTGTTTTGGACGGGTGAAAACGGTACTCGGTTCTAATCCTAATGCCGCGCGAGTTTTATCGGTGAGAGTGCGTCCGATTAAGAGAGGAATGCGTCCGCCTGCTCTTACTTCGTCGAGAATTGTATCTGGTTTGAGGGTAAAATTGGAGATAACTTCGCCTGCTTCGTTGGTAATTTCTCCGGTGTAGGGATGAATGGTAATTACCATTCCAGTTTCCATTTTGGTAACATCGCATTCGATCGGCAATGCACCGGAATCTTCGGCAGTATTGAAGAAGATAGGAGCGATCGCACTTCCTAATATATATCCTCCCGATCGCTTGTTGGGAACGTGAGGAATATCTTCCCCAATATGCCACAACACCGAATTGATCGCGGACTTGCGCGAAGAACCAGTCCCCACAACATCCCCCACATAAGCGACAGGATACCCTTTTTCCTTCAATTGTGCAATAGTTTGCAACGCCCCCGGCATCCGCGATTCCAACATCACGGTAGCGTGCAACGGAATATCCGGGCGAGTGGTAGCATGAGGAGCAGGGGACAAATCGTCGGTATTCGTTTCGCCGGGAACCTTAAACACCGTCACCGTAATCGTTTTCGGCAATTGGGGACGCCCGATAAACCAATCCGCTTCCGCCCAAGCATCCACTACCTGCTTAGCATAAGGATTGACATCTGACAAATGCAGGACATCGTTAAAAGCATCAAACACCAACAATGTCTTACTTAAAGCTGTGGCTGCTGCCCCTGCAATTAAGCTATCGTGAGATTTGAGCAAATCCACCAAGGATTGCACATTGTACCCACCCAACATCGTACCCAACAGGTAAACTGCTGATTGGGGAGTAATCAGGGGACAAGTGATTTCGCCCTTTGCAACACCAGTGAGAAATCCCGCTTTCACATAAGCAGCTGCATCCACACCCGGAGGAACGCGATTTGTCAGCAAATCCAACAATGTCTCTTCTTCCCCGGATGGCGGATTTTTCAGCAGTTCGCATAACTCCGAAGTCTGCTGTGCGTTTAATGGTAGCGGCGGAATTCCTAAAACCGCTCTTTCAGCAACCTGTTGACGGTAAGCTGACAACATCTATTGTTCTCCTCATGGATTTCCTAGCTATATTGGTTAGTCTATCGCTATTTAGGGTCTGAAAGTGTTATGGGATAACTGTTTGCTGGCTATTTAATGCAAATAACCTAATTCGGTAAAAATATTTCTGACAGCTTCTTTAAACTTTTGATAATAAGGTAAACTATTCAGTTTGTTTAATTCTATTTGTTGTGCGATCGGCTGATATAATTCACCAATAGTCAATTCTCGACGGCGACGTTGAGTTTTCTGATTTCCAGCTACACGAATTGCCGATTCAATAAAGCTCCGATTGCATTTTTAGGATCGCCAGTTTGTAAATATTCAATTACTTTTGTTAAATTCAGCTTACGTTGTAAAACATCAAATAAATTACTTTTACCTGATGCGTTTACTCCGGCAATTACAGTTAAAGCTGTAAATTCCATCTCAAAATTATGAAATGATTTGAAGCCATTGATTTTAATGTAAGTTAGCATTGATTAATTAACCAACGAAAGAATCAATATCAAAATTATACCATAATCTATGCTTGGTGATAGGGGAGTGCGATCGCACTCACTTCCAAAAACAGAAGTTGCAGGTTATAATGGGTAAGTGATATTGCCCATACTGCAATTGTCTATGAACACCACTAACGAGATTCGCCAACAGGTCAAACAATACGTCGATCGATTATCCCCTGAACGATTGCGTGTTGCTGCTGATTTTTTAGCTTATTTAGCAGAACGGGAAAGTAACGAAGCAACTCAGGAATTGTTAGAAATTCCCGGTTTTGTTGCAGCTTTTGAACGGGGGAAAGAAGATGTTGCTGCGGGAAGGGTAACTGACTGGCAAAAAGTACGAGACGATGTATAGAGTACAGTTATCACTTGAAGCAGAGCAGTTTTATGCTTCTGCTAATCTCCCGTTAGCGAAAAAGCTTGCTAGATGCTTTGAGCGACTGCAAGAAGATCCTCTCAATCATCCAAATATTAAACCTTTGAAAGGAAATTTTGCTGGTTATTACCGCTATCGTGTTGGTGACTATCGTGTGGTTTATTATATTAAAGATAATGTTGTTACTGATGTTGATATCAATAGTGAAGAAGATGAAGGTCGAGTTATTGTGGTTGTAATTGCTCACCGCCGCGACGTATACGAGTAAGTTTTAATATTTGCGATCGCACCTATTCAACCTTTACCAAAAACTTCGTAGGGTGCGTCAGATAGTTAAGTTAATTGTTTGATCGATAACTTTTTGGGTTTGATGTAAACTATGAGATAGGCGATCGCACTCGATCGCACTCTGCACATCTTTATGATATAATTACTCTATCAAAGCACATAAAATAAAAATTTACAACTATTTAGCCCAAAAATTATGGCCACAAAAAATTTGAATCAGATAATTGAACAGCTTGATACACTTGAAATAGAAGAGATTCAGCAACTTAATCAAACAATTCAAAAATATCTGACCGAGCGAGAAGAAAGTACTAAGAAAGCAGCATTTCACCAAGCTTTGATTAATTCTGGATTAGTGAAGCAGATTAAGCATCCTGCATATCAACCGATCGAGGAGAGAAAATTAATTCAGGTGGAGGGAAAAGCTGTTTCTGAAACTATCATTGAGGAACGGCGTTAAATGGCAATTTACTTCATCGATAGTAGCGCCTTGGTCAAGCGTTATATTAGCGAAATTGGCTCGGCTTGGGTTTTAGGGCTATTCGACCCAACTTTAAATAATGAGGTATTTATTGCCGCAATAACTGGTGTCGAAATTATTGCTGCAATTACGCGGCGATCGCGCAGTGGAAGTATTAGCATTACAGATGCAACATTAATACGCAATCAGTTTGATGATTGAAAATCCTAATAATTATCCATAACTATCGTACTTGCATCATTGTCAGTTAGTCTCAAAACCTACAAGCAAAACCCGCAAGGGAATAAATTCCCTTGCTAACAGCGAAAGTCCACTAAAGTGGACTGGGAGAAGATTTCAGTCCACTTTAGTGGACTTTCGCTATTAGACGGGGGTTTTAACCCCCGTCGGGTTATTGCAACAGGTGCAAGATCTCTGTAGGGAAATTATTATTCCTAATGCAGTGCGATCGGAAGTAGTTAAAGCGAAGAGTTGCTCGTACTTTATGTCAAGTTAGTTATCTCATCGATAACTTTTTGGGTTTGATGTAAACTATGAGATAGGCGATCGCACTTGCAGCATTGTCAGTTAGTCTCAAAACCTACAAGCAAAACCCGCAAGGGAATAAATTCCCTTGCTAACAGCGAAAGTCCACTAAAGTGGACTGAAATCTTCTCCCAGTCCACTTTAGTGGACTTTCGCTATTAGACGGGGGTTTTAACCCCCGTCGGGTTATTGCAACAGGTGCAAGATCTCAGCAGGGAAATTATTATTCCTAATCGCAAATCCAAACCGTAATAATTGCACTTATCTCCATCATATCACATATCAAAACAAATTAATAATTTTCTAAATCATTGAGAATATTCTTACAATAATTGATAACTATGCCTCGATTTACTTTAGTCCAATCATCAATTTTTTGTTTAGCGTGTAATTCTTCAATCTGACTCTTCATATCTTTAGCCTCATCTTCAGACAAATTTTTCCCCCGACCAAAACCATTATGCTCAAGTCCCCAGACAATAGCTAATAAATTTTTAACGCTATCCTCAATCTGTGCTGATGTTATGGTTATATTTACTCGATCGTCACTATCAGAAAATACCGCTAAACTTCCTAAACTTGCTCCTATTGCGCCAAATATTTTTGCTCCCTCAATTCCACCTGGGATTGTAGCTAAACCACCACTTAAGCCCCCTGTAATTACAGCACCTACAAGTCCTCCAACAATAGCACCAATAGTACCAAAAACTGCTGCTAAACCCGTAGTCATTCCTAATCTTCCAGGAATAGAAATTATTTCTTGTGTTTTCAATATCTCCTTTGTTTTGAATATCAAATTTTCTGCGGAATCGGTTGGATATTCAGCAGCAACTTCATATAATTGGCTGACATAGGCAATAAATTTTACTGTTTCTTTGTATATTGCTCTTGCAATTTTTTCTCGACATTCTATTTCTCGATATAGAGATTCACCTTTCTTACCGGAGACTCTAATTTCTTGCCAAATTTCAACACTTTCAGCTAAGGTTTCACAAACTTCCTCTCTAATTTTTGTTTGACGTACTTTAAATTTATTTAATCTTTCTGAAAACTCTGCTTTTTGGCTATCATCCAGAATCTCACAAATAGCATCATAAATTTTTTTCTCTTTAGAACGCTTATCCCAATGAGCATCAAAAACTATAACATTAGCAATACCTTTCTGATTCAACACTTCAGTCCATTGAAGACAAAGGTTGTCAACTTCTTCTAAATTACTGCCTAGTAAGTTTTTGTGATATTGATTTAAAACACCTACAACTTTAGGTTGTATTCTTTTAATAATATCAATTAGTGTTTTATCAGAATCCTTAGCAGCATCGCTTAAATTACCTAAATAAATAACAACATCACTTCGTTTAATTACATCTATAGCTTTAAAATCATATTTTAATTCTTTTATATATTCTTCCGGTAATGATACTCCCTCTAAATATAATGAAACAAGATCGGCGTGTTGAAAGCCTGGAGTGTCAATAAAAGTTGCTTGAAGTCCCTTGTAGTAATAAAATTCCCCTTCTATGGTAACATTTGGTGAATTCCTAACTTCGCCAACGTCCATTCGCATTAAAGTTCTAATGAGGGTTGTCTTACCGAAATTGGCGTGTCCAGCTACAGCAATTTTAATAGTCATATCTGATGTATGAGTACCCTTTTTGACATACAGTAAAGTATTGTTTCGGAACCCTGCCACACAAAAAAACTTGATTTCCCTCTGTCTTTTGTAAAAAAATCTAACAAAAACCCTCGAAAACCCTCGATATTCTGCCGTGAAATTAAGCTATAATGGCTGAAATCCTCACTAAATCTAGCATCTATGCCTGTAACGGAAATTTTACAATGGGTGGATCAGTTAGTGTTCAAGCAAACAGGAAACCATCTCAATAACTTACAAAAGAATGTAGTTCAAGGAATTTGGGAAGGTAAAACTTACGCTGAAATCGCAAAAGAGTTTGGTTATCATAGTGAAAATCATATCGGCAATGTTAGCCGTGAATTATATAAAATTTTATCTAACCAATTGGGAGAAGATATTAATAAATCAAATTTCTGTTCGACAATAGAGAGATTAAAAAATTCGTTTAATTGGCCTAATTCTTCACAGGTAATTTGCATAGGCAACAATAGTAGTTTTAATGTATGCCCATTAAATCAAAAAAATAATAGTAATTCTAATAAAGACAATCAAATTAATCTGACAGAAAAATCATATCACGACCTAACCCTAGCACCAAAAATCACCCATTTCTACGATCGCACTCTCGAACTCCAAACCCTCTCCCGCTGGTTAACCACCCAAAACCCCCGTCTCATCTCGGTTTTAGGACTCAGCGGTATCGGTAAAACCACCCTCGTTAAACAGTTCGTTGACCTAAATCTATCACAATTCGATGTCATCATCTGGAAAAGCATCAAACTATCCCCTTTTTTAGATACAATTATCACCGATATTTTCACACTGATCAATTCCGAACTTATTCAAACTGACAATAAATTAACTCAACTATTCAACCTTCTCCGCCAGCAAAAATGTTTGATCGTACTTGATGATGTGCAAGACTTATTTACTAGCGGACAATTGGCAGGAAACTACAAAACTGAATATAAAGACTACAAAACATTTTTTACCATGATGACCGAAATCGAACATCAAAGTAGTTTAATCTTAATCGGTCAAGAACAATGCCAAGAAATGCTCTGTTTAGATGAGCAGTTATATCCTGTTAAATGTTTAGATTTAAAAGGTTTAGATAATACGGACATCCTGAAAAATTGGGGATTGAAAGATGAGCAAAGCTGGTTAGCGTTGCTCAATCTATATGAAGGCAATCCTGTTTATTTGAAAGATATTGTTAGTACGATCAAAAGTATTTTTGGTGGTAAAGTATCTGATTTTTTAAGGGAAGACACTCTGCTGTTAACGGAAGAGATGAAATTTCGGTTAGGTGAATTGTTCGATCGACTATCACCTATAGAGCAACAAATTGTTTTAGAATTGAGTAAATCTAATCAACCCGTGTCAAGAGAGGATTTAAGAGACGCTTTAGCTTTGTCATCAACAGATTTTATCAATGGGTTACAATCTTTGCAAAAACGCTATTTAGTTAAATCAATAGAAGGGGAGAAAGTTTTGTTTGATTTATCTCCTGTTTTTCGAGAATATGTGAGGATTTATTGTCAAAAATAATACTTATTTAAAGTGTGGCGAATGAAGTGCGATCGATCTGCGCTAGGCATATCATTTATTTAGTTATTAGCTAAGGTTGGTTGATTGTTATATAATGTCAATATAACTCCATCTCATCACTGTTGACAAGGTAACAATGACTGCTTTACTTAAAACTCAGAAAATCTATGATGAATTCATTGATTTTATTGCCAAAGGCACAACTCCAGAAAGTATGGCTAAATTTCAATTTTCCGAAGCAACAAAAGAACAGATAGAAGATTTAGTTGAACGCGCTAAAATTGGCGAAATATCTGAGCAAGAAAAAAACGAAATTGCTCAATTATTGGTTGTCGAGCATATCATTCGATTGGCTAAAGCTAAAGCTCATAAATACCTTCAATCAGTAGCGCAATAGATAAAGCTTATGTCTCGTATCTACATAACTAAAGAACTGAAACAATTAGTAACTCAACGGGCTGATTGTCTGTGTGAATATTGTTTAATTTCTGAAGAAGATAGCGGCGGTTGTCAATTTGACCACATTATCAGTATCAAGCACGGTGGCGAAACGACGGCGGAAAACTTAGCATACTCTTGTTTATATTGCAATCTCAATAAAGGCACAGATTTAGGTTCGATTATTTGGCGGACAGGTGAACTGGTGAGATTTTTTAATCCCAGACGCGATCGCTGGAGCGAACATTTCCGTTTGGAGGGTGCAACAATTCAACCTTTGACGGAAATTGGGGAAGTAACAGAGAGAATATTTCAGTTTAATCAGAGCGATCGCATCCTGGAAACACAACTTTTAATTGATGTTAACAGATACCCTTCCCCTCCAGCTTTAAAACGAATCAACGATTAACAGAATCATCCCAATAAATCCGCTATGAAGCCTTGTTATTTTCTACCTCTTCTTCCTCCCGTTCGGGGCGTGTACGGGTTTCTGGAATTACTTAACTTGTGTAATGGTACGTAGTTTTCGAGCGAGTAATAATACTTAGCCAATCTCGATAAAAATATACAATTTCCAGGGAAAATTCGCAAGTAAAAAGCAGCGAAAGCAGTTAAGATCGTAACAATAACCGCCGCTACTAGCAATTGCTTTTTAAGCGGAGCGGGTGAAAAATATTCCTAAAGATATCGTGAGAGCGGTTCTCCTGTTAAAGAACCCGCTTTACGAGTCGAGTGGTACACTGAAACTGATACCTCCGCGAACCCGTCTTCACATGACCGAATTTAACGCCCAAGAGCCAAAAGTTGTCATCCGTCCAGTCCAATACCGGGATCTGGAAGCGCTCGAACAGATTTTTACACAGGCGTGTGAGGCAGAAGACCACAGCTGCTGTGCTGACACAAAAAGGCAGCTGCAAAGGGTTCGCAGCTGGTACTGGTTATTCAAGTTGTTGAGTTGGTTTCCCAACCCGTTCCAGTATAAGTTCTGCGCTTATGTGGCCCAACAAGAGCAGCAAGTTCGGGGCACAATTCAAATATCCCCGTTTAATCGCACGCGCAGTACTTGGCGAGTAGAACAGGTGGTGGTTGACCCAAAAGCACGCAGCCAAAGCATAGGTTCCCAATTGCTGCGCTACTGCTTCGAGACGATTTGGGAAGCACGCACTTGGTTGCTAGAAGTAAATATTCACGATAAAACGACACTGGCTCTGTATCGACAAAATGGCTTTCAGCCCTTAGCCCAAATGACTTATTGGGCGATCGCACCGGATATACTCCAAGAACTGCAACAAGGAGAACCGGATTTACCTAACCTATTGCCGGTCAGCAACGCCGATGCCCAACTGCTCTATCAACTCGATACCGCATCCATGCCCCCTTTGGTGCGGCAAGTATTCGATCGCCACGTCCAAGACTTCAAAACCAGCTTCTTTGGCGCTTTAATAGAAGGATTGAAACAATGGTTTGGCCAAACCGAAGTAGTAAGCGGCTACGTGTTTGAAACGCAGCGCAAAGCAGCGATCGGTTATTTTCAAATCCAACTCAGCCGCAACGGTTCCGTGCCCCACACCGCCCAACTGACGGTTCATCCCGCCTACACCTGGCTTTATCCGGAATTGCTAGCCCAGATGGCCCGCATCGCCCAAGATTTCCCGCCCCAATCTTTGCAACTAGCTTCAGCCGACTACCAACCAGAACGAGAAGAATATCTAGAACAACTCGGCGCTGAACGAGTGCAACATACCCTCCTGATGTCTCGTTCCGTTTGGCATAAGCTGCGGGAATCGAAACTGGTATCCTTAGAAGGACTGCCCTTGTCTGAAGTGCTGCAAGGTTTGCAGCGCTCTCGCCAACCAGTACCGGGAAGAATGTCTTGGTTGCGATCGCGGCAGCTAGCAATGCCAGAATCGGCAAGAACTGATTTAGCATCGAACGTTTCCGGGCAACCAGGGTCAAAATCGGAATCTGCCTCGGAAACAGTCGGAGGCGTCGCTTTTAAAGTATCTCGCAACGGTTCCTCTGGCAACTCATCCAACGTCGATGGCGGCGAAACTCACCAAGAAAAACCTTCTTGCTAGGGTTAATCAACAGTGAGCGTTTTTCTAACAATCGCTAACAAATGTTCATCTTTGAGAATCTGGAGCAGCATTCTAACCGTTCCCGTTTTTGTAGCTCCGGTTGCCTTGCAGTATGCCTCAAGTAGCGCAATATCTTCCTCTGGCAGTCTTAAATCTAGTCGCTTTGACATATTTTTGTCAGGCTTATGCTGTACAATATTGATATGCTACTAGGTTTTAAGACAGAACTCAAACTTAACAATACCCAGCGGATAAAGGATGAATGATGAAAATAGCCCCCCTGCCCCTCTGCCCCCCTGCCCCCCTGCGGCCATAACGAAAAACACTCAACAGGGGACGATATCAGCACTGGGATTGGATGTCGGTAGCAAGCGCATAGGGGTAGCCGGATGCGATCGCATCGGTCTGATTGCCACAGGTCTGACCACGATCGAGCGCAAATCGTTCGAGCGGGATGTGCAGCATTTGAGGGAACTTGTAGCCGATCGACAGGCAGAAGTCCTTGTCATTGGCTTACCTTATTCCATGAACGGAACTTTAGGTTTTCAAGCTCGACAAGTACAGAAATTTGCCCAGCGCGTCGGCAAAGCCTTGCAATTGCCTGTAGAGTATGTTGACGAACGACTAACCTCATTTCAGGCGGAAGAAATGTTAAAAGGGGCCAAAAAATCCCCATCCCGCCATAAAAGTTCGATCGATCGGATTGCTGCGTCCATAATTTTGCAACAATGGTTGGACGAGCGTCGCACGCGGAAATAGCACTCCCCTTGCTTGGAGCCTTCTAATGTCTAAACAGAAAGAAAATGGATATTCTCAAGACGAACCCGTCATCCTCAAGGATGAAGCGGGACGCGAACTAGCCTGTTACATCGAGCGGTTTCTGGAAGTTGAGGGGAAAGAGTACGTTCTCTTATTACCCGTTGACTCACCAGTAGAAATTTTTGCTTGGAATGAAGATTTCGAGGAGGAAGAGGCAGCAACTCTCATAGAAGACGACGAGAGCATTAACAAAATCTTTCCTACTGCCCAAGCTGTCCTGGCAGAGCAAGACCTCGTTCTCAAGCACACCGCATTCTCTCTGACCGTAGCCGGTGAATTGCCAGAAGTGGACGAAGAAGAAATTCTCACCCTGGAAATTGAGGATGAAATATCCCAGCAACAGCCAGAAGAGTTGCAGTTCCTGGCCAGTTTTTACCACGAGGAACAGGAATACGCCATTTACACACCCCTCGATCCGCTGTTATTCTTTGGTCGTCTGACTCAAGGGGGTAAAGCCGAGTTACTTTCCCCAGAAGAATTTCAAAGGGTGCAGCCAATGCTAGAAGAACAATTGTTCGATGAATTGGAATAAGGTAAAGCTATGCGCCTCTCCAAGTGGTTGTTTTATCTTGCCCTATTCCCAGCGGTGCTGCTAGGAAGCGCTTGGCAAGGCTGGGCTTGGTGGAGTTGGGCTTCTGGGCCCCCGCAGGGAGCAGTACCCGCCACAGCACCGCCGGAATCCAAAAAATGGGTGCAAATTCGTATTCCGCCAGGAACTTCTAGTTCCCAAATTGGCCGGGATTTGGAGTCTGCCGGTTTGATTCGTTCGGCGCAAGCTTGGAACTTGTGGGCGCGTTGGTTGTCCGTGCAAAACAAGCCGGGGTTTAAGGCAGGTACCTACCAGTTATCCCCCACGCAGTCGCTGCCAGAAATAGCGGCGGAAGTTACTACAGGCAAAGAGTTACAGCGTAGCTTCACTATTCCGGAAGGTTGGTCGCGCAAGCAGATGGCAGCTTATTTTGAATCTCAAGGCTTTTTCAAAGCCCAAGATTTTTTAGCTGCCGCCAGCCAGATCCCTCGCGATCGCTTTCCCTGGCTACCCAGCGCCATACCTCACTTGGAAGGCTTTTTGTACCCAGATACCTATCAGGTAGCAGCAACGGGTTCGATAACGCCTCAAAGCATTATCAACACAATGCTCAAACGCTTTGAGGAATTAGCTTTGCCGGTCTATCAAAAAGACCCAAACCGAACCCAGTACAGCCTGCTCCAGTGGGCGACTCTAGCCAGTATCGTAGAAAAAGAGGCGGTGCTTCCTGTGGAACGCCCTCGCATTGCCGGAGTTTTTATCCGACGTTTGCGCCAGGGTATGAAACTGGAATCTGACCCAACGGTTGAGTACGGATTGAATATTCAGCAAACCGCAGATCGACCTTTAACGTTCAAGCAAGTTGGGACGCCTTCTCCCTATAATACCTATCTCAATCGAGGTCTGCCGCCGACTCCGATCGCCAGTCCCGGATTGGCCAGTCTCAAAGCAGTCCTCAATCCTGAAGATACGGAATATCTGTTTTTTGTGGCTCGCTACGATGGCAGTCATGTGTTCAGTCGCACCCTGGCAGAACACGAAGCCGCTGTTGTGGCAATCCGAAAACAACGCGCCGCCCGACGTCAAGAGGAATTAAAAATTAAAAATTAAAATGGCAACTTTTGATTTATAGTTTTTTGTTCCCAATCGCCTTTTCACCAGTCACTTCACTATCGCTTATGTCTTGGGTAGCTCACCTACAGCCCGATCTAGTTCTGGAGGGCTCAATTTTGAGTCTGACACCGCAAATGCTAGAACAATATAACCTCAAGGGTCTGGTATTGGATGTGGATGAAACTCTCGTACCTATGAAGGTACAACAGGCTTCTGAGGAACTCCGGCTATGGGTAGATGAAATCAGACAAGTGGCCCAGATGTGGCTGGTGAGCAATAACCTCAGCGAAACTCGCATTGGCGGAATTGCCCGCTCTTTGAATTTGCCTTATCTGCACAGTGCTAGCAAGCCTTCGCGACGGAAATTAAGACAAGCTGTCGCCCAGATGAATTTAGGGGTGGAACAGGTGGGGATGGTGGGCGATCGCTTGTTTACAGATGTGCTGGCTGGCAATCGTCTGGGTATGTTCACCATCTTGGTAGATCCGATCGTCGATTCCGGTCAAGCTGTGCAGTCCTACCCGGTACGGAATCTGGAAGTTTGGCTTTCTCAAATCCTGGGCGCAACTTTGTCAGCAAAGCAACAAAACTTAAAACAGCATTACAAACCCTGACAAAGGGAAACATAAAAAAATTATTATGAAATTCTGATTTTTTTGAAAATCGTGGCATTGTGTATATTGGTTGAAATGGGGTCAGCCGAGATAAAGACCCTAACCATAAATCACTGTGAATACCTCTACAAGCGTCAGCCTTCCACCCGGAAACGGCTGACGCTTTAAAATTTTGGATCGGTCACTCGATGCAAGGATTTGGGATTGGCTGGCCCTTGAAACGCCTGTCATCAACGATTAGCGATCGGCAAGCACAAATGGCTCAAGAAAGTCTACAATGTGAGATCGCTATGTCTGAAATAATAGTAGTCAAAATTGGCACATCCAGCCTCACCGATCCGTCTACGGGGAATCTGGCCCTTTCTACCATCGCCGCTTTAATCGAAACCCTCACTCACCTTCGCACATCGGGACACCGCGTCATACTGGTATCATCGGGAGCGGTGGGGGTGGGCTGCGCTCGTCTGGGACTGCGGGAAAGACCGCGCAGTATGGCCTTGAAGCAGGCGGTGGCAGCTGTGGGGCAGGGACGCTTGATGCGGATCTACGATGATTTGTTCACTTCTCTGGAACAGCCGATCGCGCAGGTATTGCTGACTCGCAGCGATTTGATGCAGCGCAGCCGCTATCTTAACGCTTACAATACGTTCCAAGAACTGCTGCGCCTGGGCGTTATCCCAGTGGTGAACGAAAATGACACTGTGGCAATTGACGAGTTGAAGTTTGGCGATAACGATACTCTCTCTGCCAGAGTCGCCAGCTTGTTGGAGGCAGATTGGTTGTTTTTATTAACAGATGTCGATCGCCTTTATTCAGCCGATCCCCGTAACAATCCAGATGCACAACCGATTAATCTTGTCAAGGAAATCGACGAACTCGCAGAATTACAGGTAGAAACTGGCGATCGGGGTTCTCCGTGGGGCACTGGTGGTATGGTCACCAAAATTGCTGCCGCCCGCATTGCTACGGCGGCTGGTGTCAGAACTGTAATTACCGAAGGTAGGTCGCCTCGCAACATCACCAAAATTTTGCAAGGAGAAGCTTTAGGCACCCATTTTGAACCGCAACCCCAACCAAATAAAGCCCGCAAGCGCTGGATTGCCCACGCTTTGGTACCCGTCGGTCAGCTTTACTTGGACAACGGGGCTGTAGCGGCGATCGCTCAGGCGGGGAAATCCCTTCTAGCGGCTGGGATTACGGAAGTTAAGGGAGAGTTCCACGCCTCAGATGCCGTGCTGTTATGCGATGGGGTAGGCCGCGAAATCGCTAGGGGAATCGTAAACTATAGCAGCACTGAGCTACAGAAGATTATAGGTCGTCAATCAGCAGAAATACCGACAATTCTCGGTTATGTAGGTGCCGAAACAGTCGTTCATCGAGATAACCTGGTCTTGAGTAGTTAGTGCGGTGGAAATTAAAAATTAAAAATCTAAACTTAAAAGCGATTTCTCTTAATTAGTCTGTTGGCGCAGCCGGCTACAAGCATTCACCTCAGATAAATCTCGCGTCACAAAACTAAAGCCAATCGATCGCATCTGCAATCTTTTGGCTGATGGCTTGAGATTAAATTTTTAATTTTTAATTGCCAAAGTTTGTAGCGGTTAGTCGTCGGTAGTGGACTTGGGACGGCGACCTTCTGACCGGCACTCTTTAGCCAAGCAGCGTTCGAGAAGTTTCACTCTGTAAACATAACAGAAGCGACGGGGATTCAATTCCAGTTTGGTTGTAGAACTGAATAAGGGCTGGTTGAGATACTGCCAGAGAGGGAATTTAACTGTGCCGTGTTTTGAAGTCATAAACAGAAAACAATATAGAAAATTTGGAAAAGATGCTGCGGTTAGTGCATCTATCTAGAGTCCCATTTTAGGGCGATTGATATCAAGATGCCAAAATTCACAGGCTGTTGTCTTGGTGACGATCGCGGAATGTATGGTGCAATTTTTACTTTGGTTATGTAATTTTACGGTGATACCAGTAGACCGTTGTTACGCAATGATACTGAAAAAAAGGTAGCTTTTAAGGCAGATTGAGGTGATGAGTCGATGGGCAACCGAGAATACGTGATGCGATCGCTACCGAGATCGAATAGCCAAAAAATAGGTGGGCAGTGCCCACCCTACAGAATTATTTGAGTTCGGGATGTTCGGTTTCCGGTGCAGGAATATCCAGCTGGTTAATAGCCGCAATCAGCTGGTACAATCTCCCGAAATCTCGTTGATTGAAGTACAAAGCAAGCCGAGGTAAGTCAAAGGTTTCATCCCCTGCTTCTTGGGGGAAAGCTTTAGTTTTTTCAATCCGTCCCTTGACTAAGATGTCGCTGAAGTTTTCGTTTAACCGCTCGGCATCCTCGTCTTTAAGCTCAGATTTGAGGCGAATGACGAATTGGTCGCCGACATACCGACTGGAGTGGTAAACGCGATAGAAACTGGTGATAGCTTCGCAAGCTACATCCAAATTGTCTGTAATCGTGTAAACGCTGCGGTCTTCCGGGTTCACTAAACCGCGCTGTACCAGGTGCTTGTTAATGTAGGCATCCCAGTCTTTCCAATACTCTCCGCCTGGGCGATCGATCAAAATTAGAGGTACTGGCCCGTACTTGCCTGTTTGACAGAGTGTCAAGCACTCAAAAGCTTCATCTTGGGTGCCAAAACCACCGGGAAACAGACCTACAGCATCGCTTTCTCTCAAGAGAAACAGTTTGCGGGTAAAAAAGTATTTAAAGTGAATCAGTTTTGGGTCACCCGCAATGAATGGGTTTGCTTCCTGCTCAAACGGGAGTTTGATATTCAGCCCAAAGGATTTTTCAGCACCAGCGCCTTCGTTCCCAGCCTGCATGATGCCGCCGCCTCCTCCTGTCATCAACATAAATCCCAGAGCGGTGACGCGACGAGCAAAGTCAACAGCTATCTGGTATTCCGCACTATCCGATGAGAGGCGAGCCGAACCGAAGATAGTGACTTTACGAACGTGCCTATAGGGATAGAATGTCTGGAATCCTCGCTCTAGGTCTTGTAAAGAAGCTGTGAGAATTTTCCAGTCCAGACGATCGATCTCACTCCCAGCAATTCGCAGGAGCGTAGCTAGCGATTGCTCAACCCATTTTTTGTGTCTTAGCGTCGGTAGCCGTTCAACTAACTCCGCCAGGTCTGCCGGGAGAGATTCGTGTGCGTTGAACGAGGGTGTCATAGTCATAATTTTTTTCGCACTGGCGGGTACTCTATTCTAGCGAGATTAGAGCGATTGGATTAAAAAGCGCCTTAGATCCTAATTTATCCAAGACGCTGACAAGACAAAGCTTATTTTACTTAGCACTTTTGGGCTGGTGGGAGGGATAGACTGATAAGAGCGTATTTCCGGAGAAAAATGCCATAAAACCGGACGATAACAGCATTTTTGGCAATTGGATATTTGGCGATTTAGCCAATCGCCCAAATAGCATTATTCAAACGATCGGGCGAGCGAGCGCTTTTCGATTAGAGATACTTCTCCAAAGTGTTGGAGAGAGTAGTTTTCGGAACTGCGCCGACGACCATATCAACCCTCTGACCGCCTTTGAAAATCATCAGCGTGGGAATGCTGCGGATTCCATATTTGCTGGCCACATTAGGATTCTCATCGGTATTTAGTTTGACGACCTTCACCTGGTCTTTGTACTGGTCTGCAATTTCATCGACGACAGGCGCAACCATCCGGCACGGACCGCACCAAGGAGCCCAAAAATCTACTAAAACCGGAATTTCGCTTTGAATTACTTCTTGTTCAAACGTAGCGTCTGTAACTTGTGCAGCTGCTGACATTCCTTGTCTTCCTTGCTGAATATTATCTTTAATTCCTTCGGAATTCTACCATAACCCAAGGAAAGGTTCTTTTCATCCTAAAGTATAGACATTTTTTAGCTTTATACCCAATAATCGATTAGCTGTCGGCTGCTTGGGGAAATCTACCTAAAATAAGGAACCGCCCGAACTTCAGTCCGGGCGGAGTGTGGTGTGAGGAGTGAACGGAAACATGCGTCTCCGCTATTTCTATTGTATGCGACAGATTCGCTTTTTCCAGGGATTTAGCAAGCTGCCCCGGAAAATTTCTCAAGTAAATTTGTTAAGTAAATTTACTTACCCATACCTAATTGTTGAGCTTTTTGGTAAAGCTTGCCTTCGGTTAACAGAGAGGGAGCGATCGCCACTTCG
Source organism: Aerosakkonema sp. BLCC-F183 (assembly GCF_041929145.1). NCBI lineage: Bacteria > Bacillati > Cyanobacteriota > Cyanophyceae > Aerosakkonematales > Aerosakkonemataceae > Aerosakkonema > Aerosakkonema sp. BLCC-F183. The sequence continues at coordinate 93,524 of NZ_JBHFNU010000061.1, read as the reverse complement.
ACCTGCTGCATTTCCTTGATATCCTTGGCTCCCAAAGTACCCATGCTGGTTTTTAGTGCGCCTAGCAGGTTGTGGGTGCCATCATCGAGTCCGGCTGGCCCGCGCAGAATTTGCTCGACAGTGCCGGTGGTGCCGACCCGAATGCGGGTGCCGCGAGGCAAAACAGGGCTGGGGGTAGCCATACCCCAATGAAAACCGCGTCCGGGTGCTTCTTTAGCTCTGGCAAAGGGTGAGCCGATCATTACCCCATCAGCACCGCAGGCAATGCACTTGCAGATATCGCCGCCGGTGATCAAACCGCCATCGGCAATTACTGGAATATAATTGCCGGTTTCCCGATAATAGTCGTCGCGAGCTGCCGCACAGTCGGCAACGGCAGTCGCCTGCGGAATTCCTACACCCAAAACGCCGCGAGAGGTACAAGCAGCGCCTGGGCCAATGCCCACCAATATCCCGGCTGCGCCTACTTTCATTAAGCTAAGCGCGACTTCGTAAGTGACGCAATTACCCAAAATTACCGGTATGGGCATTTGGCGGCAAAATTCAGCTAAGTCAAGCGGTGTCACCGATTCCGGCGAAAGGTGAGCGGTGGACACGACTGTAGCTTGCACGAAAAATAGGTCTGCTCCTGCTTTGGCGACGATCGAACCGTACTTAGTTGCGCCTGCGGGAGTGGCGCTGACGGCGGCGATGCCCCCAAGGTTTTTAATTTCCTGTATCCGGCGTTCGATCAGATCTGGTTCGATCGGTTGTGCGTAAAGTTCCTGCATCAGTGGCACAAACTCATCTTTGCCGACTGAAGCAATGCGGTCTAAAATTGGCTCAGGGTCAGCATAGCGGGTTTGGATTCCCTCTAGGTTGAGGACGCCCATCGCTCCCAGCTGGGATAGCAAGACTGCCATGCGGACATCTACCACCCCATCCATCGCGCTGGCAATAATCGGAATTTCTCGCTCTATGCCGCCAATGCGCCAGCGAGTGTCTGCCAAACTGGGGTCTAGGGTTCTAGTCCCCGGCACTAGCGCAATTTCATCAATACCGTAGGCTCGGCGAGCTGTCTTACCTCGCCCAATTTGAATTTCCACGCTCGACTTGTTCCCAAGACTATTTAAGCTAGGGTATCAAATTGCGAGGGAATTTGTGTTTTGGCGATCGGCTTGAGTTAAAGTTGGTTTGTCCAAAAGTGGCTCCTGAGTCTGCTTTTGGGGCGAGTGCGATCGCTCCCAGGCAAAGGGCGGCAACCGAGACAAGGAGGTTCGGCTAACTCAATCGATCGCAATTTTATCGCAACCGCTCTCGTGAGTTAGGACATTCTTAATTCTTGAAATCCAAGATTTATAGCCTCTTCTTACTCTATAGGAGCGATCGCATTTGGGCGATAATTTTTCACTTTCACCAAAAGATTTCTCACCAAATGCAAGATTGTAATTCCTGGCTACGAGCTGAGCTGATAGAAGTTATTCATCAAGGTGCTGCAACAGTCATCTATCGCGGCACTCGGCAAAAAGACCAAATGCCTGTCGCCTTGCTTTGTCAGTAGGTTGCGACGATTTTGTCCGCAAACCTTTCCAAGAGTCAGAAATTTTTGAAAAGATGGGTCAATATCTGGGTGTGTTATATCTGTACGAAGAAGCAAAATCTTTAAATAAAGAACTTAGCTCGACCGGAGGTGATTTACGAGAAAATACTGAGAACAATTGTCGATCGAGTAGCATACCTAATTTAAAGGAAGCTCTCGCGCAAATGCCTGCTGAATGGGTAGCTAAATTGCACGCGGCAGCTATCTCTGCTAGAGAAAAAGAAATTGGGAAATTGCTAGAAGAAATTCCTCCTGAAAATATAGGTCTAGCTGAAGCGCTAGCCAAAAAAGTTCAAGATTTTCGTCTAGATCGAATAATAGATTTAAGAAGCAATGTTTAGCGATCGCACTCAAGAAACTAGGGGAGATATTTTAATCGTTGATGATGTACCGCAAAACCTGCAACTTCTGTCGAGTATACTCACATCTCACGGTTATGAAGTTAGGCGAGTCATCAATGGAAAATTTGCCTTAACTGTAGCCATTTCCGATCCGCCCGATTTAATTTTGCTGGATATTATGATGCCAAATATGGATGGCTATGAAGTTTGCCAGCAGCTCAAAGCCAACGAAATTACCCGCGAAATACCGGTAATTTTCTTGAGCGCTCTCGATGATGTATTGGATAAGGTGAAAGCTTTTAGTGCTGGGGGCATAGACTACATCACCAAACCAATTCAGGATCGAGAAGTCATAGCCCGCGTAGAAAACCAACTTATGATTGTACGTCAGAAAAAACAATTGCGGGAACAAAAAGCGCAATTGGAACAGGAAGTTCGGGAGCGCATCCGTGCAGAGGAAGCAGTCCGACAAAGGGCGATCGCATTGAGCAACCATAACCTAGTTTTGACAAAATTAGCCCAAAGTCCAGCCCTAAATCAGGGAGATTTAAAAGCAGCTTTAGCAGAAATTACAGAAGCTTGCGCTGAAAACATTGGGCTTGAACGTTCTAGCGTATGGTTGTACAACGAAAGGGCTACAAAAATACAGTGCCTTGATTTATTTGAAAAAAGTCACAACCGACATGGCGAAGGAATTGAACTGTTAGAGACAGACTATCCGGCATATTTTCAAGCTTTGCAGCAAGAGGGACCGATCGCAGCAGAAAACGCCCACACCGATCCCAGAACCAAAGAATTTTCTTCGTGTTACCTAACGCCATTAAGTATTGCATCTATGTTGGATATGCCGATTAGAGTAAAGGGAAAAACGGCAGGAGTTGTATGTTTTGAACACGTTGGATTTGCTCGTCATTGGACGCCGGAAGACAAGAATTTCGCTCGCTCGATCGCGAATTTGGTATCTTTGGGGATCGAAGCGCGAGAGCGCAAGTACGCAGAGCTAGCACTGCGAGAAAGAGAAGAATGGTTGAGAACTTTAGTTAGCAACATTTCTGGTGCTGTTTACCGCTGTCTTTGCAATTCCGATTGGACGATGGTATTTATCAGCGATGCAATTCTAGAAATTTCCGGTTATCCGCCCAGCGATTTTATTAACGAGCGAGTGCGCTCCTTTGACAGTATCGTTCATCCTGAAGATAAAGTTAAAGTTAAAAAAACTATCCGGGAAGGTATCAGCAATAAACAGCCTTACTGCATCGAATACCGAATAATTAAAGCCGATGGTAGCATTGCTTGGGTTTACGAAAAAGGTCAGGTAATTTTTGATGGAAACGACAAAATTATATGGCTGGATGGGGTAATTTTTGATATTGGCGCTCGCCACAAAGCAGAAGTAGCTCTGCGTGAGAGCGAACAACGCTTTCGCGCTATTTTTAATTCTAGTTTCCAATTCACGGGGGTACTGCAACCGAATGGCACCGTACTGGATGTAAATCAAACAGCGCTTGACTTCACGGCATCGAAGCGATCGGATCTGCTGGGACGTCCGTTTTGGGAGGTAAAATGGTGGATGGAACCGAGAAAAAATCCCAAAGAAAAAGGCGATCGCAAAAGTGAGCTTGGTGGGGGCAATAATTTAAAGCGCTCCCAAGGTCGGCAAAAGAAAGCTGCTTCCCTGCAACCAAAACAGGAGGAATTAAAAGAAGCGATCGCACGCGCTGCCAAAGGGGAAATCGTCCGCTACGAAGTAGAAATTTTGGGTGCATTGAACACAATCGCCACAATCGATTTTTCGATCAAACCAGTGTTTGATTCCAACCAAAATGTGGTGTTACTGGTGACAGAAGGACGCGATATCACGCAACGCAAACAAGTAGAAGAAACCCTGCGCCAGATGGCAGAAAGAGAGAAAGCGATCGCCAGAGTAATTGAACGTATGCGGCAGACTTTGGATATCGAAAGTATTTTCACCGCTACAACTCAAGAATTGCGACTTCTGATCGATTGCGATCGCATCGTCGTCTATCAATTCCATCCTGACTGGACGGGCGAATTTGTCGCCGAGTCGGTGGGAAGCGAGTGGATTTCTTTGCTGCGACAACAACACAACGACCCCAATTTTGCTAAAAATACCGTACAAGACAGTCGTTGCACTGTAAAAGCTTTGTGCAATAAGGACGCATCTTTGGGAGATAGTTACCAGCAAGAAACTTCACCTACCTACAGCCAAAGCGTAAATTACCTCTGCATCCCAGACATTTACCAAGCTGAGTTTCCCTCACCGTACATTAACCTTTTGGAGCGATTTCAAGCCAGAGCCTACATAATTGTCCCTATTTTTTCTAACAATAAACTATGGGGTTTGTTGGGAGTTTATCAAAATTCTGGCCCTCGCCAGTGGAAAGAAGCAGAAATCAATGTTGTAGTGCAAATTGGCAATCAGTTGGGAGTCGCTTTGCAGCAGGCAGAATTGCTCCAGCAGACTGAGAAACAGTCGGCAGCGCTGCAACAAGCTGTATTGGCCGCAGATGGAGCTAACCGCGCCAAAAGCGAATTTTTGGCGAATATGAGCCACGAGCTGCGTACCCCGCTCAACGCCATTCTCGGCTTTACCCAAGTGATGAATCGTAGCTCATCCATATCCGCAGAGCATCAGCAATATCTGGCAATTATCAATCGTGCTGGCGAACATCTGCTGGATTTGATCAACGATGTGTTGGAAATGTCCAAAATCGAAGCAGGCAGAATTACGTTGCACGAAAATTTCTTTGACTTGATTCGTCTGTTAGAAAGCTTGGAAAAAATGTTTCGTTTAAGAACGGAATCCAAAGGCTTACAGTTAATTTTTGAAATCGCTGCGGATATTCCAGAATATGTGAAAAGCGATGAAGGTAAATTGCGCTCTTGTTTAATTAATCTTCTGGGTAATGCCATCAAATTTACTACAGAGGGTTGTGTAAAGCTGCGGGTATCAGCTATTAATCTGGAAGAATTTGTCAAAAAATTAGGAATCTCGAATAACGAGTCCGAACAAATCATCATAAACTTTGAAGTATCGGATACTGGCCCCGGCATTGCGCCAGAAGAAATTAATCTTTTGTTTGAACCGTTCGGGCAAACAGCAACAGGTCGAAAATCTCAGCAAGGGACTGGATTGGGTTTACCGATTAGCCGCAAATTCGTACAGCTGATGGGAGGAGATATTAGCGTCAGCAGCCAAATAGGTAAAGGCAGCACATTTAGTTTTTATATTAAAATAACGCTCGCTGACGCCAGTAAAATTAAGGCAGATCGGCCACAGAGCAAGGTAATTGCTTTGGCACCCAATCAACCGGAATATCGCATCTTAGTAGCTGACGATCGCTTTGAAAGCCGGATGGTTTTAGTGACATTATTAACGTCGATTGGCTTTCTGGTGCGAGAAGCCGAAAACGGTCGAGATGCGATCGCATTGTGGGAAAGTTGGCAGCCAAACCTGATCTTAATGGATATGCGAATGCCAGTCATGGATGGCTATGAAGCCACTAAATATATTAAATCAAGAGAAATCGGACAGGAGCGATCGACAGTAATTATTGCTCTTACTGCCAACGCTTTTGAGGACGATCGGCAAAGTATCTTGTCAGCAGGTTGTAATGATTTTATCGGCAAGCCATTTCGAGAAGAAATCTTACTAGAAAAATTAAGTCAATATCTAGAAGTCGCCTATCTTTACGAAGATAAAATATCCGAAACACAAGACAGAAACCGCAGAACACAGAAAAATTTGACGCCAGAAGATTTTAAACATTACTTTTCCCAAATGCCAGAGTTGTGGGTGGCACAACTACACTATGCTGCCGCACAATGCAGCGATGAAATGGTTTCAGAGTTGATTGTACAAATTCCCCCAGAATATACGTTGCTGGCGCAAGCTCTTGACGATTTAGTAGACAACTTCGAGTTTGAAACAATTATAAAATTGACTGCAAAAGAGTAAATAGCAGAAATTCAAAGTAAAGGATAGAGAGTATCGCCGGTAGCGGGATCGAACACAAACAACCGATCGAGATCGAGTTGTATGGGGATGCGATCGCCCACACGCACACTCAATTCTGGCGCTGCATAAAAACTCAACTGCACTCCCGACTCCGCTAAAACAGCACGAATTAAAGTCTCCCTTCCCAGCGGTTCTATCACCTTTATTTCCACAAAAAGCGGATAGCGATCGTTTTCTTTAAGAGCCCCCATTCTGATATTTTCTGCCCGCATACCCAAATCCAAACTTTGTCCTTCTCTGAGTTGTAAATTTTCGCGAATAATTGCCGGACAGGGTAAAAATTGCTCGCCTAACTTCAATCTATCTCCCCCATAAGTTGCAGACAAAATATTCATGGGCGGACTACCCAAAAATGTCGCGATCGTTCTGTTGGCGGGACGCGCATAAACTGTTTGCGGTTCGCCAACTTGTTGAAGTTTACCTCGATTCAACACGACAATTTTGTCAGCTAGCGTCATCGCCTCAACTTGGTCGTGCGTAACGTAAATAGTAGTAATTCCTACGCGCTGGTGCAATTGTTTTAACTCTGCCCTCGTATCATCTCGCAATTGGGCATCTAAATTAGATAAAGGTTCATCTAATAGAAAAACTTTCGGTTCGCGTGCGATCGCCCTTCCCAAGGCTACCCGTTGTTGCTGTCCTCCCGATAACTGTTTGGGTTTCCGATCTAACAGGTGAGAAATATCGAGCGATCGCGCCACCTTTTCCACCCTTTCTCTCATTGTTTTCCGGTCAAATTTTCGCATTTGCAACCCAAAAGCCAGATTTTCCGCCACCGTCATATGCGGATAAAGGGCGTAATTTTGGAATACCATCGCCACATCTCTTTGCCTGGGTGGGATATCGTTCACCAAAGTATCGCCAATATAAAGATTACCGCTGGTGGCAGTTTCCAATCCGGCAATTGTTCGCAAAATCGTAGACTTGCCGCAACCGGATGGCCCTACCAATACCCAAAATTCCCCATCGGGAACTTCAAAAGTAATATCTGCGATCGCGGTAGAGTTATTAAACCGTCTCGTTATTTTTTCTAATTTAACGTTTGCCATTTGGTAATTGATATTTATTAATTGAGAAGCAGTAATTAGTTATTTTTATGCCCGCTGTCTAATGCTCCATTAGCCAGATATTCCAATTCTGATACCACTCGTTCCAATTCGTCAATCAGAGGCGATGACCAAACTTTGCGAAATGCCTCCACTAAAGCGCGATAATACCAAAGAGTGCCTTCCCTACCTCCGTAGAAGCGCCCCCACACTGACTCGCCCAATATTCGATAATCTTTCAAAATTGACCGGGAATTATACAGTTTATCGGATGCCGAGACTAATAACACCGATCGCTCAGCTGTGGGAATGTGGGCAATATAATCCTCTTTGCGCTGTCGCCAAGGGGGTTTGGGTGTGGTATCGGCGTCTGTGCAACCATCCACAATTTCAGTTACGGTATCTCCAAAACGGCGACGAATTTCTTCTCGTGTGGCAGCACCGCCTTGGTCTTCAATGGCATCATGAAGAAGGGCAGAAATGGCTTCATCTTCATTCGCCCCATATTCCAAGGCTATGCTAGCGACACCCAGCAAATGGGAAATGTAAGGAACGCCGCTGCCTTTGCGGACTTGGTTCGCGTGCAGTTCGGTGGCAAAAACGAGTGCTTCTGTGAAGCGTTCGGAAAGAACCATTGCAATTTTTTGTTTGATTTTTGCTTGATTCTACCTTACTAATTCGACAATTAACAATAGGCTATGCTATTAAATATATTCCTCGTGCAAATTGGAAAAAATTATATTAAGCATAAGACTTTCATTATATTAAGTGTATAGCCATTTGACCGGACAAAATGAAAACAAAAAGGATTGATATACGCATGACAGAATATGAAATTAAACAACTAGAGTCAGAAGCAGAACATAGAGGCATGACTCGCGAACGAGTTAGTTAGAAGTATGGTTGCGCTTGTTGCCAGAACCTAATATAAAGCCGTCCTAGAAGGACGGGGTTTTAAACCCAAGTTTTTGATAAGGTGTAGGGGTTGTCGATTTCTAAACTAACGATGTCAGGAAATACCCTTGGCTTGAGCGCTCAATTCTATAATTATCTGTTATCTGCCTCTTTACGGGAGCCAGACATTCTGCGCCGTCTGCGAGAAGAAACGGCCAATCATCCTGGTGCCGTAATGCAGGTTGCGCCAGAACAAGGTCAGTTTTTAGCGCTATTAGTGCAATTGATGGGAGCGAAGAAAACGCTGGAAGTGGGCGTTTTTACTGGTTATAGCTCGCTTTCTGTGGCTTTGGCACTGCCTCCAGATGGCAAGATTGTTGCTTGCGATATTAGCGCGGAACACACATCAATAGCTCGTCGCTATTGGCAGCAAGCTGGGGTGGCGGATAAGATCGATCTGCGAGTAGCACCTGCGCTGGACACCTTGGATCGTTTATTAGCAGATGGACAGGCATCGACGTTTGATTTTGCGTTCATCGATGCGGACAAGGCAAATTATGAAAATTATTATGAGCGATCGCTCCAACTTGTTCGTCCCGGTGGTTTGATTGCAGTTGATAATGTCTTGTGGTACGGACGAGTTGCCTATCCTCAAGATCCAGATAAAATTACCCAGATTATGCGAGCTTACAATGAAAAATTGCTTCGTGACGAACGAGTTTTCCTCAGTCTCATTCCCATCGGCGATGGATTGAGCTTAGCGCTGAAGCGATAAGGCTCGCGAAGGCAAAATCCCCTATTAGTATGATGTGGATAGCGCGGATATAGCGATACAAAATAATCCGCGCTCATCTGTGTATTTTCCCACAGGCCAACTTCAAATTTCTTAATTATTGGTAATATTGCTCCTCGATCCAAATCCGCATTTCCGTGTCGGAAGAGGCAGAAACATGACGACCTGTAGCTGGATCGTAAGCGTGCCATTCGCTATGACCAGAGCGATCGCTCTTATGCCAAACTTGCAGCTCGTTTCCATTCACAATAACTTTTAGCAGAGCCTGCCAAATTTTGTTAAGAAATAAGAATTTGTTGGGAGTAGCTTCTTTCAGTTCGCTCTCCGTATTATCCCTTAAGTAGCTTTGTCGATCGTGGAAAAAAGGTGTAGCTAATTTCATACAAATCTCCCTATAAGTAAGAGTCAGTTTATTAGCTTAATTTCACTCTAACCTTGTTGCAATTAAACAACCATACAGAACTTGCATAGCTTGTATGAATAAAATCGATAGATAGAGAGGTAAAATAATTTTGCGGCTTTTGCGAAGAAGCAAACCCCTTGCACAACCTTTATGAATGAAGGCAATACAAGCAATATGAAGCTTTCCCAGCTTCGTGTGTTAGTTGCAGTGGCAGACTGCGGCAACTTCAGCGCAGCAGCGCTGCATATGCAGATATCCCAGTCGGCAGTCAGTCATGCGATCGCTTCTCTGGAGGAAGATTTAGGTGTGGTGTTGCTTTCCAGGGGGCGTCACGGGGCCCATCTCACCCCAGTTGGCGATCGCATCACAGCCCATGCGCGTAAAGTGCTACAGCTAGTGGAAGCAATCGGCAAAGAAGCCAACTTAGAAAAAGGCTTAGAAGGGGGTAGCCTGCGGATCGCCTGTTTTCGCAGCGTCGCAACTCACATCCTACCAACAGCGATCGCCCGATTTCGCCACTGCTTTCCCAATATCACCATCAGTATTACTGAAAACGACACTTTCCCAAGTATCGAACAAGCTTTGCGCGAAGGTTATGCCGATATTGGTTTCACCTATTTACCCACCAGCAATGAATTTGAAACTTGGGAAATTCTGCGAGATGATTACATTCTACTGCTGCCACCAACAACTAAATTGAGAAATAACCAAGTTACTTGGAAAGAGTTAGCTAAATATCCATTAATTGTCAGTTCCATACCTCCCTGCAATGCCTTGACTCGCAAATGTTTGTCCATTGCAGAATACCCCCTCAATATTGCTTACGAAATCAGGGAAGATTCAACTATTGTCAGCATGGTTCAACAAGGTTTGGGAGCCGCTATTCTCCCTCGTCTTGCTGCCGAACCCGTACCGCCCGGTGTGGGAGTGTGCAGTTTGCCGGCGCATTTAGAAAGGGTAATTGGGGTAGCTATTTTGGCAAATGCGCTTCATTCTCCAGCGGTTTATGCGTTTTTAGATGCGCTTAGGAATAAAGGTCGATTTGCTCAAAAAACTGCGGTTTGATGGGAAAGGATAGGTTGCGGTCTCATCAATCAAAATTAGATATCTCTTTTTGTTTAAATTGCGATTAAAAATTATTTTTTATGTCCTATAATATAGATATGTATAATTCGCTCGTTGCGAGTTAATGGTAACTATAATGCCTGTAGCCCTTAAAGATTGCTCGGCTTTACAGGTGTCCTAAAAACAGGAGATGGCTGATATGAATAAGCAATTAACAACCATGCACGAGGAACTCATAAATCTATATCAGGAGCTTGTGATTGACTATGAAGTTCTGGAAAGTAGCTTTGATGCTCTGATAAGCAATGCTAGTAAAACTAAATCTCAAAGTCATAATCTGAGAAATAAAAGTAAGATTTTGATAGCTAAAAGTAAGGCGTTGAGAGCAATGATAGAAAATGAAAAATTAGGGAAAAGTCGCCGCTTAGCGGCGACTTTTCCCTAATTTTTTTGGCGGCAAGATAAGATTAAAAATTACCAAGATAAAACGGTTGGCCGGACTGGTGAAACCGCTCGCTTGTGCATTAAACTTCATCAAAGTAAGTTGGATATCGCACGGTTCCGCTGATATTTTTCAGCGCATCTGGTTGAAGTTCCAGCACCATAAACGCTTCATCGGGAACTGGGAAAGGTGCTTGCACGCCGAATTGACTGGCTGTCTGGAAACCAAAGCGGCGATAATATTGCGGTTCCCCAAGAACAACGACTATACTGTGATTTAATTGCCGACATTTTGATAAACCAGTATGTACCAACTGGGTGCCAATACCTTGATGCTGATGTGCAGGTGTGACGGCTAAGGGTGCGAGTGCGATCGCTCTACTTATCTGTCCTTGTGCTTCAATAGTAATAGGACTGAATAAAATGTGACCCAGCACATTTTCATTCTCTTTTGCGACGATCGAGAGTTCGGGAATGAAATTCGGGGAGTTGCGGATCGTTTCCACGAGTAGAGCTTCATTTGGACGACCGAAAGCAGCGGTCACAACTGACCGAATTTTGACTGTATCGTTGTTTGTTTCGCTCGAAAAATTGACCATAATATTATTGTTGTACCAACCTAATTTTTGAGGAAAATATGACTTCGCGACCTGTTTTAAATATACCGCGATCGCCTCTAGATGGAGCGCTCGAAATAGTCGCTTTTGCCGGAATAGCTTTTAACATCATATACCTCATCGTTAATTGGGCTGCCATACCCGATATTATTCCCATTCATTTTGATGTGTTTGGCAAGGTAGATGGGATGGGTAGCAAGTTGACTATCTTGCTTTTTCCGAGCCTCAGCTTATTGTTTTATGTCTCGTTGACAATAGTAAATCTTTTTCCCCATACATTTAATTATCCCGTACCGATAACAGAGCAAAATGCTTACAGACAATATCAGATGGCTTTGCGTCTGATGAAATGGCTGAAAATGCAACTTATCTGGTTATTTGCATTTATTGAATGGCAAATTATCCAGGCAGCAATACGGCAAGAGTTTGTGCTGAATATAGGATTTTTGTTGGTGATTATTTTGGTTATTTTTGCCACTGTGGGGTATTATCTCTGGCAAGCATATCAGAATCGATGATGCACCGCATTTTGGACACGACTGGAAGGTGCGTTACGCAGAAGCTAACGCACCCTACGCTAAAAAAACTGCCAATTGAAAAAGCTGCACATAACCTGCGTCAGACAAAAAAGACTGTAGCACGATCGAACTGTAGAGTAGAGTATTCGGTATCTGACCGTTTCTGATATGGAAAGCAAACTAACTGCCTTACCAGAAGATTTACAGCCAGTCCCCGTCCAGTCTGGGATTAACTATTTAGAAAAGCCGCCAATCAATGTCCTCCTACTCAAAGAGTTGCATCGCATCGGCAGCCATCGCTATCGGTTAGCGATATTTATCTTTTTCTATATAATTGCCGTTGGTGGTATATTTCTGCTAGTTGAGGCGATCGCAACTCCTTGGCGCTACATTGCCTGCCTGCCATTCTATCTTCTCGCGGCTGCTTCTTTACACGGCATCAGCTTATTTACACATGAAGGAGTGCATGGCGTACTATCAAATAACCCACATTGGAACAGAATTTTAAGTATCCTGTGCGCTTTGCCAGTACTGCAAAACTATTCAGCTTACAAAGTCCTGCACCTCAAGCATCACAAGGATTTAGGTTTAGAAGGCGATCCCGATCGTTACAAAAATTATACCCAGTGGAACTGGTTGGTCTTCCTTATGTACTGGGGAAGGTTGTTAATTGGCTATCCAGTATATATCATCGCGATTCCGATATTGGGATTTCGGCAAGGTCAGAGAAAAGATCGAATTTGGATTGCGATCGAACTTGCTTTGCTGGGATTGTTGGTAACAGCAGTGTTGCTATCCCCCATTCCCCAATCGCTACTAATTCACGGTTGGCTGATTCCCATGTTATTTATTAACACAATGGTCAACATTCGCGGTATGAGTCAACACACTTTATTAGAAGACGAATCGGATCTGATTAGAGGTACGCGCACCATTCTCACCAATCCCATCACCCGATTCTTCATGTGTAATGAAAACTATCATTTAGAACACCACTTATATCCAGCAGTCCCCTGGTACAATTTACCGCGTTTGCATCAAGAACTCAAACAAGAGTTAACGTGGCGCGGCGCACCCTACATCCCTTCCTACTTCGCCTTTGTGCGCGATTTCGTCATTGCCAGTTTTCGCCGCACCAAAGTCGGTAGCATTGCGATCAGTAACCAATTGTGACCTCGAAACAATAGAAATAGCGATCGTATCCTTTCCCCTAACATCCGTAACCTAAAAAATTCGCGATCTTATCTGCGTGCATCTGCGTGCATCTGCCTACATCTGCGGTTAAATTTTAACTAACGATGCCAACAGACAATCCAAAACATAATTCTTTCACTCCCAATGCTACCGGACACAATATTTGCCATTAAAAATTCTCCCATCGCACCCTCCCTAATTTGGGAAGATTTAATCGCAATTCCCACCTTAGAAGCCGCCGTGTTGCAAGTGGCAGCAGTTTACGATTTTCGTCGCCATCCTTATATAATATGGATGCAAAGCAACTCCACATCCCGCGACGCCTTTCGCCGCAGTCAACTACCATTTCGATTTGCAGTCGAATCTTTTTCCCAAGCACTTGCAGCTGTGTTGGCGCGGACACCGCTGCTGGAGGCGCGACTACCCTTGGCAGAAAATGTGGCGGAGGAACACGGACACGGAGAATGTTTGCGTTCTCATAAATACACATTTCGTCAATATCTCTGTGCGTTGGGTGCAACTGCCACCGAATTGGAAATCCCTTGCAGCACAAACGTCCTGGCATTCAATCAGTCTATTCTGACTTACTGCTTAACGCAACCGGTCGAAGCTGGTGCGGCAATGTTGGGTATCATCGAATACCTATACGTGGGCATCAGCGGATCGATCGCACATACCGTTTGCGATCGCGCTTGGACGACTCCCGGTAGCCAATCCCACTACGCAGTACACGAAAAACTCGACACCGAACACGCTAGAGATTTACTGATATTAGCAGAACCAGCTTGGCATGAGTCGCGTTCTCGCGTTCTTGTTGCACAAGGACTCGTTCTCGGCGCACACTATTTTTGGAGTCTTTATCGTGATTTGCAGCCCTCCCTCTGAAATTGCTTTTTCCCAAGTGCGGGAAGACCCTACAATTGAGTTGCGAGTTATCGAGCATTTAGCTGCAAAACAAGGTCATCCGTTGCGCGTGTTGCTGATTGCTTCCGGTGGCTGTACAGCACTCAGTTTGCTTTCCAGTTCTGCTGTGGCGCAGGTGGAAGCTGTGGATCTCAATCCCGCCCAACTGCATCTGGTGGAGTTACGCAGACAGGCATTATTGTATCTATCTCTCGACAATCAGTTAAAGTTAATTGGGGCAGATTTAACGGCGACTGAGGACGATCGCATATCCATTTACGCACAATTGCGATCGCAACTTCCAGAAACTACGCGGGTGTTTTGGGATGCGCGAATAGCACAAATTGGCTTCGGTGTCAATCGCGTCGGGCGTTTTGAGCAGTTATTTCGGGAACTGTCCGCCCATTTTGCCGCTGATGGAATAGATGCGCTGACTTCTCCAGAAAATGCGATCGCACATCCCCGGTGGCGAACTATTTTTGAGACTGTGTTTGAGAGAGGAAAACTGGCACGCACTTTTGGAGAAGCTGCGGTCAACTATTCGATGGAACGCAGTTTCGGCGAGCATTTTGCGGATATGTTTGCAATTGCTTTGCAGCGATTTGTGGCGAAGGGAAATTACTTTTTGACGCAAGTTTGGGGCGATCGCTACGCTGATGGAGTGGATGGAGTTCCCCTTTATTTGCAGCCATCTGTACAAGCGAAAATTCGTTCTTTGGGAACTAATCGACTGCGACTGCATCAAGGTGCATTTGTTGAGGTAATGCCGCAATTGGCAAAGGAAAATAAATTTGACTTGATTCAGTTTTCTAATATTTCTGACTGGATGCCTTTATCCGATTTACACGCTATGTTGACAAGTGCTGTGAGTTGTTTGCAACCGGGTGGTATGCTAATTGGACGACGACTCAATGGCGATCTCGATTTGGCAGCCGTTATGGGGGATTTTGTTTTAGTCGATCGTCAGTTTAGTGCCGAGTTACTGACATCAGATCGTTCGTTTTTTTATCGAGAAGTTGTTGTTGGGGTGAAGGAATAGATTTTTTGCCAACGTCTAAGGTATGGGATTTTTTTTACCACAGATATCCACAGATGAACACAGATGAACACAGATATAGTGGATGGCAAATCAGTGAGTTAAGATTATTCGCAGCAGGACTTTTGCCAGAGGTCTAATAGATATCTCCAACAAAGAATCTCAAAGGCAGGCAGGATGCCTGCCCCACAAGAATTTTTGGAGATGTATAATGAAAATTCACCGCATTGCATATGAGGAACGATCGCATTTTCAACCCGGTATTGTGGCGATCGAACAAGCTGCTATTTATCCGCTGGGGGATGATTTTTTTCAAATCGACCACGGCAAAGATTATTTTGCTTTTTTCGATCGCTTGGGTGAAGTAAATTACTACGTCGCTGTCGATGTTTCCGATCGCTGCGTTGCAGGTGTTGGGACGGGTGTGCTGCGCCAAGTTCCCTACTGTCAAGGCGAGGAAGTTCGTCCGGCTTGGTATCTGTGCGATTTGAAAGTTCACCCAAATTACCAACGTCAACACCTTTCCCTGCGATTGCTGCGCCACGCCCTCGATGGTAATATTTCTCGTTGCGATCGCGGATATACTATTTCCATGAATAAGGGCGATCGCACTCCCAATCGTCTGGTTAGCGTTCTGGAAAGATTTAGTCCGGTAAAATTTCGCCACACAGCTACACTATTAATATACAGCTTGGATGCAGAAAATATGCGCCGTTGCTCATCCCTACTTGTGGAACATCGCGGCAATATTTCCTATCTCTCGCTGCGAGGGATAAAAGATTTAAAACTGCAAAGTACCGCAGAATACTTACCGTTGCTGCACGTCCAGTGGGGTGCGATCGCATCCCCAGGCATTTCGCAGCCTGTACCTGGGTATGTGCATATGTTCTGCGTGCCAGAAAATGACGATTTGGCACAAGCGCTTGTAACTGAAGCCATCTTTCCCACTGCAACTGCTAGTGTAGTCAGTCACGGTATGGATAAATGCGATTGGCGTTTTATTTTAACAAGCGATATTTAAACTTCCCCGATCTGCTTACACGCTCGGTCGGAGATTTCAGTAGCCCTAGAACGTGCTGCTCTAGCGAACAAGCAAGTCCTGAACCTCTAGGCTGGTCTAAAATCAGCCCCAAACTAGAAATATTTTTAGCCGCATTCTCGTCAGCATCGCCAATCCAACCACAATGACCGCATCTAAACTTTTTGCCACTTCTGTACGATTCACCTCTAACTGGATGAATATGCAGGCATTTGTGACAGGTTTGGGATGTGTATCTTGGGTCAACAAACACCAGATTCACGCCAAACTTTACGGCTTTATAAGTGAGGAATTGGCGAAGTTGGTAGAACGCCCAACTATTACTCCTACGCCTTTGAGTTTGAGAGCGAGGTTGTTGGTTAGTACGCTCCCTAATCCCGGTCAAATTCTCCAAAGCAATGGTTTGGCTGGTTTTTTTGGCGTGTTGGATGAGTCGGTAACTGACGGCATGGTTTACCTGTGTCTGAAATCTTCGTTCGCGTCCACTCAACCGTTGCAGAAGTTGCCGACATCTACGCCGACTACTACGAGTGCCTTTGGACGCCCTTTGTTGCAACGAAGCTCTGACACGGGCGTATCGATCTCGAACTTGAGTTATCTGTTCTCCGTTAAACTTCTCCCCTTCAGAGGTAACACAGATGTCTGTGCGTCCCAGATCGACCCCCAAGACCTGAAGAGTCTTTTCGGGTTGTGGTGGCTCGGATTCAAGCTGAATTTGCAAGTAATAAGTACCATCTTTGCGCTTTGCCAGCACTGCCGATTTAGGATTTGTCCCAGCAAGCAAATGACGCTGATAGTTGCCGATGTGCAGAGGGAATTTCTCTCTGCCTTTAACCATCGTCAAGCTAACCGTCCAATCCTTCTCGCGAAAAGTGAAAGTTCGAGCATCATAAGTAGCACTGGTCGGAGCAAACCCTTTGACTGGGCGATTTTGTTGCTTGGCAGTCTTGCGATTAGCACAAACCCTGCGAATAGCATGGATGGTCATCTGAGCAGACATTCCCGAATAATCTCGTGCTTCCTTGTAAATTAAGGATTGTACGGCTATCTGGTTGGTCAGTTTTTGGTTGGTGTTTTTGTTTACATACTCACAGCAACTTGCAAAAGCCCGAAGTACCGCATCAAGTTTTTCAACTTGACTTGGTGTAACTTCGAGCTTACAGCTAACCGTGAGGACTTGAGGCATTTTTAAATTGTGAAGAATATCGAACAATTATACCATCAAATTACTAAAGATGGAGGCATCGAACCCCCATCTTTAGTCGCTATCCCTCTCCAGACTGCTAGCGCTCTCGCCTGGGGACTCTCGCGTTGTCGTAGAGATTTCGTTACATTTTTGGCAACAGAGAGATCGATCGGCTAAATTTAGCTTAGCTTCTTTGTAGCTTCTTTGTAGGTTGGGTTGAGTGCAGCGAAACCCAACGCTTTAGTTGGGTTTCGTACCTCAACCCAACCTACGAATCTAAATGTAGCTTAGCTTCTTTAGTTGGGTTTCGTACCTCAACCCAACCTACGAATCTAGCTAACCCCTAGCTATAACGATAAGGACTCGGAAAAAGCCATGCCAAAACTCACTCGCATTTTATTCGCTACAGCTCTAACTTTGAGCATCTTGTGTTTTCCTATCAAAGCTTTTGCTAAAGCGAAAATTCAGATGGCGATCCTGCTCGATTCTAGCAATAGCATGGATGGACTGATCGACCAAACGCGCACGCAAATCTGGCAAATTGTTAATTCTTTGTCTAAAGTAACCAAAGATGGCGAAGTACCGGAGTTAGAAGTCGCTCTCTACCATTACGGTAACGATAGTTTACCTTCCCAAGAAGGTTTTGTGAGACTCTTAACAGGATTTACTTCTGAGTTAGATTTGGTTTCCGAAAAGCTATTTAGTATTCAAACTAACGGCGGTCAAGAATATGCTGGTTGGGTAATTCGATCGGCGATGCAGCAATTAAACTGGAGTAAAGACAAAGAAGATTTTCGCGTTATTTTTATTGCGGGTAACGAACCATTCGATCAAGGGCCGGTACGTTGGAGTCAAGCTGTGAATCTCGCTGTGAATGGCGATATACTCGTTAATACGATCTACTGCGGTTCGGCGGAAAGTCAGGAGCGACAACTTTGGGCTTCGGGAGCTACTTTAGCAAAAGGCAGTCACTTCAATATTAACCAAGACAAAAAGATTGAATTTATTAAGTCGCCTTACGATGAGCAAATTGCTGCTTTGAATGCTCAACTCAATCAAACTTACATTCCCTATGGTGCGAGAGGAGCAGCAGGACAAGAACGTCAGGCTATTGAAGACCGTAACTCTGCTGAAAATATAGCATCTCGCGGTATCTCCAAAGCTTCTCAATATTATAATAACGCTTCTTGGGATTTAATTGATGCTCTCGATCGAGGTATCGTTACCCTTGAACAATTATCAGATGATGCTTTGCCGCCAGTTATGCGGGGTATGAGTTTAGGGCAAAAACGCGAATATGTAGCGAGAAAGAAAGCGGAAAGAGAGAGAATTCAAGCTACAATCCGCGACTTATCTCAAAAACGTGACGAATATGTCATAAAACAGCGCCAAGCTAATGTCAATGGTGGCGAGAATACGCTGGATTATGTAATTATTCAAAGTCTCCGCCAGCAATTAGCCGCTAAAGGGTTTAAGCTTCAGTAATGGTAGGAAAAGGTATCTTACCTGGAACAATAGTAGAGAAGTTGTATACAACGTCTCTACTATTTTGGAGATGTCTAATGACCGAGCGCAAATGACTCTTCGTTGATTATCTTCAATCGATCGACATCTGTTTGCAGATATTCTGACAATTCAATTTTGATTGGTTGAATTTGCCAAATATCTTCACAATAATCCCTAATCGATCGATCGGAAGAAAATTTGCCCATCCGCGCTACATTTAGGATGGCCATTCGCGTCCAGTTTTCCGCATCTCGGTAAGCTTGACTGACTTGTTCTTGGCATTCTATATAAGCACGATAGTCTGCCAAAAGCATATATTCATCGCGATACAATAGGGTATCCAACAAAGGTTTAAACAAATTGGTATCGCCGTGGGAGAAGAAGCCGGAAGAAATGCGATCGATCGCCAATTTCAATTCCGGGTCGCTGTTGTAATAATACATCGGGTTGTAGCCCTCTGCTTTTTTGGCATACACTTCTTCTGCGGTCAATCCAAACAGGAAGAAATTTTCCGCTCCTACTTCTTCGCGGATTTCCACATTCGCGCCATCTAAAGTGCCAATAGTGAGCGCCCCGTTGAGAGCAAATTTCATGTTTCCAGTTCCAGAAGCTTCCTTTCCGGCTGTGGAAATTTGTTCCGATAAATCCGCCGCCGGATAAACTCGTTGGGCAAATTTAACGCTGTAATCTTCCAGAAACACAACTTTCAGCCGTCCTCTGACATCGGGGTCGCGGTTGACTACTTCACCGATCGAATTGATTAACTTGATAGTCAACTTGGCGATGTAATAACCGGGGGCTGCTTTACCTCCGAATAAGAAAGTGCGCGGTGTAATATCAATATTCGGATTCGCCTTGATGCGGTTGTACAGGGTAATGATGTGCAGCGCATTTAAGTGCTGGCGCTTGTATTCGTGGAAGCGTTTGGCTTGAATATCAAACAAGGAATTGGCATCGACATCAATCCCGTTTTTGGCTTTGATATATTCAGCTAAATCTTGCTTGATTGCTTGTTTGATTTGCCGGAATTTCTGGCGAAATTCTGCATCTTCTGCAAAACTTTCTAATTGGCGAAGTTCGTGCAAATTTTTGATCCAGGTATTGCCAATCTTGCTGTCAATCAGTTCGCACAGTCGGGGATTGCTCAATACCATGAAACGGCGCGGGGTGATGCCATTTGTCTTGTTGTTGAACTTCTCTGGGTACATTTCGTAGAAGTCGTGCAAGACATCTTTTTGCAGCAGTTCGGTGTGCAATTGCGCCACGCCATTAATCGCAAAGCTACCCACGCAAGCCAAATTAGCCATGCGGATGTAGCGTTCCCCGCTTTCGTCAATGAGGGACATTCGTTTCAGTCGATCGAAATCATCGGGAAACTTGATCCGCACATCGTCGAGGAAATGACGGTTAATTTCATAAATTATTTGCAGGTGTCGGGGCAGTAGTTCCCCAAACAAGCCCAGAGGCCATTTTTCTAAGGCTTCTGGTAAGAGGGTATGGTTGGTATAAGCGAAAGCTTTGGTAGTAATCTCCCAAGCTTGTTCCCACTCCATTCCGTATTCGTCCACTAACAATCGCATCAATTCGGCGACGGCGATCGAAGGATGGGTATCATTGAGTTGGATGACAAATTTTTCGTGGAATTTTTCCAAGGGAATCTTTTGCCCTTTCATAATCCGAATCATGTCTTGTAGGGAACATGACACGAAAAAGATTTGCTGCGCCAACCGCAATTTTTTACCTTGGGATACGTTGTCGTTGGGGTAGAGGACTTTCGAGAGGTTCTCCGAAGTCATCTTGGCTTGGACGGCTTTTACGTAATCGCCTGAGTTGAAGGCTTCAAAATCGAAGGATTCCGGTGCTTCGGCTGCCCACAATCTTAAGGTATTGGCAGTGTTGACTTTGTATCCTAAAATCGGTGTGTCGTAGGGGATGCCTTTGACAACTTGGAAGGGAATCCAGCGGACTCGATAGCGATCGTTCTCGTCAACATAAGATTCTGTATGACCGCCCAGTTTCACTTCCACTGACCATTCCGGACGGGCGACATCCCACGGATTGCCGAAGCGCAACCATTTGTCAGTGATTTCGACTTGCCAGCCATCTTGAATTTTTTGCTCGAAAATACCGAATTCGTAGCGAATGCCGTAACCTAGAGAGGGAATCTCCAAGCTGGCCATCGAATCGAGGTAACACGCAGCTAATCGCCCCAAACCGCCGTTACCCAGTCCGGGTTCTTCTTCTTGTTCGAGTAATTCGTAGAAGTCGAGTCCTAATTCTTCAATGGCTTGTTTAACTTGGTCGTAGATACCCAAATTGATCAGGTTGTTGCCCAGGTGTGGGCCCATGAGGAATTCTGCGGAAAGATAACAAACTGTCCGCGAACCGTTTTTCGTGTAACTCTGGGCCGTGTCTACCCAGCGTTTGAATAAGCGATCGCGTACTGTGTAAGCTAATGCCATGTAGCAATCGTTTTTGGTGGCAATCCCGGAAAACTTGCCTTGTACGTAGAAAAGGTTATCCAAGAACCCTCGTTTGAGCGCTTCAATGCTCAATCCCGTGCGATCGTCTTCTACTTGTATAATCGGCTTACATTCGAGGACTGGATTGGGTACAGTTTGCATAGCTCTTATCCTTTAGGATTTTAGATTTTGGCTGCCTGTGAGTATAGAATTTGTTGACCCAAAATCGATCGAAAATCATATTTTCTCTATATTGCCTGCCTTTTTCGGTAACGATTTACACATACAGTGCGTAAAGTCAAAAGTCAAAAGTCAAAAGTCAAAAGGCAAAAGTCAAAATCACGAATTTCTGCTCGGTATCTCGTTCTCCCACTCCCCCACTCATTCTTGCTCCCCTCCCCGTAGACCGTCGGGCGTCGAGCGCCAGTCCAGTAAAAGAGATTGACAAAAGAAATAAGATGTGTATTTGTATAGAAACCTCGGCAGGGCGAAGCAAGAGGACATAAAAATTGTTGCTTCTGGCGATCGATTGTCGCCCTCTTGCTTCGCCCCTACACAATACATATTTCGTTGTTTTTGTCAATTCATTCTAGTGGACTGACGCTCTAGCTCCCCTCCCCGTAGACCGTCGGGGCTTGCTCCCCTCCCCGTAGACCGTCGGGGCTTGCTCCCCTCCCCGTAGACGGGGAGGGGCTGGGGGTGGGGTTCCCCTCTTTCACTTAATCGGAATTTCCATAACAAACTCCGACCCCTGTCCGGGTATGGAAATGCAACTGAGTTGACCGCTGTGAGATTCTACAACGATCGAGTGGGAGATATACAGACCCAAGCCGGTGCCAGACCCTACAGGTTTTGTGGTGAAGAACGGATCGAAGATTTTGTCAACTACCTCCGGTATCATACCTGGGCCATTATCGCTGATTCGGATGGCGATCGCGTTGGGGGTAGTTTGTTCTGTGCGAATGCGAATGGTGGGTATTGGGTGCGATTCTTTCAGATGCGCGACTTGAAATTTACTGTATCCTTCCAAAGCATCAATGGCATTGGCGAAAATATTCATAAATACTTGGTTGATTTGTGAAGCTTGACAAGTCACTTTGGGTAGGTTGCCGTATTCTTTAATGACGTTGATTTCCAAACGTCCGCCTTCTGGTTTCAGGCGAGACTGCAACAGCATCAAGGTACTGTCAATACCTTCGTGAATATTCACAGGTTTGGTCTCGGATTCATCGTGTCGGGAGAAGTTTCGCAGTGCCAAAACTATTTTGCGGATGCGTTCGGCACCGTTTTGCATTGAGGACAAAATTCTCTCCAAATCTTCGCTTAAAAATTCGATTTCGTTGTCTAAAAGCGCTTCGGCAATTTCGGCGGTGGGATTGGGATAGTGTTGCTGGTAAAGTGTGACAAGATCGAGCAATTGTTCGCTGTACTGTTTGATATAAATGATATTGCCGTAGATAAAGTTGGTGGGGTTATTGATTTCGTGGGCGACGCCGGCGACTAGCTGCCCCAAACTGGACATTTTTTCGGTTTGGATGAGTTGGGCTTGGGTGCGTTGCAGCTTTTGCATGGCTTCTTCTAACTGACGGGCTTTCTCTCTTTCTCGCGCTTCGCTTTGGCGTAATGCTTCCAAATTGCACAATTTGATTTGAGTTTGAATGCGAGCGATCAGTTCGTTTTTGGAGATTGGTTTGGTGAGATAATCGTTAGCGCCCACACTAAAACCCTGTACCAAATCGGCGATTTGATTTTTGGCAGTTAGCATTAAAATGGGCAATTCGTTGACGCTGTGGTGTTCGCGAATTTTTTGGCAAACTTCGTAACCGGATACTTTCGGCATCATGATATCCAAAACTATCAAATCGGGGCGCTGTGTTTCCACAATTTCTAAAGCATCGGCACCGCTGATAGCTTGGATGATGTTGTAGTTGTACATAGATAAGTGGTTGGTGACTACTTGCAAATTAATCGGTTCGTCATCTACCACTAAAATGGTAAAATCGGCTTGGGAAGGTAATACTTCTACAGGCACCAATCGCGGCGCTGCGACTTCTTCCCGCACTTTGGTAATTTCTTGCGTTAATTGAGCGGTTATTTCCGGTGTTTGGCTGCTGGTGGGGAGGGTAAAGGTGAAGCTGGAACCTTTGCCGATTTCCGATTCTAGCCAGATGGTGCCGCCGTGCAATTCTACCAGTTGTTTGGTGATGCTTAAGCCCAATCCAGTGCCACCGTATTCGCGGGAAATGGAGGCGTCAACTTGCTCGAAAGATTTAAAGATATCGGCAAATTTTTCGCGGGGAATGCCGATACCGGTGTCGGTAACTGTTACTTCGACCATACCGTTTTTCTGGATGGCGGAAACGGTGACCGAACCGGCGGCGGTAAACTTAATGGCGTTGCCGATTAAGTTGTGCATGATTTGTTGGAGGCGATTTTCGTCGCCTTCAATGGGGGGGAGATTGGCGGGAATTTCGTTTTTGAGTTGGAGGAATTTTTCACCCAAAAGCGGTTTGGAAAGGGTGAGGACAATTTCGGCGATTTGGCGGAAATCGACGGGTTTTGTTTGCAGTTCCATTTTCCCTTTGTTGAGTTGGGAAAAGTCGAGGACGTAGTTGACCAAACGTTCCAATCTTCTGCCGCTGGCAACTACCATTGAAAGGTTGGCAGTTTGCTTGTCGTTGAGGCGTCCGGCGGCACCGTCGATGAGGGATTCGGCGATGCCGATGATGCCGTTGAGAGGGGTACGGAGTTCGTGGGAAGTGTTGGCTAAAAAGTCGTCTTTGAGTTTGTCGAGTGTTTTCAGTTCTTCGTTGAGGGCGGTAGTTTCTCGGTAGAGTTTGGCGTTTTCTATGGAGATGGCTACTTGGGAAGATAAAAGTTTTAAGAGTTCCAATCTGTCGGCGGTAAATGCGCCGGTGGTGAGGTTATTTTCGAGATATAAAATGCCGCTGAGTTTGCCTTGATTGAGGAGGGGAATGCAGAGAAGAGATTTGGGTTTGGCGTGCAGGAGGTAGGGGTCGTTACGAGTTTGGATTTGGGAGGAGGGATTTTGGATTTCTTCGGCGGCGTTGTCGAGAACTGCGATTTCTTGGCGACGGGCGACGTAGTTGACGATGGCGGTACTGAGGAGGGGAATTCCGGTGGAGGAATCTACTAAGTCTACGGGGATGGATTGCAGGGTGGTTACTTCGTCAGCATCGACTGTTCCGGATGCTTCGATTACCCAGTTAGTTGCTTCGCTTTCTGATTGTTTTGGGGCGGGGAGAATGAGAAATCCTTTTTGTGCGCCTGCATTTTCGATCAGGATTTTCATTAGTTTGGCGAGCAATTTATCGAGGAGGATTTCGCCGGATATGGCTTGGGAAGCTTTGAGGACGCTGGCTAAATCTAGTTGACCGGAAGTTGTTCCGCCTGTGGTGGTGATAGTGGAAATGGTGGTTTTGGTGGGGGAAGAAGTGGTTGAGGCGGCGGTGAAGAATTCTGGATATTGGGTTTCTAAATGTTTGACTTTGGCGGCTGCACCCCATTGTTGGTAGAGGTAGCGAGCGTTTTGCAGGTAGTGGCGGGCAAAATGAGTTTGGTTTCTGGTTAGATAGAATTTGCCTGCGAGTTCGTTGGCGAGGGCTTCTTCGTTGAGGTATTCGTTTTCGCGGGCTAATTCAATGGCTGTGTCGTAATATTCTCTGGCGTCGCCGTATTTACCTAAAATGCGGGCGCGTTCGGCTTCGACTAGATAGAATTTGTGCAGGTAGTTCATGGGCGCATGATTAGCCCATGTTTCTAATTTTTGTTGGTTGGCGGCGACTTTGGCGAGAATGCGTTCTTTTTCTGGTTCGTCAGCATCGGGAAATACAGCGAGATGAGCTAGGGAATCCCAAGAATGGAATTGGTAGAAAGGTATCATTCCTATGGTTCCGTCTAAATACTCTTCTGCTCTAGCTGCAACTTGAATAGCTTGCGAGTATTCACCAAATAAATAGCAAAGAACTAATTTATTGAGAGATAAGTAATAAACCCCCGAGCGATCTTTTGCTGCCAAGTGAACAGACAGCATTTTTTCTTCGTTGTAAGCTTCACCAATCAACTGGATTGGATTCTCATTTTGCCCAATTAGATTCAGTACGGACTGTCTCCACACTTCATTGTAATTAGCGATAGTTTGTTGCTTTAATTCGCTGATAACGCTACTATAAGAAGCCATTTCTCGTTCTAATTTATTCAGTTGCTTGCCCATAAAATAAGACTGGTTACAGCGTGCTAAAGCACAATAGCTAGCCATATCTAAAGCACCTGTTTCTAGTCCGCTTTGATAGCCATCCAGTAAAGGTTGTAAACCAGCTTTGAGATGTTCCTTCCAATGGCTTGTAGTGCAGTAAACTAAGTTTAACGTACCTGCTTTGAGATTTCTAACATTAAGCTTTTCTAATATATTTAAGGCTATTTGACCAAAAGCATAGCCGGAATCAATGTCTCCCATTAGGCCACAAAGAATCATTGCATAACAGGCATAAGCATAACTAGATTCAGGCGCATTCCCGTATTTTATAGACAAATTGACCTGTTTAAACACAGATAACGGCAACAATTGAGGAGCGGCTTTATAGCTGATAGAATTTAAATAATTCATAATATCTATCGCCGCCATTTTTTCTGGATTGGTTATTTCTGGTAAATTGACCAAAGCTTTAATTTGTTTTTCACCCAAAACTGAATTAACTTCTTGTAACGCAAGCATAAAATCTGATTCACTTGGCTGTTCTGGAAATGTAATACTCAACAATTTCAGTACATCAAGAGCGGTTTGCAACGCTTCCATTAGTTTGTTTTGGGCAAGATGAGCCAGAATCTCAACTTTATAGACTTTCACTTTATCGAGTAGAGCTTTAGCATGGTTTCGCACCTCAGATGCCAATCGTCTCATATCCTCAAAGTTTCCGCTCAAATACCCTGCTTCGGCAGCTTGTACATATAGCCCCAAAGTCAGGTCATACTGCCGCTTCCAGCTTGACTCGTCTTTCAGCAATTCAATGCCTATTTGCAAGTAATTAAATGCTGGCTGATAAGCTGCGGAGGCTTTTGCTTTCTGTCCTGCCAGCAAGTTTAATTCAGCTAGTTCGTATCGCTTTGCTTGTTGCTGAATCAAATCTCTACCCTGATTGAGTTGATTGACTATTTCAAATATTTCTTGCTTGCGCTTATCTGCCGGTGTATTTTGCAGTAACAATTCTCCTACTCGCAAATGAAAAGCTTGCTTGTCTTCCGTAGGAATAAGGGAGTAAACTGCTTGTTGGATACGATCGTGGGCAAACTTATATTCAACATTTACTTGACCGACCAAATCTTGCAGATCGAGGTCTAATAGTTTGTAAGTATCGCTTAAAGGTAAGATTAAATTTTCTGCAATTGCTTGCCACAAATCGCCTGCTGTTTCTCGGAGAGATTTTTCATAGACTACTGCTAGAGTTTGGAGGTCAAATTGATTGCCAATACAAGCGGCCAGTTTCAACACGGCTTGTGTTTGCTCTGGCAATTTTTGAATTTTTCCTGCCATCAGTTCAACTACATTATCAGTAAAGCCCCGGTTTTTAATTTCCGGTAAATTATATTGCCAACTGCCTTGCTGATAGTCAAAAGAAATTAATCCTTCTGCATAGAGAGCTTTTAAGAATTCATTGATAAAGAAAGGATTACCGCCTGTTTTAGCAACTGTTAATTTTGCTAGGGGTAAAGCTGTCTCCGAGCCGCAATGAAGGGTATCTACTATTAACTGATTAACATCGGACAATTTTAGTGGAGAAAGGAAGATGCGATCGATCGTTGCATTAGCCTTCTCGATCTCTGCCAACGTCAGCATGAGGGGATGTGCTTCGCTGACTTCGTTGTCCCGATAGGCTCCAATTAAATACAGATATTTACTATCTGCCGCCGTCATCAAACGTTCAATTAATTTCAGCGAAGCACCATCGCTCCACTGTAAATCGTCCAAGAAAATGCAGAGGGGATGTTGTGGTTGAGTAAATACTTTTATGAATTTCCCGAAAACGAGATTAAACCGATTTTCTGCTTCCGCTGGTGCTAAAACAGGTACTTGCGGTTGCTGTCCGATAATTAATTCTAATTCGGGGATTACTTCTATCATCACTTGACCGTTTGAACCCAAGGCAAGCAGCAACTTTTCACGCCAAGCGTCTATTTGGACTTTACTTTCTGTTAGTAACTGTAGGATTAAAGAACGAAATGCTTGGATAAGGGAGGCGTAGGGTATATTGCGTTGAAATTGATCGAATTTCCCGGCAATAAAATACCCTCGCGAGCCAGTGATGGGTTTATAAACTTCCTGTACTAAAGCTGATTTACCAATCCCGGAATATCCTGCCACCAACATTAATTCGCTGGCTCCTAAGCTAACGCGATCGAAGGATGCCAATAAGGTTTCTATTTCTTTTTCTCGCCCATACAATTTTTGGGGAATTTGAAAGCGATCTGAAGCATCGGCACGCCCTAGAGGAAAGGGAGCTATTTGCTTTTTCTGCTGCCATTGATGCAGACATTGCTCTAAATCTGCTTTCATTCCGTAGGCGGATTGGTAGCGGTCTTCGGCATTTTTTGCCATTAATTTGAGGACGATTTGTGAAATTATCTGGGGAATTTCTGGTTTTAGTTGGTGCGGCGGTAAGGGAACTTTGGCAATATGGCAATGCACCAATTCGATCGCATCTTCTATCGGAAAGGGTAACTCGCCCGTTAGTAACTGGTAGAATGTGACTCCCAACGAGTAAAGATCTGTGCGATAATCGATGGGACGGTTCATACGTCCGGTTTGCTCTGGCGAAATATAGGCCAGCGTTCCTTCTAAGACATTTGGATTGCGAAAAGTGGCATTTTCTCGCGAAATAACTGTAGAAATTCCAAAATCAATAAGTTTTACTTGCCCGGTAGTTGGATTCAGAATAATATTTGCTGGGTTAATATCTTTGTGAATAATATGCTGCTGGTGAATTTGACCCAAAATCTCGCTAATCTGAACAGCTACTGTTAAAAAATCTGCCAAAGAACCTAACTCGCCAAACCCCGCTTCCCTACGAGGTAAGGGGGGAAGCGGAAGATTTCTCCCCTCTCCTTGTAGGAGAGGGCTTGGGGGAGAGGTTTCTTCTGCTTGCATTAACTGGGCTAGAGATATCCCTCCAAAGTCTTCTAATACCATCACCCAGCGGTTGCCATCTCTTTCCAAACTGTAGGCATTTACTACGCCAGCTAGGTTCAGGTTACAAATGACTTCATACTCTCGCTTGAACCAAGCAATTTTTTCCGGCGGTGGGTAAAGTTCCTTGAGGATCTTGAGGATAACTGGTTGTTTATCTAGTTGGCGAAGTCCGCGATAAACCAAGGAGTTATCGCTTTCGTGGAGTTTTTTGGTTATTTGGTAGCCTGAAAATGCTATATTTATCATAGTTTGTTCCAAAATTAACTTAAGTGTAAGTAAATAAAGTAAAAATAGTTATCTAAACATCTGACGAAAAGTTATTTTAATACAAAGGCAAGACGCCCAGCCAAAACTATTTTAGCTTTCCTGTAAAATGGGGATCTTGCCTGCCCGGTTCCAAGTTTATTCACATTCACCTACTGACTGTTTCTGAAACACCCTGTTATAGAAAAATGTGCAGTTACCTACTTTGCTGGATCGCTTTCTCAAGCATCAGAAGTAGGTCTGCACCGAAGATTTTGCTTTGAACAATTAAATTTGGATATATCTGTTATCTACGGAGAACCATAGATGGCATGAAATTTAACAATTTTGCCATCTTTCAAAGTAACGAAATATGCAAAGCTGCCTTCCACAACACGACCGCTGTGCTTGAAACGGAGTTGCTCATGCCCTTTAACGATCACCTTATCGCCTTGGGTAATGTAGTCTTCGATCTTATAGCCGCTTTGTACTTCTGTTAACTCACTGAATTTGGCAAAAACCTCTTTAACCTTTTCGCGACCGTGATAGTGACCGACAAAAGGGTCATCAATCGATCCAGACACAATCCATTCTACATTCTCTGCCAAAAGTTCTTCTGGCGGAGTTGGGAGTTCGCCTTCGGTATATTCACCGACTATTTGCTTGACAATCCTTAAGTTTTCTTGCTCTGCCATAATAATTATCTACACCTTGCTAATGACTCAATTGTGGAGGTGCTAAATCGCTGAACGGCTGTTTTTACAGCCATCAAAGCACCAAAGGTTAAGTTACTATCATCTCAAGCCTTTTTAAACCTCTGGATCGGGTGTTGTGTCTGGATCGGGTGTTGTGTCTGGATCGGGAGAAGGATCGGGATCGGGTTCTCGATGAATCATCGACAATACAGGCAGTTCTTCTGCAAAAGCAGCCATAATTTTAGCTCTTTCGCCGCTCTTGACAATGGCTTGCTCGACTTCACTTAACCCCGCCGCATCCATTACGGCGCTGGGAGACTGGGCAAATGCAGCCTGTTTCTGGGGGTTGGTGGCCAAATCGGTCAATAACTCGTATAGCTTGGTCAAAATTAGTCCCTCTTTAGGTAGGTGCAAATTTTTTGACTGTATTGCTTGAGTTATACCACTATTAAGCTTCAATCTCAACGATTTTTGCAATTAGTTAAGACTTGAAAACGGGGATCGCTGTGCAAATTAAACCAAGCCGGGTCATTACGCACCATCTCGACGTTGAGGTCGTATTCAACGGATATAGCTGCTTGCAAATAGTTCAATGCTTTGTCGAAGTCCCCCGCCAATGCAGCCAAACCGCCCAATGCGTAAAGGGCGATATCGCTACCACCGTACCATTTTAGATTTTGGATTTGGGATTTTGGATTGGCAGTTTCGTCGGAGTTAGACAGAAACCCGGTTTCTTTGAAAAACCGGGTTTCTTCTGCATCCACCATTGACTGCAAGACAGTCCGCGCTCGATCGATTTCGGTTTGCGCTTTTGCCAATCCTTGCCAAAGAGTCTGGTTAACAGCAATGCAATAGACAGCAAGAGGGTCATTCGGTCTTGCTGTCAAGGTTTGCTCGTAACATTCCATTGCTTCGGCGTACCGTCCCAGTCGCATGAGGGGAAAACCGCGTTCGTTACCCCAATACTTACCGATCGTCTCATCAAGTGCGATCGCACGATCGAATTCCACCACTGCTTCAGCATAGCGATTGGCAATACTGCACATAACGCCCCGATAAGCATAAGCCCAAGCATAATCCGGTTTGAGTTCGATCGCTTTGTTAAAATCTGCCCATGCTTCCTCATAACGCAACAACCGCCGATAAACGACGCCTCGGTGTGCGTAAGCCCAAGCGTAATTTGGCGAAAGTGCGATCGCTCGGTTAAAATCTGCCAATGCTTCCGGATAGCGTTTCATCTGACGGTAGCTTTCACCTCGTTGGGCAAAAGCTTTGGCATTGTTGGGGTTTTGGGCGATAGGGATTGTATGGGAGTGGTTCATAATCGAGATTGGGGGATAAGTCTTCAAAAAGTTAGCGGTAGCGAATTAAATCCTCTAAAAAGCAAGCCGGGATTCCATTCTGGTGTATCGTTAACCAATCGTAAATTCGGCATTCTTTGAATTACAGTCAGGAAAGCAATCTCCGCTTGAATGTAGGTGAGGGTAGCGCCCAGACAAGCGTGTGCGCCGTAGCCGAAGGCGAGGTGATGGTCGGCGTTGCGAGTGATATCCAAAACGTCGGGATTGGGAAATTTCTCCGGGTCGCGATTGGCGGAACCGATTAAAGCGATAACTGTTTGGCCTTTTTTAATTAGTCGATCGTACAGAAAGAAATCTTCCCTAGCAAAACGAGTGGCAAATTGAGCCGAACTTTCATAACGCAACAATTCTCGCAAAGCATTTGGCATTAAAGATGGGTTGTTACGCAAGATTTTCAATTGGTCAATATGCTTTAACAACAAGTATATTCCATTGCCCAAAAAATTGCGAATCGAAGCATATCCAGCCGCAATTAATTGGGAAGATTGGGCGATAACTTCGTCAGTTGTCAGGACAGAATCTTCTTCGGCGTGAATCAAAAAACTAATCAAATCCTCGCCCGGATTCTGACGCCGTTCTGCAATGATAGTACGAAAATATTCGTTGAGAGCTATCAAACTTTTTTGAGCTTGGCGTGCCAATTCCAGCGTAACTTGCGGCGCATCTGCTATGATGAGAATATCTTCCGACCAGGAGATGAAATCATCTCGATCCTGGGCATCTACCCCCAGCATTTCCGCCATCACCAGCATGGGGAAAGGCAGGGCAAAATCGCGCATCAAGTCGAATTCTCCGGTAGCTTGCACGCGATCGAGCAGCAAATCGGTTACTTTTTGAATCCGGGGTCGCAGATTTTGCAGCGCCATCTTAAACCCTTTGTTCATCAGCTTACGGACGCGATTGTGTTCCACACCATCAAGAGATAGCAACCACATCCCAAAAATGCGATTGAATTCGGCAAATTCTCCTTGCATTTCAGGGGGAAAATCGGCAAAAAACAAGTCGCTTTGTTGGGCGGAAAGACGCGGGTCGCGCAAAGCATTGACAACATCGTCATAACGTGGTAATAGCCAAGCTCCGCCCAAAATATCAACCCAATGGATTGGGCTGTGCGATCGCAGTTCGCTGTAAGTTGGGTAAGGGTTGGCGATAAATTCGGGATTGTCAAACATTTTGGATTTTGGATTAAGGAAAAGACAAAAAGATTTATTCTCCCACTCCCTCACTCTCCCGCTCCCCCTCTCTTCCCCATTCTCAAACGCGCCATCATTTCGCGATCGAGCGGTGCTGGGCCAAATGGAGGTACGTAAAGGGTCGAAACCGGAGTAACTTTCGCTTCTGGTAGTTTGGATAGAGAAACGCGCTGGATAACCGGTTCGCAAATTGGGTAATAAACGGCGGCTTCGTAGACGATCGCTTGCCACTCAGGACTATAATGTGTCTGCAAAACTTCTGCCAAGACGGTTAATCCGTGTATATGTCCTCCTTCTTGATAGAAACCGAGATTGCCGATCGTGGCAATTTGCCATAAAATCAGGGCGCTGGTGCGATCGAATTTACGCCGCCGAATCAAGAAATCGGTCGCTTCAAAACTTTGGCATCCGTTGACACCAGGGTCGAGACCGATGTCAGCAAATAAACAATCCTCTGCGGAAATCCCCGGTAGCATCTGCGCCCGAAAGCCTTCCTGATGGGCTTGTCGGATCGCTCCGTGGGCTGGATCGGCAAATACACCGGGATGTCCGTAAAAAACAGCACACACATTCAAACCTTGGCGCACTTCGGTGAGGATGCGATCGACCATCTCGCGATAGGTTTCTTTTCTGCGAGTGCGATCGGTATTATAAGGTATAGCTTCGCCGGTGGGATTGAGCGATCGCAACCATTTGGCGGTCACTGGGTCAGCTACGGCGAATAATAGTTTCTCCGCTTGCACAATATGAGCTTGCGCTGCTAAAGTCAGATGACCGACCAGTTGAATGCCAGTACCGACTACTGTTAAAGAACCTGTTTGCAAATTAAAAACTCCTTTTGTGTCGTCGGGTTAGGGACTAGAGCGCCAGTCCAGTAAAAGATGTTGACAAAAGCAACATAATATGTTTTAGCTTTAGACCCTGGCAGGGCGAAGCATTTGGACAGAAAATCTTGGGTTTTGTGCCATAAATTGTCGCCCAAATGCTTCGCCCCTACATAACACATATTTCGTCCTTTTTGTCAATTTATTCTACTGGACTGACGCTCTAGGGCGTCGGGAAAGTCAAAAGTCAAAAGTCAAAAGTCAAAAAGAAAAGGGAAAATATTAATTCTTTCGCTCCCCCGCTCCCCCGCTCCCCCGCTCTCCCCCTCTTCCCTCTTCTCTCTTCCCTAATCCCTAGACCTATGCCAAAACGATTGCCATTTGAACCACAATCGGGCCCAAAACACTTTTGATAATTTACCAAATTGATAGTAAAACAGGATCGCAACTAAATCCTGGGCGGTTAATAAATTTAAATAGTCGATCGTGCGATCGATCGCAGCGTCGCTGTCTTGCAAATATTTTTTGATGCCGAGAGTTTCGGACACTTTCCAGGTATGATAAAATGTTTTATACATGGCTTGACGGTAACCTCGAAAATCAGTGATTTTTTGATGTAAATATTGGTCAATATAATCGCCAGCAATTTCCGTTCCATGTAGAGCGTGCCTGATGCCTTCCCCACCCAAAAAATTCACAGTCGATACGGCATCGCCAATCGCAATAACATTATCTTGATAATAAATATCTTGCAAACCGCGACTGTATTTAAGCGTCGAACCGTGAACATCAACAAGACGATAATCTTGAGTTTGAATATATTCTTTAATTATCAGATCGATATAATATTTGAGCGGCTGCATTTTGTGCATTACTTCCGATTCCAGATTGAGGATGCCAGCGCCAACTTTTAACTGATTTTTCGACATAGGAAAAATCCAAGAATATCCCTTCGGCATCCACTTATAACCCAAAAAGAAAGTCAGGGTTTCCGCATTAGGCGCATAGTCGCGATCGCTCACTTCGATTAAATATTCAATTCCCGTACCGCTAATCAGATCGGGGCGATCGGCGGACTTGGGCTGCATTACCGCTCTAGCTGGGCCAGTGGCATCAACTAAAACTTTGGTACGCACTGTTATTTTTTCAGTTTCAGATTTAAATTGCAGTTCCACCAAAACTTCGGCGTCAGTGCTGGTATGTTTAACATAGCGACAGCCCATCCATACTTGAGCGCCAAAAGCGATCGCATCTTCAGCTAAAAAGTCTCGCAACTTCGCAAAATCCAACACCGCACCCAAAGGACGATCGCTTGACCAAACGCCATGTTTATTAGTAGTAACGATCGCAAGCTGGTGCCAAAAGCTGCCAACTACTGTTTCCGGCAGGCCAAACTTTGGTAATGTTTCTAGAGGAGTACCAGCACTAGAAAAAATATTTTTCGCGAAACTTTCGTGCCGTTCTACCAGCAAAACTCGCCACCCAGCTTTGGCCAACAAACGAGCGCAGTGACCGCCAGCAGGCCCACCACCAACAACTACCACATCAAAACTGTTCATCCAAAGTCATCGAAAATTGCCGATCGCTTTACTTTAGCATTACTTGTTACGCGCAGGGGGGGCAGGGGGGCAGGGGTGCAGGGGGGCAGGGGGGCAGGGGTGCAGGGGGGCAGGGGGGCAGGGGGGCAGGGGGGCAGGGGTGCAGGGGTGCGGGGGGGCAGGGGGGCAGGGGGGCAGGGGAGAGAAGAGGAAAAATAGAAAGGGGGTAAATAACCAGGATTTGATATCAATCGTAGTAGATCGATAGCGCGAGACACTATTAATCAATCAAAGCTGCAACTACCCTAACTAACTCTTGTGGATCGACAGGTTTGGAAATATGCTTTTGAAACCCCGCTTTCAAAGCTTGTTGTTCGTTGACTTCGCCTGCATAAGCAGTCAGTGCGATCGCTCGAATCTGTTTGTTGTGTGCTGTCTGCCATGCTTTGACTTGACGCATCAACATATAGCCATCCATTTCTGGCATACCGATGTCACTGAGCAAAATATCCAGTTCGGTCTCTGCTAATACTTGCAGTGCTTCTTTTGCCGATGCTGCGGCAATTACACTGGCTCCAGCTTGTTCTAGCACAAATATATAAAAATCACGGGTATCTACCTCGTCGTCTACAACTAAAATGCGAATACCCGTCAGGATGCGATCTTTTTGGAGAGAATCGGAGACAGAGGGATTGTTGTTTGTTGTGGAAGTTAATTCTTTCTTGATGAGCGGTATTCTGACTGTAAAAGTGCTGCCTTTCTCTTCACCAGAACTTTCGGCCCAAACCGTGCCGCCGTGAAGTTCTACCAAATGGCGCACAATAGCTAACCCCAAGCCTAAGCCACCGAACTTGCGAGTAGTCGAACTATCAGCTTGACGGAAATAATCAAATACATAAGGGAGAAAATCAGGGTTAATCCCTTTACCTGTGTCAGTAACAGTAATCTGAGCTTGAGTATCGATGCACTCTAGACGAATATCAAGTTGTCCTCCAGAGGCAGTAAACTTGACCGCATTCGATAACAGATTCCAGATGACTTGTTGCAAACGACCGGAATCTCCCAACACTTTTCCTACAGAACGATCCAAGATGGTGCGGATTTGGATTTCTTTTGCTTCTGCGGCTAAACGCACAGTCTCCATTGCTCCCTCAATTACAGTGACTAGGTTAACCGGAGACATATTTAAGTTGAGCTTACCTCGCAAGATCCGAGAAACATCTAACAAATCGTCAATCAGTTGAGTTTGCAATCTGGCATTGCGCTCGATCGTGGTGAGTGCTTTTTTGATTCCTTCTGAGTCAAACTCGCGAGTTTGCAACAGTTTTACCCACCCCAAAATCGGATTGAGAGGCGATCGCAACTCGTGGGACAGCACAGCCAAAAATTCATCTTTGATGCGATTGGCTTGTTCCGCTTCCTCCCGTGCAGCTTGTTCTTGTTGGAGAATGCGATCGCGCTGTTGCTCTAGTTGTTTTCGATCCTCAATATCCGTTGCTGTACCAAACCATTTGACAATTTGACCTCGATCGTTTTTCAGAGGTACTGCTTGATGCAAATGCCAGCGATAAACTCCATCTACCCGTCGCATCCGACCTTCAGCTTGATAGTAAGTGCCATTTTGTTGAGCGAAAGCCCAATTTCGATCGAGAATAGGTATATCTTCGGGATAAATAACAGCTTCCCAACCTTCAGTTTGCACTTGTACCAGCGTTAAACCTGTGAAATCTATCCAGCGTTGATTGAGATCGAGCAGCACTCCCTCGGCGTTGGCAGTCCACACCAATTGCGGAATCGATTCAGCTAAATAGCGATAGCGTTCCTCGCTCTGACGTAGGGATTCTTCAGCTTGTTTGCGATCGCTGATATCGATCGCAGTTCCCAAGAAGCCAACAGGTTGTCGGGATAATCCCTCTCCCTCGAATTGCACTTGTCCGTTAGCGAATACCCATCGCTCAGTTCCGTCATCCCAGACAATCCGATAGTCAATGTCGTAAGTACCGGAAGAGTTGGGAGCGAGTGCAGCATTAATAGCATTTGCGACTTTTTCGCGATCGTCGGGGTGAATGCGTTCCATCACTCTCGCTAGGGGAATTGCGATCGCATCATCCGACTCACCCCAAATTTGACGCATCCGTTCGTCCAGTTCGACGAGGTTAGTGGTGGGGTCGTAGCGCCAAATGCCAAGCTGACCGATCCTAATTGCCAGTCGCGCACGCTCTTCGCTCTTTCGCAATGCTTCTTCTGTCTGTTTGCGATCGGTGATGTCATTAAAAGAGATTGCTATACCATCTTCTAACTTGACGGTCATATTGCGGAACCATCCGATAATTCCGTCAGCTTCGTAACAAAGTTCGATATCGTGTGGCTCTCCAGTTTCCACCACTCGCACGTATCGTTCAAACAGTTCGCTATTCATTTTGTTACCTGGGAGAACTTCCAGTAAGCGTTGACCTGTTAATTGACTAGCAGAACGCTTGAGAATTTCTGCTGCTTTGGGATTGACATAAATCCACTCAAAATCGACGATCGTTCCGGCTTCATTGCGGATACTTCGCAGCAAGGTAAAAGCATCAAGTGACAATTCCTGGCTGATGCGAAAGCGTTCTTCACTTTGACGCAAAGCTTCTTCTGCTTGTTTGCGAGCGGTAATATCGGTTACAAATAGTGCAATTCCTTCCGATGAAGGGTATATATGACTCTCAAACCACCGATGCCAACTTGGATAAAAAAACTCAAAGCGAACATCTGTTTGCTGTGCTACAGCCCGATGTACTTCTGTCTCGAATCGACTGCCGCTCAGATCGGGAAATATTTCCCAAATACTTCTGCCTAATAAATCTTCTCTACGCAGACCAACTGTTTCCAGTACGCGATCGTTGACATAGGTGTAGCGCCACTGGCGATCGAGTGTATAAAATAGGTCATTAATATTTGCCAAAACATTTTCCAGATCTTCCTGTGCAGTTTGGGCTTCCACTCGGAGCTGCTGCTCTCGTTGGGCTGCTTCTTGCCGCAGGCGAGACAGTTTTAACGTTCCTTCTACCCGCGCTAGCAATTCGCGAGCAGAAAAAGGTTTAATTAGGTAATCATCGGCTCCTGCTTCCAACCCTTCGATGCGGGATTCTTCTCCAGCACGAGCCGATAGTAAGATGATAGGAATGTCCTGAGTATTCGGGTCGGTACGTAGCGATCGCAGTAGCTCAAATCCATCCAGTCTCGGCATCATTACATCGGTCAATACCAAGTCGGGAGGACGATCGCGAATCGCATTTAAGGCAGCCAAACCATCAGCAACGGTTTCCACCTCATATTGCTGGCTCAAGAGCCGCTTGACGTAGTTCCGCATATCGGCGTTGTCATCAGCCAGAAGGATTTTGGATTTTGGATTTTGGATTTTGGATTTTGGATTGTTGGTTTGCCCATCGACTTCAACATTTTGGGAGTTTGAAGCGGTGTTATTCAATCCAAAATCTAAAATCGGCAATCCAAAATTATCTTCTGGGAGCCAGCGCAATGCTTCCTCGACGTAAGAAGCCGCGCCTGTTGCTGTAGAAACTAGAGTGCGAGTTGCACTGATGCGATCGCTTGGTAGGTGACTTGTTCCTATCGGAATGGAAACGACAAAGCAAGTACCTCGATCTACTGCACTTGTGACATTAATTTCACCACCA
Organism: Aerosakkonema sp. BLCC-F183; assembly: GCF_041929145.1. Taxonomy (NCBI): domain Bacteria; kingdom Bacillati; phylum Cyanobacteriota; class Cyanophyceae; order Aerosakkonematales; family Aerosakkonemataceae; genus Aerosakkonema; species Aerosakkonema sp. BLCC-F183. The sequence goes on along the minus strand of NZ_JBHFNU010000061.1, from coordinate 55,730 downwards.
TGCAGTTTGACTAATTCTTGCACTAAGGAAAGACCGATACCAGATCCTTCAAATGTGCGTCCTCTCGCTCCCGGTACTCGATGGAAACGTTCAAACAAATGCGGAATTTCATCTGCTGGGATGCCGATACCTGTGTCTTTTACGATTAATTGGACGCGATCGTCAGCCGATTGCAACGCCACAGTAATGCCACCTGCCAAGGTGAATTTGAAGGCGTTGGAGAGCAGATTTAGAAGGATTTTCTCCCACATTTCTCGGTCTACGTACACGGGTGAGGGTAAGGGAGGACAGTTGACAACAAGCTGCATTCCCGCTCGTTCGATCGCAGAACGAAACACACTGGCTAACTCGGCGGTAAAAGCTGATAAATCGGTAGGTTCGTAAACTGCTTGAATGCGTCCGGCTTCAATGCGGGAGAAATCCAGTAGGGTATTGACTAGCTTGAGCAAGCGGAGGGAATTGCGATGAACTGTTTGTAGCTGTTCGCGTTCGTTCGATCGCAAAGATTGTTCGTCTTCGCTTAACAAATCTTCTAACGGCCCCAACATCAGGGTGAGGGGGGTGCGAAATTCGTGGCTGACGTTGCTAAAAAAGACGGTTTTAGCGCGATCGAGTTCTGTTAGTGCTTCGGCTCGTTTTTTTTCTTCCTCGTAAGCAGAGGCATCTGCGATCGCAGTGGCAACATGACTGACAACTAAGTCAAAAAAGCCGCGATATTTATCGTCAAATTCTCGTCGCGGACTAATACCGAGAACTAGCAATCCAGCTAAGTGTTGTTTTTGACCGGATTGTGCAATGGGTAGGGCGATCGCACAGCGAGATGGTTCTTCCCACGCGCCACCTGGGAGAAAGCCAAATTGGATGGTTAAATCGTCGATCGATTGCGCTTCATTCGTTCTCTGAACTTGAGATAGTTTCCAGCGATCGTTTCCCAAGGTTAAGTCCACCCGTTCCGGACTGGCAGGTGTTCCGACGGCAATTCCCGTTGTTCCCACCAATTGAGCTTGTTTTCCTTCACCTTCGACCAAGTACAGTAGTGCAAAGGGAATATCGTAGGGGTTATTTGCCAAAGTTGTACAAGTAGCGCGACAGGTATCTTCTACCGACTTGGCTTCTGCTGTATTTGCTGCCAGTTCTCGCAGGGTACTGAGTCTTCGTTCTCCAATCACTCGCTGAGTTGTTTCGGTCACGGCTGTAAACGCGCCGCCTACTTCCCCGCTCTCTAAAAAGATCGGACTGTAAGAATAGGTAAAATATGCTTCTTCGATATAACCGAAGCGATCGACCAATAGCAAGGTATCATCTGACCAAGTTGCTTCACCGGTTTCCAGTACGCTGTTAAGCTGTGCGCCAATAATATCCCAAATCTCCGACCAAATTTGCTCACCGGGCTTGCCTAACGAGTTGGGGTGCTTAGTGCCCAGAATCGGTCGCCACGCATCGTTGTAGAGCAAGATCAGTTCTTTGCCCCACCAGATTACCATCGGAAAGCGGGAGTTCAAGCAAATGCTTAAGGCAGTTTTTAAGCTTCCAGACCAAGATTCGATCGCACCTAGCTTTGTAAGCGACCAATCATAGGAGCGAATTAATGCCCCCATTTCGCCTCCGCCCGCCAGAAGCTGCCGTCCAACTAACGCTTCCCGCTCTCGATTCATATTTATTTACTCCGCTCGATCGAAAATATTTGGTTGGCAGCAACTAATCACGATTTTGCAACCGATCTAGTAATATGTCAATTTACTTAAGTGTCTGAAAATCGGGGAGTGTATATTTATGCCGGCGACTTTACGTCGATATAATTTTTAGATTGGTTTGGCCGTGACAATCATTCTGTAATTTTCCAGACCCACACATACAAAAACGACTTCCTCCAGTTCTAGCAATAGCAGGATTGACAGCAGGAAGATTGCCAAAATAATCTGATGGTGGAAAATCATCTAAAAGCACTCGTGCTTTTTCTAATTTTGGTACGTATTCTTGTAACTGTGTACCCATTTTCACTTCTAAAGCTCTCTCGGCCAAAGGAAATTCAAATTGATAGCGATTTGCTAAGTTTTTAGCTTTAGCCATTACTTCTCTTTTTTGCCGTATATCGCCGTTATTTGCGATGACGATCGCATTGCCCATTTTAGATGATAACACAACATAAACTTGCTCAAACACACTTTTAATTGTAAGCAACTTATCCGCAAAAAACGCATCATCTTGAAACAAGTTTACTACTACCACACCTTGCCCTGACAATCGTTGCAGACACAATTCGTAAAATTCTTGCGTTGCTAATCTGTAGGGACTATAACCCGTACCTAAAAAAACATCGCTGAGAATGATATCGTATTTAATATTTGCATTTTGTTGGGCAAGATACTCCCGTCCATCTTGAATAGCTACGCTCAAACGTTCGTCCAATTTCAGGCCAAAAAAATTCGTGGCTACTTGGAGTATTGCCGGATCGATTTCAGCACATTCAATAACTGCTTCTGGAAAATAGTGGTGTAAAACTAAGGGAATTATCCCACCACCTAACCCAGCTATGTAGATTCTCTGTGGCGTACTATTCCATACTAAACTCAACATCATTGCTTGCGTGTACAAACTTTTTAAATTGAGAGGTCGATCGCAGTCGAGTTCGGATTGAATCAAGTTTGCTGGGGAATTAAAACTGTCGCTAAAACCAAGAGTTATTGTAGATTTGGTTTTCGTTACCTTGATGTATTGATTGCCCGATTGCTGCACAAAAAAACAGCCTGGGCGAGCGGAACGTACTTTGTCGAGCCGCTGTTTTATCGCATTTAGATTGGTAGTTTGCCAAATTTCTCGATCGTTCATTTTTCAGCGCGATAAAGTCACAGGATTTGGGATTTTTAATTTTTGATTTGCTTTGACAGCATAAAATAAATTAACCAGCTTTGCTGTCAGGAGATAAAAGTTTTGAGTTTGCAGAAAGTTGAGCGACCATCTGAGTTCGAGAGGAAACATTAAGCTTGCGGAACATCCGCTTTAAAGCTTGTTTAACTGAATTTTCAGTAATCCAAAGTTCAGCACCGATTTCTGCATTTGTTCGCCCTTGGGCAACGAGTTCGGCAATTTGCAATTCCCGGCTAGTGAGGCGATTTGTCTTTAAGATTTGCTGTGACGATCGCACTGTTGCTACCCAAGTCGAGAGATGCAGACAAAGCGCACTCAAATCCATTAAATTTTGCGTATCGAATGAAGGCATTTCTCGCACGCGGGTAAAGCCAATTGCACCTACTAATTGTCCTTGGCTCACAATTGGGCCCGCCATAACGTGCCAGTGGTCTGGACGCGGACAAATCAATCGCCATGATGAAGGAGATACGACCAAAGCTTCGTGAACGGGGGTGTGTCGTTCCACTAGGTAACGCAAAACGGGATTGTGTTCGGTAGATAACGCCAATTCCATCAACTTTTGAAGATTGCGATCGCGTATTTTCTCAGGAAGCGCGTCGAAAAAAAATAATCCCGATCGTTTGGCGGCGAAATACTGGCCCACTTGAGTAGAAATGTGCGATCGCAATTCCTGTTCGTCTTTGGCTTGAGTGACGCTTTGAAATAAAGATTGCAAGTCAGCCATAGCAGAGCAAAGTGTACTCGATCGAGGTCTAGGCGGAGTTAGGTAGCACATTCTACCTTAGTTTCAGTCGAGGTAAATCCTCTAACCATCCAGCTTAAAGGATATTTTTCGCATGACTGTAAGTTCTAGTTTTGATGGCGTACAAGCATCACAACGCCAGAGTCAGAAGTTCTTTTACATCCTAGCAGTGTTGTTCAATCTCTGCGCGATCGCACAAGTATTGACCGTTGGATTGGCGTACTTTTATAACCCTGAGTGGTGGAACGCCCATGTTTGGCTGGTACGAGGCTACAGTGGCTTATCTCTAATTCTGCTGGTGTGGGCATACTGGATTCCATTTTCGCCCCAGGTGCGTCGCCTTGCGGTAAGTCTGCCAATCCTACTGGGGCTGCAATTTCTGACAATTCACCTGAAATTTCCGCTGCCTTTAGGAGTACTTCACCCCTTAATTGGTTTTGCGCTGTTTTCTGCTTCCACAAACTTAGTTCATCGTGTTTGGCGCACTCTAAATCCCAGCCTTGAGGAAGCTTTGGAGCGTCAAGGCTAGGGGGCTAGGGCGTCGGGCGTCGGGGCTAGGAAAGAGGGAGAGGGAAGAAAGGCGTCGGTCGAAGGGTTTCAGGTATTAAGAATTTTCATGACGCCTTCGCGGTTGCTATAACTCAATGTTTTAATTTCATTTGTGGAGAAAACTCATGTCTCAGTATGCTCATCCTGAAGTTTTAGTCGATACTCAGTGGTTAGAAAATCATCTCAAAGATCCGAATGTTCGTATTATCGAAGTGGATATGAGTCCAGAGCCATACAAAGATGTACACATTCCTGGGGCTGTGTTCTGGAATATCTTTACAGATTTATTGCTGCCAAATTTGAGCATAAATTTAGATGCAAAATCCTTTGAGAAACTGATGTCGCGATCGGGTATAACTAATGACACAATGGTAATTGCTTACGGTAGCTACCCAGGTACGGGCGCTTGGATCTTCTGGCTGTTGAAAGTGTTCGGACATGAAAATGTGCGAGTTCTCAATGGTGGATATCAGAAGTGGAACTCAGAAAATCGCCCAGTAGCAACAGAATTATCGACGTTTCCACCAGTTGAATATTCTGCAAAAGCGCCAGATGCCAGTTTACGAGTGTTGCATGAGGAAGTCCAGGCATCGATCGAGCGATCGGATCGGGTGTTGTTAGATGTTCGTACCCTTAAAGAATACACCGGCGAATACTTCTTCGATCGATCGCCGACAGAAACCGAACGCGCTGGACATATTCCCGGCGCGGTGCATATCGAACATCTGCTGACTCTCAACGAGGATGGAACTTTCAAATCGTTCAACGAGTTGCAGAGTCTTTACAACAGCAAAGGAATTACCTTTGACAAGGAGGTGTTTCCCTATTGTGCGATCGGTGGGCGTTCTGGCTACACTTGGTTTGTCTTAAAGTATCTACTAGGCTATCCGAACGTTCGGAATTACGATGGCTCGTGGAATGAGTGGAGTCGCCTTCCTCAAGTAGAGATCCAGAGGTATAGCTAGGGCGTCTGGCGTCGGGGAAGAAGTGTTTACAATCAAGGGTTTCAGGAATTCAGTTTTTGTGGCGATCGGAAAAATTTATTGAATCGTAGGGTGGGTTAAGCACGGGCGATAAATTCAGGTTTTTCAACCAATAATTAAATTCCCGTGCTGTAACCCACCATTACCCTCATCTGTAACAAGATGAACATTTTTCACCATAAACCCGAAATCTTCGCAATCATACTAAATCCGGGTTGATTACCCCCTTTTTAAACGAACCGCCAAGACGCGAAGAGCGCGAAGAGAAGAGGAAGAAGATAAAGGGTGTAGCTAACGCGGATTTGATATCACTTACCAATACAAAATCGGCTGAATATTCGATCGAGTACCGATTCTGTAACTTCCTCGCCAGTAATTTCTCCTAGTGCTTGAATAGCACCGCGCAAATCAATTGTCCAGAAATCAAGCGGCAGTCGATCGGCAATCGTCGCTTGCACTTGCTGTAGGGAAATTTGCGCTCTTGTCAGGGCTTCTGCTTGACGTTGATTGATTGCCAAGTCTAAGTTAGCTGCCAGGATATCGCCGGATTGAACTGCTGCTAAAATCGCTTTTTCTAGCGCATCAATACCTTGGTTGCGGGCGGCGGCTGTGAGGATTTTGGATTTTGGATTTTGGATTTTAGATTGCAGCAGTTTTAATCGATCTTCTGCGACTAAATCCATTTTATTGATGACTAAAATTACGGGGCGATGCTGCACTTGTAGGTAAATTTCTTCATCATCAGGCGTCCAACCTGCTTGGGCGTCTATTGTCAGCAATACTAAATCGGCATGAGAAGCAGCATGACGCGATCGCTCTACCCCGATCTTTTCTACCACGTCAGCGGTTTCGCGGATTCCGGCGGTATCGAGGACTTGTATGGGAATGCCACCCACTACCAGATGCGATTCTACAACATCGCGGGTGGTGCCGGGTAAGTCGGTGACGATCGCGCGATCGCTGCGACTCCAAGCGTTCAGCAAGCTGGATTTGCCCACATTCGGACGCCCGACAATTGCCACTTTCAAACCAGTACGCAGCAGTTCTCCCCGATCGGCTGTTGCTAAAATGCGAGTTACTTCTGCCAAAACTTGCTTTAGTTGAGCTTTCACCGCTTCTTCATCCAAAGGTGGCAAATCTTCCTCAAAATCGATTCTGGCTTCGATTTCTGCCAATATATCCAAACACGTCACGCGCAACTGACGGATCGGTTGGGCTAATTTTCCCTGCAATCCGGCGAGGGCAGTTTGGGCAGCTTGGGGCGATTTAGCACCCACCAAATCGGCGATACTTTCTGCCTGAGTTAGATCCAAACGCCCGTTTAAGAAGGCGCGAAGGGTAAATTCTCCCGGTTGTGCTAATCTGGCACCTTGTTCTACACACAGCTGCAATACCTGCTGTACGGCGATGATGCCGCCGTGACAGTGGAACTCTACCACATCTTCGCGGGTGTAGGAGCGGGGCGCTTTCATGATCAGCAACAAAGCTTCGTCCACTAGCTGCTGCGTTTGAGGATGGCGGATGTAACCGTAGAGGATGCGGTGAGTTTCCCACGGTTGACTCCCTGGCGCGTGGAAGAGGGCGCGTGCGATCGCGATTGCTTGAGTACCTGACACTCGCACGATGCCGACGCTGCCCTGTTGGGGGACAATTGCTGTGGCTAGAGCTGCGATCGTTGTGCCTGTCGTCAATGTCTGGGACATTCTACTCGTTTAACTTCGGACTGGTACTCTATTGGCTAGGGTAGCAGTCCCAGGTTGCTAAGTGCGATCGATCGGACGATTCCCAAGCTTCTACTTTTTGCCTTTGACGCCGTTGGTGATTTCTTCCTTCACCAGCATTAATTCATACAGTTCGCCCAGCGTATAAGTCTTGCCCGTCTCAGGATTTTGTGGTTCTAAAGCTACCCGTAACGTTTCTAGGGTGTCGGCTTGGATTTTAGTGACAAACCCATTCTCAATGCTATTGGCTGTACTGGCTGGCAAGCCGCAATAACCTTGTAATTCTTGGAGACTCCAGCCTTTGATTTCTCTGGCGTTACGAAGGATCTCTCCCACACGCAGGACTCCCTGAGAGTTGAATCGATATCGACCTGAACTTTGCCTCACTTGACTTTTGCCCACAGTCTCTAACTAAATCAAAGTAGGGTTATTTAACTCATTTATTCATTTTAGGTCACTGAGACATTTACGTTATACAGCATACTGTATAAAATATATTTTTAAGGCTCCTAAGTGCGATCGTGTAGCGCAATTGAGCAGACGATACCAATTTTTTATCTTTTCCCTTTGACGCCGTTTAGTATTTCTTCCTTAACCAGCATCAATTCATACAATTCCCCTAGTGTATAAGTTCTACCTGTATGGGGATTTTGGGGTTCTAAGGCTACCCGCAAGGTTTCCAGCGTATCGGCGTGAATTTTTGTTACACACCCATTTTCAATGTCGCTGGATGTGCTTGGTGGAAGTCCGCAATAATTCTGCAACTCTTGGAGACTCCAGCGCTTGGTTTCTCTGGCACCGCGAAGAATCTCTCCAACACGCAGGATTCCCTCACGGTTGAATCGATAACGACCTGAACTTTGTTCCACTCTTCGCTCGCTCCCAGTTTTAACCTTGATCGATATAGGCGTATCTAAACTTAGTTTATACATTCTATGTCAAAAGTATTGCCTTTCCCTTTCGCTATAGCGTAGAATTAAAATATTCGCGCTAGCGCATAAGATGAAGCGAATAAAGATAAAGGCCAGAAGGAAAAGAGAGAGCATCATCATGTCCCGCAAAAGCCAAAGCTTGATTGCTACCGGGAAAATCAACCCGATCGAATGGTACATATCGAAAAGTGAGGCGGCTGTAGCGCTAAAAGACTTCGGCATTCCCCTCAAGGAAGTGAAAAAGGTACGCTGTCTGAAGCATCAAGTGTGCGTGTCGTACTGGGATGTAGACGGAAAGGTGTGCTGTTCATTTTTCAGCTACCGGATTTTCGAGCGCTGGCAAAAGGCAGTCGAACGGCTAATTGACAATTGCCAAACTTTTGGGGAATGGGAGCGGCTGAGAGATATTATCCAGTACGATATGCTGCAATTCCCTTATCCATTAGAGATGGCCGATCGAATTTGGGATACATTGAAAAACAGTTGGCATCTGTTGAGGACAGCTGTGCGAATAGCAGAAGCATTAGCAGTTTGAGGCTATCAACCCATCAAAGGACTACCGTGGTGATGTATTAGATACCACTTGCCACCCATAAACTCAAATATATTGGTAGCGGTTGATTTGGCTTGGACTTTTCTCCCAGAGTTAACTTGCAAAACATTTTCTACCAGGATGACGTAAGCGATATTGTTGCGAACCTCTGTGGTGACAATATTTGTGTCAATTTCTATGTATTGAGTGTTTTTAAATATAGTTTCCCAAGAAGAGCGAATCTCTTTCCATCCTTTGAGCGCCTTGCGTCCGGGATGAATGCAAACTGTGGCAATTCCCTGCGACCAAACCGCACTCATCGCTTCGATGTCTTTTTTTTCAAAAGCTCGATAAAAAGCTTCGTTGGCTGCTAATACTTCGCTATGTTCATCGGCCATTTTTCACCTTACCTAAAAATTTACGGATTCCCGTAAGAATATGTTATTATTACACATTTTTTTGGAAAAATTGCCGATCGCTATATCTAGTAGGGGCAATTCATAAATTGTCCCTACATTCAGGGCTGCTGTGGAAGTCCTAAATAATTGCCCCGACCTTATAAGTTTACGCAAAGAAACCCAGGTTTCTGGCCGAGTCACTCAGTTATGTTAAATAAACAAGTATTTTTTTATACAAAGCTCGGACTGTTGAGAACTACTACTTTTGTCAGAGCGAAATCTATAGAAATTAAGACTATTGAAAGATTAGGAGTAATGAGCGTTCAACTATAACTCTAACTAAGTCGCTATTTGGACAAATTTGTGGCATAACGTTTGAGAACTTGCCGCGCTTCATGAACCATCTTAAAGACGTTAAAGCCTAAAACGATAAGCGATCGCACTAGCAACAAACAACAAAGGAAAAAACAATGAAAGCAGTTTGCTGGCAAGGCAACAATAAAGTGGGAGTCGAAACCGTACCCGATCCCAAAATCATCAATCCGCGTGATGCCATTGTTAAAATCACAACAACGGCGATTTGCGGTTCGGACCTACACCTTTATGACGGCTACATCCCCACGATGGAACAAGGCGACATCTTGGGGCATGAATTCATGGGAGAAGTCGTTGAATTAGGTAGTGAAGTCAAGAATATCAAAATAGGCGATCGCGTAGTCGTTCCCTTTCCCATTGCTTGCGGTGGCTGTTTCTTCTGTCAACGGCAGTTAACGTCTCTGTGCGATAACACCAACCCCAACGCCTGGATAGCGGAAAAAATTATGGGTTATTCCCCATCCGGTATTTTCGGCTACTCGCATATGTTGGGTGGCTACGCAGGAGGTCAAGCAGAATACGCTCGCGTTCCCTTTGCCGATGTCGGATTGTTCAAGATTCCGGATGGATTGACAGACGAACAAGTCGTGTTTCTGACCGATATCTTTCCTACCGGATATATGGCAGCAGAAAACTGCAATATTCAGCCCGGTGATACTGTCGCCATCTGGGGCTGTGGGCCAGTTGGCCAATTCGCGATTAGAAGCGCTTATGTGCTGGGTGCAGAACGAGTCATCGCGATCGATCGCGTTCCCGAACGTTTGCAAATGGCAAAAGACAGCGGGGCAGAAGTGTTGAACTTTGAGGAAATCGATGTTGGTGAAGCCCTCAAAGAAATGACGGGCGGTCGCGGTCCCGATGCGGTGATGGATGCAGTGGGAATGGAAGCTCACGGTATGGGGCTAGAAGGATTGTACGATAAAGCCAAACAAGCCGTGCGATTGGAGACCGATCGCCCTCATGTTCTCAGACAAGCGATCGTCGCCTGTCGCAAAGGTGGTACTGTATCAATTCCCGGCGTTTATGGCGGCTTTATCGACAAAGTGCCGATGGGTGCTGCCATGAACAAAGGCTTGACCTTTAAAATGGGACAAACCCACGTTCATCGATATTTGCGTCCGTTACTCGATCTCATCCAAAGTGGTAAGATCGACCCATCTTTTGTAATTACCCATCGTCTACCCCTAGACCAAGCACCGCACGGCTACGAAATTTTCAAACACAAGCAGGACAACTGCATCAAAATTGTACTCAAACCTTAAGCAGATTGAGCCAACATTTGTTTCAATACGTGTTGGCTCTCTCGTTTTTGTGGTGAGAATAAAAACTATTTGACTTTTAGATCGCCCGTGCCTAACCCACCCTACGATTAAATAACTACGATTAAATAACTGATGAAGTGGGAAGTTTGGATCTCGATCGTCTAGAACGCCGCATCCGCCAAGTTCTGGAAGCATAGTATAGCGCTTCGGATAAGCACGAAAAGAAACCCGGTTTCCGAAAAGAAACCCGGTTTCTTAAAGAAACCGGGTTTCTAGGCTGAGGGAGAATTAATATTTTTCCCTCTTACCTTTTGACTTTTGACTTTTGACTTTTGACTTTTGACTTTTTCTAGGGTAGACGCCGCAACAGCACGATCGATCTCCCGGTCACCGGTACAGCTTTACCATCTGTGAAAATAGGGCCATCTTCGATGAAATCGGACTCCTTAGTATCGATGACAACCTGCCACTCTCTGTTTTCTATACCCTCCGGTAACTTGAATTCGATCGTTTCCCAGTAGGCATTAAAGAACAACAGAAAGCTTTCATCCATGATGCGCTGACCTTGGCGTCCAACTCTGGGAATTTCCTCGCCGTTCAAGAAAACGCCAATTGACTTAGCAAAACCATCATTCCACTGTTCGTCACTCATCTCGCTACCATCGGGATTGAACCAGACAATATCGCTGATAGTCCTACCGTGGATGGGTCTGCCTTGAAACCACTTGCGTCGCTGGAATACCGGATGCTTGCGGCGGAAAAAGATCAGCTGGCGAACGAAATTTAACAGCTCGGCTTTTTCCTGTGGAAATTCCCAATTTATCCAAGAAATTTCATTATCCTGGCAGTAGGCATTATTGTTACCCTTTTGGGTGCGTTCCATTTCGTCGCCGTAAACTAGCATCGGTACGCCTTGGGAGAGGAACAGCGTCACCAAGAAATTCCGCTTTTGTCGTTCCCGCAACGCCAACACTTCCGGGTCATCGGTCTCCCCTTCTACCCCGCAATTCCAAGAACGGTTGTGACTTTCGCCATCGGCGTTCCCTTCTCCGTTCGCTTCGTTGTGCTTTTCGTTGTAGCTGACCAAATCGTAGAGAGTAAAGCCATCGTGGGCGGTAATAAAATTGATACTGGCATAAGGACTGCGCCCATTCGTCTGGTACAAGTCAGAACTACCAGTCAAGCGGTAAGCGAATTCTCCTAAACTACCATCCTCACCGCGCCAGAAGTCGCGCATGACATCCCGATACCTGCCATTCCACTCCGACCACAACAGGGGGAAGTTACCCACTTGATAGCCGCCTTCTCCTACATCCCAAGGTTCGGCAATCAGTTTCACATCGGCGAGTACTGGGTCTTGGTGGATGATGGTGAAGAAAGATGCCAGACTATCCACATAAAATAGTTCGCGTGCCAGTGCGGAGGCAAGGTCAAAGCGGAAGCCATCGACGTGACATTCCAATACCCAGTAGCGCAGACTATCCATGATTAATTTCAAGATTTGCGGATGTCCGACGTTGAGGGTATTGCCGCATCCAGTAAAATCCATGTAGTAGCGGCGATCGTCTGGCGAGAGTTGATAGTAAGCGGCGTTATCTACGCCGCGAAACGACAAGGTGGGGCCTTTGTGATTGCCTTCGCCGGTGTGGTTGTAAACGACATCCAAAATGACTTCAATTCCGGCTTTGTGCAGCGCCTTTACCATTTCCTTGAATTCCCGTACCTGACCCCCCGGAGTTCGATCGCAACTGTAACCGGAGTAGGGGGCAAAGTAATTGATGGAATCGTAACCCCAGTAATTTTTCAGTCCTTTATCAAGCAGATGTCCGGGATAGCTTAGGAAGTGATGCACCGGCATCAGTTCTACTGCTGTAATTCCTAATGACTGAAGGTGGGCGATACTGGCAGGATGGGCGAGTCCGGCATATGTACCGCGCAGTTCTTCCGGCATATTCGGTTGCAGTTGGGTGAAGCCTTTGACGTGGACTTCGTAAATAATCGATTCGTGGAAGGGAGTTCGCAGGAGTGTATCGCCTTCCCAATCAAAAGATTCGTCGATTACAACCGATTTGGGAATGAGGTGGGCGCTATCTAATTCGCTGAAAGAGAGGTCTTGGGCTGGGTCTTCCCAAGAGTAGCCAAACAGTTCTGGCCCGTTGACGACATCGCCGTCAATCGCTTTTGCATAAGGGTCGATCAAAAGTTTGTTGGGGTTGAAGCGATGACCTTGCGATGGATCGTAGGGGCCATGCACTCGGAAGCCATAACGTTGTCCCGGCGCTACTCCGGGTATGTAGCAGTGCCAAACGCGGTTGTCGTATTCACTCAGAGGGATGCGTTTCTCGTTGCCATCTTTGTCAAACAGACAAACTTCTACAGCTGTCGCGTTTTCGGTGAATAAGGCGAAATTTGTGCCTTTGCCATCCCAAAAGGAACCTAAAGGATATACATTTCCGGGCCAGACTTCTAGGTGCATATTTGCAAACTCACGAAAAAAAGATAGTCAGATAGAATCAGCTAGCGCATGAAGAAGTTGAAATTTCAGATTTGCAATTTCAAATTGAAGAATATTTTTCAATCTGAAATTGCAAAGGTGAAATTTGCGATTATTTTATGGATAAAGCACTGAAAATTTAAGCGAAGGAAACAAATCGAGTTGTAGGGTAGCAACGAAAAGAGACAATCTATTCAGAGATGGCTACACGAGCAAACGCTCATTCTGTTTAATAATTAAAATCTCTGAGATAGAATGACCGTTGATGACTAACCTTTTGTTCTAACGATGAGTTGTACTTAATTTAACTCTCGATATTTTTTTTCGGTTCTATCGTAAGAAGTAATTATTGTCAGCCAAGTTGTAATTGTGAATACAAAAGTGGTTGACCATATTCAGGTTGGCTTGTCAAGAGAAAGAGAAAGGACTTTTCGGTGTTTAATTTTCAGGGCTGACGTAGCAGCCGGAAATGTAGGGTAAATTTATGAATTCACCCTACATTTGGGACTGCTGCTTAAGTGCTAATCTTGTTCGATCGCTCGCTCGTTTTTAAAGAAGACAACACCCAAGGGCGGTAGAATCAGATTGAGAGAATAGGGTCGTCCGTGACAGGGAATTTCCTGCGCTTTTTGACCGCCGAAGTTACCGACTCCGCTACCACCGTATTCCCCAGCATCGCTATTGAGCAATTCTTTCCAGTAGCCATCTGTGGGAACGCCAATTCGGTAATCGTAACGAGGTATGGGAGTAAAATTGCACACTACCAAGACGATCGATTTTGACGAATTTGGATCGGAAGGTGCTTCGGATTCCTCTGTTTCCAGCGCCCAACTTCCTTTGCGAATTAAGCTGACAACGCTATTTTCGGAGTCGTTGCAATCAATCCACTCAAAACCATTGGGGTCGCAGTCGAGTTCGTGAAGTGCCGGTTCTTTTCGGTAAATTTTGTTCAAGTCAGCCACCCATTTTTGCAAACCGGCGTGGGTGGGATAACCTAACAAATGCCAATCTAAGCTGGTGTCGTGGTTCCATTCGCTCCATTGACCGATTTCGCCACCCATAAATAGTAGCTTTTTGGCGGTGGAGGCGTACATATAACCGAAGAGCGATCGCAAAGAAGCAAATTTCTGCCAATAGTCTCCCGGCATTTTACCAATTAGCGACCCTTTGCCGTGTACGACTTCATCGTGAGAAAGCGGTAAGATGAAGTTTTCGTTGTACGCATACAGCATTCTGAAAGTAAGCAGGCGATGATGATATCTGCGGTGGATGGGGTCTTGACTCATGTAGCTGAGGGTGTCGTGCATCCATCCCATGTCCCACTTGTAATTGAATCCCAAACCGCCTAAATAGCTGGGACGAGATACCATCGACCAAGAAGTTGATTCTTCCGCTATAGTCATGACATCGGGGAAGCGATCGTAAATTGCTTCGTTGAAACGACGGATAAAGGAAATTGCTTCTAAATTTTCATGTCCGCCGTATTGATTTGCTACCCATTCGCCATGTTTGCGAGAATAATCCAGGTAAAGCATGGAAGCTACCGCATCGACTCGCAATCCGTCAATGTGGCACTTTTCTAACCAAAAGAATGCACTGCTGATGAGAAAACTTTTGACTTCGTTGCGTCCGTAATTGAAGATAGCGCTATTCCAATCCGGGTGATATCCTTGTCGCGGATCGGCGTGTTCGTAGAGATGAGTGCCATCAAAATAGGATAGGGCAAATTGGTCTGTAGGGAAATGGGAAGGCACCCAATCTAAGATAACGCCGATATCGTTCTGGTGCAAATAATCCACCAGATAAATGAACTCTTGCAGAGTTCCGTAACGACTGGTGGGGGCGAAGTAACCGGTAGCTTGGTAGCCCCAAGAAGCGAAGAATGGATGTTCTGTGATGGGCAGAAATTCTACGTGAGTAAAGCCCATTTTTTGCAAGTATTCTGTCAGTTTGGGGGCGAGTTCCCGATAGGAAAGCGAACGATTTCCGTCTTCCGGTACTCGCATCCAGGAACCGATGTGCATTTCGTAAATGGAAATGGGCGCATTGAGGGTATTGCGTTGGCGGCGCTTTGCCATCCATTCGCGATCGTTCCAAGTGTATTCGCTATCCCAAACGACAGATGCGGTTTTGGGAGGTATTTCGTAAGCAAGCGCCATAGGGTCTGCTTTTTCTACCTCATAACCGCTGCGGGAAACGATGTGGTACTTGTAAACATCTCCTTTTTTGACGCCGGGAATAAAACCTTCCCAAATACCGGTTAGTCCTCTTGCTTTCAGCGGATTGCGATCGCGACCCCAATCGTTAAAATCACCTTTTACGGTGACATAAACGGCGTTGGGAGCCCAAACTGCGAAGTAGGTTCCCTGCACATTGTTGTGCGTCATTGGGTGAGAACCCAATTTGTCATACAAGTTGAAGTGAGAGCCTTCGTTGAAGAGATAAACGTCATCTTCGGTGAATAATGTCAGGTCGGTGCTGATTCCTAATTGAGTTGCGACCATGTTTTACCTCATCGCGATCTTTTGAGTAATTCCATTTTGCATTACGCTTACTGGGTCGGTTCGCGTTTATTTGCAGATAGCGATCGCTTTCTTTCAAAAGTAGTATTTATGCTATTTTTTAGGAAAATTTGAGTATGGTTTCATCTGGGGCGTAAGTTCTCCTATTTAGAAAAAAAACATCCCGCTTAAGGATGAGCGTAAATTTGGGCTGAGGAATAAATTATATCTACCCTAAGATACAAGATAAATCCCCCTAAAATAGGTAATACTCGCACAAGAATGTGTTTCTTTAAAAGCCAACCCAAATACTTTCTACAGCCATATAAAGGAATATTATGGTATCAACCCCGCCGTCTCAACGTTCGACCGTTCAATATGAGGTAGGAGATCAATACAAAGAAATTGATACTCTAGTAACCGAACAGAAAACAGAGACTGATATAGATTTGGAGTTTCTGTATACTAGAGACATTGAATTTCGCCAAGAAACTATTTATTTCATCGTTGTCGATCGCTTCCATGATGGCGATCCGGAAAACAGCGAAGGGCCAAACCCAGAACTTTACGACCCAGAAGGACAAGATTGGGGAAAATATTGGGGCGGAGACTTACAGGGAATTATCGACAAACTCGATTATTTAAAGAACTTGGGAGTCACGGCGATATGGCTGACTCCCCTGTTCGAGCAAGTGGAAGCATTATTTGTGAATAGCGCCGCCATTCATGGCTACTGGATTAAAGATTTCAAGCGAATTAATCCTCGCTTTATCAAAAAAGATGAAGATCCTTCTTTGAACAAAACCCAAGAAAGCAAGGACACAACTTTTGACAGGTTGATTGCTGAATTGCACAAACGGAAGATGAAATTTATTCTGGATATTGTGTGTAACCACAGCAATCCGGATTTCAGCGGTAAGAAGGGCGAACTTTACGATGACGGGGTGAAGATTGCGGATTTCAACGATGATAAAAATAACTGGTATCACCACTATGGTGAAGTAACTAACTGGGAAGACGAATGGCAGGTACAAAACTGCGAATTGGCAGGTTTGGCAACCTTCAACGAAAACAATCCAGAGTATCGAAATTACATCAAATCGGCGATTAAGCAATGGCTCGATCGAGGTGTCGATGCGTTGCGGGTGGATACGGTTAAACATATGCCGATTTGGTTTTGGCAGGAGTTTAACGCCGATATCCAAAACCACAAACCGGATATTTTTGTGTTTGGGGAGTGGATTTATAACGACCCCAGAAATGAGCGATCGCTCGAATTTGCCAACTGCTCTGGTATGACAATTCTCGATTTTGGTCTTTGCGTAGCGATTCGGGCAGCTTTGGCGCAAGGAGCAGAAGGAGGATTTCATCTCATACAAGATGTCCTGAGTATGGATTCTCGCTACAACGGGGCAACCGAGTTAATTACCTTTATCGATAATCACGATATGCCTCGGTTTCAGTCGCTGAATCCCGATCCGGATATGCTGCGATTGGCAATAGATTTGATTATGACAAGTCGCGGTATTCCTTGCATTTATTACGGCACGGAACAGTATCTTCACGACGATACAAATGGTGGCAACGATCCTTACAATCGCCCGATGATGGAAAGTTGGGATATGGAAACGCCTGTCTATCGGGATGTACGGTTGCTATCTGGTTTGCGGCGGTTGAATCCGGCAATTTCTCTGGGGAGTCAGTGGCAAAAATACCTGACTCCCGATGTTTATTGTTACGTGCGACGTTATCGGGAAAACCGCTGTTTTGTGGCGATGAATAAGGGCGAACCTGTGACAATTGAATCGGTACAAACAGATTTGCCCGATGGAGAACATACCGATGTTTTATCGCGGCGCAAGTTTGAAGTTAAAGATGGGTGTTTGCATGACTTGCATCTAGAGTCGAAGGAAGTGATTATTATCAGTCACGTTGCAGAGCGAGTCAAAGGACAAACGATCGTGCGGGTGCAACTGAACGGCGTCAATACTCAACCCGGTGAAAGGATTATCGTCATCGGTGATTGTCCTGAGTTAGGCAACTGGGATATCGCCAAAGGTTTCGAGTTGGAATATATCAACGAAAACACTTGGTTTGGCGAAATTGCTTTTAATGAAAGTGCCGGCAAACTGATTTCTTACAAGTACGCGATGTTGCGCGAAGGTACATCGCCATTGCGAGAAAATGTTGTCGGTCGTCGCTGGTTTGTCGCCAGTGAAGGCACAGTCAAATGGCGCGATGCTTGGGCTTGGTAATAGTAAGGTGGGCAAAAGCCCACCTTCTCAGATTTTCAGTAATTAACATTTGATGAAACCTTTTTACGATGTTATTATAATGTCAAATTTCCACTGTAAAAATTGCTCCTTTGGGCTGATTGCTTTCTACGAAAATGCGACCGCCATGCGCTTCTACTACCAATTTACAAAATGATAACCCCAAGCCAGTTTGAGCTACTCCTTTAGCCAATTCTCCGACTTCGTATTTTTCAAATATAGACTGACGCAATTCTTCACTAACTCCCTTGCCCCAGTCTTTCACCTGAATTTGAAATTTTTCTTCCGAAAGATAATCAATTTTTAGTTCCACTTGACCTTTTGAGGGAGAAAACTTGATGGCGTTGGAGAGGAGGTTATCGATAACTCTTCGGATTAGAGAATCATCCAAGTGAAATATTTTTCCCGGTTTTGGCAGGTGAGCAATTAATTTTACTTGATTCTGATTAGCAATTTGTTGAAATTCAGAAATAACATCTTTAGCAATATTATATAAATCTACTTCTGTGCAGTTAAGTACCAATTTCCCTGCATCGATTTTTGCCATGATTAATAAGTTATCGATGAGGAACTTTAAACGTTGTCCGGAACTAACAATTCGATCGACTCTTTTCTTTTGCTTTAGATCGAGATCGGCCATTGACAAAATATCGCAAGCAAACAAAATACTTGCTAAAGGATTGCGAAGGTCGTGAACGATCGCATATGCCATGTCTTCTCTTAATTGCAGAGATGCTTCTTTAACTTGCAGCAATTCTTGCAGCATATCGTATTGATGTTTAATCCGCAGCATAGAACGAACTCTGGCTCGCAATTCTATGCCACTGACTGGTTTGCTAATGAAGTCATCCGCACCCATTTCTAAACCTTTCGCTAAGTCTTCTTTCGCAGTTAGTGCTGTCACCATGAGGATGGGGATATGCTGCCATTTGGGATTTGCTTTAATCGTGCGGCAAACTTCAAATCCGTTGAATACAGGCATCATAACGTCAAGCAATATGACATCAGCCTGCTGCGCTTCCAGTTGACGAATTGCTTCGTCACCGCTGGAAGCGTAACGAAGATCGTATCCTTCTTTAAAGAGCAAGATTTCGATAACATCAAAGTTATGTTGCTCATCATCTACTACTATTATGGACGGGGTTTTATTCATGGCCATCTTACTCTGTTGTGACATCTGGATAAACAAATCGATCGATGAGGTTTTTCAATTTTTTTAATCTCACAGGTTTAGTTAAATATTCATTTGCACCGACACTTAAGCATTTTTCTTTGTCTCCTGGCATGGCTAAGGCAGTTAAGGCAATGATGGGAATATTTATCCCCTCGTCACGAATCATTTGAATGGCGGTTAATCCATCTACTTGTGGCATTTGAATATCCATAAGAATCAATTGAGGTTGAAGTTTTTTGGTTAAATTTAAGCCATCTAAGCCATTACGAGCGACCTCAAATTGATAGTTTTCTTCTTGGAAATAATTAACAAATGTTTCGATATTCTCTTCGTTATCTTCTACCAACAAAATCAAAGGAGATAGAGATTTTTTTGCAGTTAAACCAGTCTTAATAATTTCTGAGTTTCGCTGAGCATCGTTTCTCGGTAATATAGATAAATCTCGCTCGACGTTGAGATTGCCTTGGTAGGGTAACAAAACTGTAAATTCGCTACCTCGACCGAGTTCGCTGACTACAGAAATTTGGCCACCGTGCATTTCCACAATGCGCCGCACTAAAGCTAAACCCAAGCCGGTACCGGCGTATTGACGGTTCAATTTGCTGTCAATTTGAACAAAGGATTGAAAAAGTTTGCCAATGTCTTGTTCGGCAATGCCAATGCCAGTATCTTTTACCTTAAAAGATATCGTTTGCGTAGTTTGGCTGGTATAAACTTCTAGGGTTACTTGACCGCGATCTGGAGTAAATTTTACGGCATTGGTGAGCAAATTGATCAAAGCTTGGCGCATTCGCCGATCGTCTACCGGAATTTCATCGATATCGCCCGTAATTTCTGTAATTAATTTAATATTTTTATGTTGGGCTAATTGGCGCACAAAAGCTATACTAGAATCGCACAAATTCCGTATAGGCACTCTTGTAATTTGCAATTCGAGTTGGCCTGATTCTATTTTAGAAAGGTCGAGAATATCTTCGATCAAATCTAACAGATGTTGACCGCTTTTTTCCAGCATAATAATCGCTTTTCGCTGTCGGTCTGTCAAAGAACCGTAAACTTCATCTAACAATCCTTCCGACATTCCTAAAATCACATTGAGAGGAGTTCGCAATTCGTGACTCATGTTAGCCAGAAATTCATCTTTGAGGCGAGTTGCGCGAGCTAATTGGCTATTGAGGATTGCTAAATTTTTATTGCTTTCCTCCAATTCCTTTTTGATTTTTCTTTGTTCTGCTAAAGCTCGTTCTCTTTCTGCCAATTCAAATTGCACTTGTTGGTATAGTTCGGATTGCTGAATGGCGATCGCTAATTGCTCTGCCAGTTGCTTTATTAATTCTATTTCCCAAGTTTCCCATTCCCGAACATAAGCACACTGGTGGACAACTAACAAACCCCATAATTTTTGTTGTTGAATAATGGGAATGCCCAGTTGCGATCGCACTTGCAGCGTTTTTATGAAATCTTTTAAACAATCACTATAGGTATCGTTTACCAAGTCAGAATTGGCAAATATTTTTCCGGATTGGTAGCTTTCATATAGGTATTGTGGAAATAGTTCTTCAGAGTAAGTCCGATTTAAAAGACCAGTCCAAACCGGGCTGATACTTTCAGCAATTACTTTACCGCTGCGATTAGGAAAAACTCGATAAACTAAGACGCGATCGGCTTGCAAAACTTGATGAATTTGTTCTACGGCGGTATTCAGAATTGTTTCTAGGTCTAAGTTTTCCCGAATGCGTTGGGTAATTGTCAAAATCAAGTTTTCCCGTTCGTACTGTTTTTGGAGGGCGATTTCTGCGCGTTTGCGATCGCTAATATCCAACACCACAGCAATTGCTTGATTCGGATCGTCCTCCAACTGCACAGCACCCAACAACACCGGGACGCGGCGACCATCTTTAGTGAGATACTCTTTTTCTTGCGGTAGCAGGGAGCCTGTAGACCGAAGTTCTTCGAGTACATATCGATCGGCTTCCGCAAACTCTGGTGGTGCGATCTTATCCCATTGCAATCTACCTGCTTGTAAATCTTCCCTGGTGTAAGCCAGCATGGATAAAAAATGATTGTTTACATCGATAATTTGCCCATCTATACTGACAAAACCAATACCAACTACATTAGATTCAAACAAACGCCGGAAGCGAGATTCGCTGCGTTGTAAAGCGATTTCTCCTTGCTTGCGCGTTAAAGTAGTAGCGACGTAAGTGGCGATAGTTTTAGCCAATCTAATTTCGTCTTTAGTAAACAGATGGTCTGTAGTGTATAAAACGACTATTTTGCCCAGGAAATTATTTTGATAACGCAGTGGAAAACAGGCAGATGCTTGAATTTTTTCATTTGTGCCCGTCTCGTCCATTTCCGGCGTAATTCCCTGCCGCTCTTGACGATTCCAAAGCACCATTCTCTCAGCATTGAGCAGTTCCGGGAAAGATTCAAAATAAGCTGCTATGTGTTTGTGACAGCTATGTTTTTGGGCAGCATAAGCTTCATGGCAGAAAATTTGGTTTGCACCTACGCTCATGAGCGTAGCACAAGGCGCTTTAAGAGCTTGTTGTATCCCTTCCAAGCCAATTTGATAGATCTCTTCTAGGGTATTGGCTTTGTTGAGTGCAGCTACTAATTGATAAACTTTATTCAAACGTTCGATTTGTAAATTCAGCGCTGCTTCTGTTTTTTGATGTTCTGCAATCTCTTGAATAAGATTCTTGTTAACTAAAGTCAGTTCGGCAGTACGTTGGGCAATTCTTTGCTCTAATTCGACGTTGAGTTGTGCCAAGGCGATTTCGGCTTTGCGTCGTTCTGCCAGTTCAAATTTTGCTTGCGCTAAGGCGCTAGCTTGTTGAATGGCAATGGCAATTTGTACGCTTAAGCGATCGAGAAAATGCAACTCCCACGTTTTCCAGTCACGGGTATCGGAACATTGATGAGCAACAAGTAACCCCCAAAGATAAGATGATGGTTGGGAATCTAGGGGAATTTCCCCAGCAGTTATTTCCGAAATTTGACGTTGGATCGAAATCGGTACGACCAAATTTGCTTTAACTTCAAATTTTTCTAAAAGCTCAATGTGGCAATCGGTTAATCCGGCGGTGTAAATATCTGCGATCGCACGTTTTTTACCCACCTGATATTCTACCGCCTTATTTTGCTGAAAGCAAGTATCTTTGATATCCTCATTCAAAGAACTGTTCCATTGAGGCAACACCGACTCCGCCACAATTTTACCGCTCATATCCGGAGCGAACTGGTAAACTAAAACTCGGTCTGCCTTCAATAGCTGCCGTACTTCCACTACCGTTCGATCCAGCACGTTTTGTATATCTAAGGATTGACGAATTCGCAGAGAAATTTCTGCAATTAATCGTTCCTGTTCCTGTTGTCTCTCTAATGTATAAATTAATTCAAATTTTTCAATTATATTGCGAACGGAGCGACAGAGAACTTCCGCCGTTAATTTCCCTTTCACGAGATAATCTTGCGCCCCGCTTTTCATCGCTTGGACAGCAATTTCTTCGTTTCCCTGTCCGGTGAGCATAATTATCGGTAACTGGGAACAATTTTTTTGTAACTTCAGTTGCTCGATAAACTCCACTCCATCTGCATCGGGCAGTACAAAATCTAGCAGAATCGCATCAGGTAGTTCCTCTTGACAATAGCTCAAACCTTCTGCCACCAATTCAGCTTCTATAAAGCGATATTTATATGTGTTTGCTTTTTCTAAAAAGCGACGATAAGCAGTTCTATCTTCTGCCGCATCATCAATCATTAAAACACTTTTTCGCTCGCTCATTTTTGATTAATATTACTATCTGGTATAATTGCCAATTCAAGCCAATAATGCAAAAAATCTGTTATGGTACATTTTAATTGTTCCAGTCCCATTGGCTTGAGCATATAACTGTTCGTACCGTTCTGGTAACAATCTCTAACATCCTTGGGATTAGACGAAGAAGTCAGCACCACAACTGGAATAATTTTTAAAGTATTATCCTGCTTGATTTGTTGAATCACATCTCTTCCATCAGTTCCGGGTAAATTCAAATCCATCAAAATTACCGAGGGACGGGGTGACTGTTCCGGATTGGCGTAAGGGCCTTGGCGATAGAGATAATCAATTGCTTCGTCTCCATCCCGCACCCGATGAACCGCAGTTTTACATAACGATTGTTTTAACACCCTTTCCAAGGCGGTAAAATCTTCATCGCTATCTTCAACAACTAAAATCATTTTTCTCCCCTTAGCATATTTAACATTTTGTAAGACTCATTAAGTAATTTAAGCTCATTTTGGTAATGTGAAATAAAAGGTACTGCCTTCCCCGTAGTTAGATTCTACCCAGATTGTACCACCGTGTCGCTCTACAATCTTCTTAACAATAGTTAGCCCCGCACCGGTGCCGCCGCCGTACTTGCCAGGAGAGTGCAGGCGTTTGAAAATCCGGAAGATGCTATCTAAATGCTTTTCCCTAATCCCAATACCATTATCTCGCACGTAGATAGTCCAGAATTGATTTGGAGAATTTTCCATAAAATTCTTTACATTTGGGGGATGGTTGTCCAGAAAACCTACTTCTACCAACTTTTCTGGACTTTCATTGTATTTCAAAGCATTCGTAATTAGATTTGTAAAAACTTCTTCAATTAAAATGCGATCGCCCTGCACCATCGGTAGTTTCTGTGGAATTTGAATCAAAAAATGATTCTTGTCACTGCTAATGCGAAGCAGATCGGCTACAATTTGTACTAAATTATTTAAATCGATATGCTCCCTATTCAACTCTTGTCGTCCCAATCGGGAAAAATGTAACAAAGCGTTAATTAAATCTTCCATCCGCTTGGTGAGGCGCACCATAGTTCCCAGTTTTTCCGTTCCTTCCGCATTGAGAATATTCCCATAATCTTCCAGCAGAAAAGTTGCGTAATTGTGAATACCCCGCAAAGGTTCTTTTAAGTCGTGAGAAGCAATATAAGCAAAAGCATCCAATTCGCTATTACTGCGTTGTAATTCCAAGTTAATCGCAGCTAATTCGTCCGCTTTTTGCATGACAATTCCCACAATGGCGCTTCTCAAATCCAGTGCGCCATCAATTTCCCAAGGTTGCCAAGGCAAAGACTTACCGTAAACGGTTTCTTGCCATTTCTCAAAAGATTTGCGGGGAAAAATAGTTAAGCTGCCATCTGACTCAATTCGATTGGGTTTATTCGGATTGCCAGCCCAATCTACCAATTGAATTTGTTCGGAACGAAACCACAGGATGTACTTTTGGCGGATTTTACTAATTGCTAGAGCTAATAAACCGCTACCAACTGCCTGAAAATTTTTAGCTTTGGGATAAATTTTAGGTAAAGAATCTGTCACAAATAAGTCCCGCTCGAACCGTTCTGGCAACCAAGCCAGTAAATTCTGAATTTGCACTATTTCGGGACTTTTACCAATTCTAATTATCTCCTTATCCGTACAGATAGCGGCTCCTTCTGCACCTACCGCTCCTAATAAGGTGGTGCTGTTTTCCAGCAAAACCTCTGTAAAATCTTCTGATTGGGAAACCGCATCAATTAATTGGGACTGCATCGACTTGATGCGAATTTTATAATCTAAATTTTCATAATCTTCTTTGCCAGTTATTTCTAAGGACATCACTTGCCCCAAAAATTCGCAAGCAGTCCGGATAGAATAGGGAATATACTTAGGTTTTCGATCGTGACAAGCAATTAATCCCCACAGTTTCCTATTTTTAATTATGGAGATTGACATAGAAGCGCCCACTCCCATATTTTTGAGATATTTTATGTGAATGGGAGACACGCTCCGCAGCACGCTTAAGCTTAAGTCGAGGGGAGAATTGTCTCCATCTTGGGTATGACAGACAATCGGGACAGGTTGGTAATTAACATCAGGAATTAACCTCAACCAATTGAGAGTGTATAAGTGCTTCGCTTGTTTGGGAATGTCAGAATCCGGATAACGCAATCCTAAATATGGTTCCAATTCATCTGGTTTATCTTCCGCAATTACTGTACCGGCTCCATCGGCATCAAATTGGTAAGCCATAACGCGATCGAAACCTGTAATCTTGCGAATTTCTGCCACAATAACTGTACATAAATCTCGCAAATTGGCTGCTTTTTGCATTTTGGTGAGCGTACTTTTTGTCAGTTTGTGAAAGCCAAAAAAGCTGCGGTCTTCTAGATTATCCGTTCGCTCGATTTCTAAAATTATTTTCCCCCTATCTGCGCGATGAATAATCCCATCTAATTCAATAGTTATATCGCCGAATTTAGCAGATAATTTTAGCGGATTAATATTTTCAAAATCGCCGTTGAGGCAGTTTTTGATTTTGCCAATTTGTTCATCATCAAACAAAATGGCGAGATTTTGGCCTAACAGGGAATCTGGGGAAATGCCTAGAAATATCTCGGTGTTGTTACTGACTTGTTCCACCTGCAAATCTGGCTCCGAGAGAACAAACAAAACCCCATGAGGTTGAATCGAACCGGGAAGATGAATCTGTTCGCGATCGCAATTATTTAAATTAACATTGTTAGCTGTAATAAACTCCGTTAATTTCATATCATTTTCTCCTATTTTCGACAACATAAGCTAATTAATCGCTCTCCTATGATTCATCTTGTATGATTAAAGTTTTGTTGACAGCAAGGGCTCAATTAATTTTCACCTGTATTAATTATAAATAAGATCCCAAAAATTAACTAAAATATCTTCGTTCGATTTACGTATATTTACTGATACGGACACCGTAGAGGACGGAAACTTCTACGGTTGTGCGATCGCAAACCGATATAGACTCCACTCGCCGTGCTGCCTGCAAAGCGATCGCCTCTTTTCCCTAAAAGCCAATTTACATAAAGTTTTTGCTCATTTTCATTCATAAACTATTTTAACTCCAGTTACTTATCTCTGTACAGTAAATTACGCTCCGTAGCAACCGTACACTACACAACCAAACGCAAAACAACTATGCCTGTACTGGTTCGGCAATCTGAATATTTTTAGGGGTTAAATATTGTCAGCAATCGAAACTTATTGTATAATATCATATTTCAATGCGCGGTATATAGCAGTTTGCAGCTGAAAATTATATTCAAGTGTAGGGTAGGTTAGGCACAGGCGATAACTGAGCGGAAAAAACCGATCGTTAGAACCGTGCCTTAACCCATCGATCTTAACCAATCGATCGCATTCATCTGTGAATAAAAGCGAAAATTTTTTACCATAAACCCCAAATAGCCTAAAAGTATTGTAAGGTGCCGTAACGCACCCTACTCCCCACTACAAACTAAATAGTGCGAAACTCTGTGGCTGAATTGTCAATTGCTCCTCCCCTGCAAATAGTTCTGGTAAAGTGGAACCAGTACCCATCCACTTTTCATCAGCAGAATCTAGAACCTTGTTCCAATTACCGCTGTTAGCAGCAGCTTTAAAACTAACTTCTTTGTCGTTGAAATTCAGCACATAAAATACCTGACTTTCATCAGTCCAACGACGGATTTGCACCAGTTTATCTGTTTCATTACACGACGCCTCTAAATTTTGCTTGTCTAGCTTTTTCAGAGCGGTCAGCGTCCGGCGCAACTGAATTAAAGACTGATAAAGTTCTAAGAGAACTTTGTGTTTCCCTTCTTGGCGTTTTTGCCATTTCAGCTTAGACTTAAAGAAAGTCACGTAACTGAAGGGGTCTTGAAACTCTCCTTCCAGGTGAAAATCTTTAAATTCCTCCTTTCTGCCGTTTCTTACCGCTTCAACTAGCGCTTGGTCTGTGTGACTGACGAAGTAAAGAAAAGGCGCTTCTTCTCCATACTCTTCCCCCATAAAAAGGAGGGGAACATTAGGTGAAAGCAAGAGAGTGCCAGCAGCTAATTTGAGAGCTTCAAACGAAACCAGCTTG
Organism: Aerosakkonema sp. BLCC-F183; assembly: GCF_041929145.1. NCBI lineage: Bacteria > Bacillati > Cyanobacteriota > Cyanophyceae > Aerosakkonematales > Aerosakkonemataceae > Aerosakkonema > Aerosakkonema sp. BLCC-F183. The sequence goes on along the minus strand of NZ_JBHFNU010000061.1, from coordinate 29,017 downwards.
GACAATCTTTCACCGAGCATTCGATTGCCTACTTGGTCGTGATTTTGGATGCAAACGACAAATTGGTGGCCGGTAAAATCTGTAGCATCGCTGCCATGATATCGCCGTCGGAAGGGGGAGAATTTCCAGGAGTAAACAAAAGTTTCCTTGATGGCTGTTGCCAGATATTCGCACTTGTCAAAATCTTTGTAATAGCCAATATTTTCACCCGTCAGCAATGTGTGTAGGGTGTGATGGAAATCGTCGCTCCACTGAGCGTGAATGCCATGACCGCCTAAAGAGCGATCGCGGATCGTCCGCACATCATTTAAATCGCTTTCAGCAATTAGATAAAGTTTCTTACCCATCTGTTCGGAAAGTGCATCAACCCTTTCCGACAGTTCGTAGAGAATGTGTTTGGCACCCAAATCGTAAATCGCATGGACTGCATCCAAACGTAGGGCATCAATGTGATAATCTTCAAACCAATACAGCGCATTTTCGATAAAGAAATCACGCACACCGTCGCAGCGAGCATCATCAAAATTAATCGCATTTCCCCAAGGCGTTTTGTAAGTTGCAGTATAGAAGGGGCCAAAGTTACCGATGTAGTTTCCTTCCGGGCCAAAATGGTTATAAACGACATCGAGAATTACGGCGATACCCTGCTGGTGACAGGCATTCACGAGTTCCTTTAATGCTTCTGGGCCACCATAGGAATTCTGCACCGCATAGAGATAGGCACCATCATAGCCCCAGTTGCGATTGCCTGGAAATTGCGCGATCGGCATAATTTCGATCGCATTCACTCCCAATTCTTGCAATTCCTTGAGTCGGGGAATAATGGCATCAAAAGTGCCTGCGGGAGTAAACGTACCGACGTGCAGTTCGTAGATAATCATTTCCTCTAGGGGAACGCCAGACCACTCGCGATCGTTCCACTGCATCGTGTTGCGATCGACTACCTGTGAAGGCCCATGCACGCTCTCCGGTTGAAAGTGCGATGCTGGATCTGGTCTTTCTAGAGAACCTTCCAGCTTATAAAAATAAAGCGTGCCAGGGTCAACATCTTCAGCTGTTACTTTCCAATATCCGCGATCGTCTTGTACCATCGGAATCAGGCGATCTTCTGGTGAAATGATTTGTACAGCTACCTCTTGAAGATAAGGTGCCCAAACAGTAAATTCGCAACGACCCTTACCCAGATAATTCGAGCCAACTTTCATTCTCAATGCCGCTTGCTCTTGTGTCATAGTATATTTTTAGGAATTCTCGTTTCAAAGTTATCGGCAAGCAATCAGACCGCAGGCGCAGAAAACTTTCTTGCCGATTTTCCCGAATACACAGATATTTAACCTCTTTCTTTAGGTATAATTCCGAAAGCATATCCTTCGGAACTCTGCCCAACCCCACTTACAATTCAATCCGTTTAACAAAAGCCTCTAATGAACAATTCAAAATCCTACATTCTCGCCCTCGATCTCGGCACTACCGGAAATAGAGCGATTATCTTTGATAAAAACGGAAAAATCATCAATTCCGCATACAAAGAATTGACCCAATATTATCCGGAACCGGGTTGGTTAGAACACGACCCCAGAGAAATTTGGCAAGATACCTGTTGGGCGATGCAAACTGCTTTGCAGAAAGCGGGAATAGCTGCAACAGAAGTAGCGGCCATAGGACTAACGGTACAGCGAGAAACTTGTTTGTTGTGGGATAAAACGACGGGACGACCGTTGTATAATGCCATAGTTTGGCAAGATAGACGGACTGCACCGATGTGCGATCGCCTCAAACAGCAAGGTTATGCTGAAGATATCTATCAACGCACGGGATTGATTTTAGATGCTTACTTCTCTGCAACTAAGTTAGCTTGGTTACTTGAATATATGCAACGGGAATATCCACCCATCGACCTGAATAATATTTTAGCAGGCACAATTGATGCGTGGATATTGTGGAATCTCACAGGCGGACAAGTTCATGCCACCGATGATAGCAATGCCAGTCGCACTTTGTTGATGAATTTGACAACGAGAAAGTGGGATGATAAACTATTAGAAATATTTGGAATATCGGCTCATTTGTTGCCGAAAATTCAGCCGAGTTTGGGTTTATTCGGTTACACTCAACCGGAAATATTAGGATATTCCATACCGATAACTGCTATTTTGGGAGATCAACAGGCGTCGTTGTTCGCTCACGGATGCGATCGGCCCGGTTTATTGAAATGCACATATGGCACAGGTTGCTTTTTGGTTGCTCATACAGGGGATAAAATAGCGCGATCGCACAATCAACTCCTCTCCACAATCGCTTGGACACAAACAAATCAAGTTGGTTATGCCATTGAAGGAAGTATCTTCACCACAGGTGCTTGCATACAATGGTTGCGGGATGGCATTAAACTAATTACTGCCGCTAGCGATACAGAAATGATGGCGCAACGGGTAGCCGATAATAACGGCGTTTACTTCGTTCCCGCACTCAGCGGATTGGGTGCGCCCCACTGGGATATGACGGCGAGGGGAGCATTTTTCGGCATTACCGCCGGAGTGCAGCGAGAGCATATGGTGAGGGCGGTATTAGAAGCGATCGCATTTCAAGTCAAAGAAGTCGTACAAGCCATTAACCAAGACATTGGCACCAATATAAATATGTTAAAAGTAGACGGCGGCGCTTGTCAAAATAACTTTTTAATGCAATTGCAAGCAGATGTTTTAGGTATTCCCGTCGAACGTCCCGTGATTCTCGATGCTTCCGCACAAGGAGCCGCCTTTGCTGCTGGTTTGGCAATAGGTTTCTGGGAAGATTATACAACACTAACAGCCGCTCGCCAAATTGATCGAATTTTTCACCCTGATGAAGGAGCCACTCAAGCACAAGCGAACTACAAAAAGTGGCAAAAAGCAGTAGAAAGAGCCAAACACTGGACAGAGTAATGGGTAATTTTCCCCCACTCTCCCCCGACTCTGCTATGACGATCGCGAACTAACGTTCTCAGTTCTCGACGCAGGCGCTTTCGAGGTGGTAGACTCCTGATAGTATGCGCGTGCGTGGTGGAAGTAACTGTCGGGTTCGTTTTCGATAATCACGCCATTGACTACTAAACCGAGAATATTCTGACCCGATTGCATCAAAAAGCTCTTAGCAGCAGCAGCGCTCACAGCATCCAAAACACCCGGACGAACTACTACTAAAACACCATCGCTCATTTTACCCAAACTGAGAGCGTCCGGCACAAGTACCAGGGGAGGCGTATCGATAATTACGAAATTATAATCCCTGGAAAAATCTGCAATTAAAGAAGTCATCCGCTGCGAATCCAGAAGTGCCAAGGGATTGGGAGGTATGACTCCAGATGGCAGCACATCGAGGTTATCCATCACCGATTTTACAGCCGTTTTCACATCAGTTTGACCGACAATTACATCGCTCAATCCCGCCGCATTAGTTAAATCCCAAATGTGATGTTGGATGGGATGATGCAGATCCCCATCAATCAACAACACCCGGCGTCCCAATTGCGCCATTGCTGTCGCCAAATTAGCCGAAACTGTGGATTTGCCTTCTTTGGAAACAGAACTTGTGACGACAATAACTTTCAAAGGGCGATCGGGACTGAGAAACTTCAGGTTAGCCTGAAGCATTCGGTAAGTTTCGCTGATAATGGAATGAGGAGAGTCTTGAACGGGAAGTGGCGGTACGATCGCATCCTGTTTGCCAAAGCGAAACCGCATTTTCTTCTTAAAAGAAGGAATCATACCCAGCACGGTATATTTGAATATTTCCCGCACCTCTTTCGCAGTTTTCAGCGATGGATCTGCCAAATCGAAAAGGAAAGCAGTAACTACATAAAGCATTGCACCTGCCACAATTCCCGCAGCTATAATTAATTTTTTCTTATCATCAGCAGGCATTCCAGGAATGCTAGCGTATTCAATCACGCGAGCATTACCGACATTTTGATTTTCCGCAATTTGTACTTCTTGGTAATTCTTTAACAGAATCTGATAGCTAGCTTGAGCCGCTTCTACTTGCCGTTCTAGATCCTTTTCCCCCTGTTGCAATTTGGGTATAACGCTAGCTCGTTGTTGGTAAGCAGATCTGGCGCGACTGAGGCTAGTTACTTGATTGAGCAAACCCAAGCGTTCCGCTTCTGTAGCGACAAGATCTTCAGTCAGTTTTTGTTTAACATCGCCTAATTGTAAATTCCCGTTAGATACTGGTATGTCTTTGCCTAGAGTTTCTCCTACCCGTTGCTGTAGCAGAGCTTTGAGGGAATTTCTCTTATCAACCAAGTCAATTATCAGAGGGTGCGTTTCCTGAAAGCGAGTTCGCTCCAGAGTCAGTTGAGCTTCCACTTTTTGGAGTTCTTCTAATGTCTGTTGAACTCCCGTAGACTGACTCGCAGAGCTGAGATTTACAGCTTCCTGAGAAGTCAAATTAATCTTTTTCTGAATTTCCGAAGCTCTCGCCGTTGCATCTGCAAGCTGAGCCTGAGCCGTGGTAAGTTGTCTGTCTATGCCGGTGATAGCGTCCACAGCCATAATAGCTTCTTGTTGCAAAGCCACAATGTTATTTTGTTCTCTATATTTGCGTAAAGCCGCTTCTGCTTCGCGAACGGTAGAGAGAACTTTTGGTAACTGCTTAGCAATAAACTCTCGAGCTGATACCGCCTCAGCTCGGTTTGTGAGTATATTCATCTCTACGTAGGCATTCATCAGTTGGTTAACTGCATCTGCGGCTTGCTTGGGATCTCTGCTTTTATAGGTAACCTGCAAAACATCAGTTCCCTTAATTGGTTTCACACCCACCCCTACTAAAAAGGCTGCGGGCGGTATAAAGTTACCTTGTGCATCTTTGAGGTTGAGCGATTCGATCGTCTTTTGGATAATTGGCACCGAAAGAAGTACCTGGGCTTCTGTATCCACAGGTGTATTCATCATGTTGAGAGTATCCAATTGTCCAATTTTTTCTCCCGCCTCGGTTACTAGCGAAGAAGTCGTATTTTTCTTTTTAAATAAAAGCCTTCCTGCGGCTTCGTAATTGGGCTTTTTAATCAACGCAGCTGCGGTGGCGAGTGTAACAACAAGCACAAATACCAGACCTGATGGCAGCCAGCGGCGTCTGAGGATAAGCCAGTATTTTTTAAGATCTATGTCTTCGGTGTATTGTGTAGATTCCATAAAAGTGCGATCGAGAGAGAACGTTTGGAAATTTTTGGTAAGGACAGATAGCACGGTCGCCGTAGGATGCTGGTATTCTTGTGGCTGTAAGCTTTTTGGCTCAGCCTAGATGAGTTGATTTATGCGTAGCGAGCGATCGTATTCCTAGAGAAAAACTACTTTAACTGCATTGGTAATGCTTTTATTGTATATGTCCGAACTGAATACAGTACAATAGACATCTTCAAAAATTATTGTGGGGTAGGCATCCTGCCTGCGCTTTGAGATTCTTTTGGAGGAGATGTCTAATCCAGTCAATCTAGAATTTAGTCGATCGATCGTGGGTTCGCTCCGTCTATCCCCTTTGTTGGCACACATAAGAAGCAACCTCAGCAACCTCATAGAGGCTACAGTGCGAGCTTCGCTTCCCCCTCACCCAGAGTGGGTAGAATCCATTGCGCGTACCTGGTGACGCTGCCCGATATTGTGTTATCGTGGTGCCGAATAATTCCACTCCTGACTGACGGCTGTCCGGCCTATAGCTCAGACTCAGGACTGAAAAAGCAAGAAATAATCTTAAAAATTGTTGAGTTTAAGAGTCGTTTACCATCAGCTAAAGTTGTGAATCCAGTACTGGAAAAAAGATTAGCAATTTTCGCCTTGCTAGTTTTCACAGGAGTATTAAGCATAGCAAGCTATTACAATGGCTCCGATTCGGGAGAATCTTCAGTTTCTTCCCCGTTCGACAAAATATTTTCAGTAGTAAGGTATCTCACTTACGCAGCCACTATTTGCCTACTTCTAGCACGCTTAAAAACTGTTATCCGTCCGGCTTTAAGAGACCCATTTATGTGGGGTTTGATGGTAATTGTTGTTAGCTCTTTTATGTGGTCTGATTTTCCAGACATATCCCAAAAACAAGGTAGATTAATGTTGCTGACAACCTTGTTTGGGCTGTACTTGGCTTCCCGTTTTAGCGTCAAAGAGCTAGTCCGCATATTTGCCGTCGCCGTGGGTATCGCCGCCGTATTTAGTTTATTGTATTCCCTAGCATTCCGGGGAGCCGCAGTAGAAACCGGATTTAATGCGGGATGCTGGCGGGGGCCTTTTTTGCAGAAAAATATTTTTGCTCGCTTTCTGGTTGCATACGGTCTACCAATTTTACTGGTTGCCTTGGGCAGTCGCAAACACCGTTTCATATGGTGGACTGTATTCGGTATTGCGATTCTGCTGATTCAGCTTACCAATTCCAAAAGCGCCTTGCTCATTATGTTAACCCTGACCGCTCTTGTCCCTCTCTACAAAGCTTTGCGATCGAGCGGCTCTATACTCGTTCCTTTTTTAATTACCATCATATTAATAGGTGGCAGCGTCCTGACATTTTTGGTGGAAAATTGGGAACCTTTTCTATTTAAACTGGGTAAAGATCCCACCCTCACAGGTCGTACATATATTTGGGAAGCTTCCATCAATCTCATTAGCCAACGTCCTTGGTTAGGCTACGGGTTTCAAGCATTCTTCACCGACGGTGGCGCAGGAGAAAAGGCTGTTTGGGATTACCTTCGCATCAGAGTCTCCCAAGCTCACAATGGCTTTATCAATGTAGCTGCCGAACTTGGCTTGCTGGGGCTGATGTTTTTTGTACTCAGTATGGTATCAACTTACATCCGAGGAATTACTTGGGTGCGTTTCACTAAAGACCCAGAAGATTTATGGCCGCTATTGTACGTCACCTATTTCTTTATGTATAACATCACCGAAAGTACCAATTTAGAAGTCAACTCTCTCCTGTGGATATTTTATTCCGCCGCCGCATTTTCTGCCAGGACTATGCGACCGCGAGAGCCGAGTTTATTTGCCCAATACCCAGAACAAGAAAGTTTAGCATAACCTAATTATAAATCCTGTCACACCTGCTTTTAAATCAAATGAATCGAGAGAGAATATGCCCACAAATAGCCAAATAAAACTAACCGAAACCACACAAAAAATGCTCCGCTGTCCGGTTTGCAAGTCAGAACTGGTCTTAGCCAACGAAAAATTAAAATGCACCAATTACGAATGCCAAACCGTATTTCCCGTAATAGATGGCGTACCTGTCTTAATAAATGAATCTGCCAGTATTTTTAACCTCAAAGATTTTCTTAATTACGAAAGTACCACTTTCAACATCAAACCGAAAACAAAAATTCAACGGTTATTGATGAATTTAGTGCCAGCAATTTCGGCCAATCTGAGGACAAAAGAGAATTATGAAATGTTTGCCCTTCAAGTTCAAAAACTAAGCCCAACCCCCAAAGTTCTCGTCCTGGGTGGTGGCATATTAGGCCAAGGAATGGAACCTCTCTTATCAGTTCCATCAATAGAGATTGTCGGCAGCGATGTTTCTTTCGGCCCCACAGCCCAATTAATCTGCGATGCTCACGATATTCCCTTTGCCGATGCTTCCTTTGATGCCGTAATTGCCCAAGCTGTACTGGAACACGTTGTCGATCCCCAACGATGCGTAGAAGAAATTTACCGAGTTCTCAAAGATAATGGCGTAGTTTATGCAGAAACTCCATTCATGCAGCAAGTTCACATGGGCAGATACGATTTTACTCGCTTTACCTACTTAGGACATCGCCGTTTATTTCGGAAGTTTGAAGAAGTTTCTAGTGGAGTGGTTTGCGGGCCGGGAATGGCACTAGCTTGGGCTTATCAATACTTTCTGTTGAGTTTTGTCAAATCAACAGCCGCACAAGCATTGGTGACAGCGTTCGCCCGGTTTACATCCTTTTGGTGGAAATACTTCGATTATTTCTTAGTTGACAAACCGGGCACATTCGATGCAGCATCGGGATATTACTTTATGGGCAAAAAGAGCGATCGCGTCCTTTCTGACCGAGAATTGATCCAGCTTTATAAAGGCATTAGAGGTGGTGTATCCCCTGATTATTAAAGAGGAGAAATAAGGGTGGACAAACTGGCAATTTTTCACCCCACTCTCACGGGTGGTGGAGCCGAAAAAGTAATCGTTAACTTGATTGGGGGTTTTGTCGATCGCGGTGTAAATGTAGACTTAGTTTTAGTTAGGGCAGAAGGGCCTTTCGTTGCTCTCATACCGCCAGAGGTGCGAGTCGTCAATTTGGGGTACAAACGACTGGTACTGAGTATGCCTGCCTTTGTACGTTATCTCCACCAGTCACAACCAACAACTCTACTCACCGCTTTTGAAGATACTAATTTAATCGCTCTGTGGAGTCGCAAATTAGCTGGCGTATCTACCCGCATAGTAGTGAGCGTACATAACACTCTTTCCTGGGAATCTCAAATCACAACGCAAGGTATAAAAAGACGAATAGGCCCTTATTTGGCACGCTGGTTCTACCCCCAGGCAGATGCAGTTGTGGCGGTATCCCAAGGCGTTGCAGAAGATTTGGTGAATCTGGGTTTCTCTGCAAACAATATGAAAGCGATCTACAATCCGGTTGTTACCCCAGAGCTTTTCCAAAAAATAACTGAATTCCCCCAACACCCTTGGTTTGCGCCTGATTCGCCGCCAGTAATTTTAGGTGTGGGACGCTTAGAGAAGCAGAAAGACTTTCCTACACTCATTCGCGCTTTTGCAAAAGTACACAGCCAGCGTCCGGCTAAATTGATAATCTTGGGTGAGGGGATCGATCGCCCCTACTTGGAGGCTTTGGTGCGCGAACTGGGTGTAGCGGAAAATGTCGCTTTACCTGGGTTTGTGGCGAATCCCTACGCTTACATGGCGCGATCGGCAGTATTTGTACTTTCCTCCTTATTTGAGGGACTACCCACTGTACTGATTGAGGCTATGGCGGCGGGAACTTCCCCTGTCTCTACCGACTGCAAAAGTGGCCCAGCAGAGATTTTAGAGAATGGGCGGTATGGAAAGCTAGTACCTGTAGGGGATACGGAAGCTATGGCAGAGGCAATTATCAGCACTTTAGATCGTCCCGTAGATGCGAAATTGCTACAACAAAAGGCGGCTGAGTTTTCTTTAGAAAAGGCTGTCGCACAGTATTTAGAAGTGTTGCAGGTTGGGTCGCATTCGGGAGATCGAAAGTATGGAAATTAAAAAGGTTTTAGTTACTGGAGATGCCTTGTTTTTAGAGCGCTATCAGCTTTTATTCAAAGCGATGTCTGTCCATGTCGATCGCTTGGAGTATTTAGCACAAGGTAATTTAACCCAAACTAGGCGATCGCAAAAAATCAAAAACTTATTACCTAAGTTTCTCCTCAAGCCAGCCGAGAAATATTTTCGCAAAAATCAGCAAACATTTATTAAAAAATCTCAAGAGACGGAGCAGAAAATTAGAGAACTTGAGTTTACACCGGATTTAGTTTTTCATCTATTTGCCTTGTATTGTCCATTTTGGGATAAATTCGACATCCCTTACGCGATGTACCTGGATTATACTATGGCTCTGGCTGCGAAAAATTGGTCGGCTTGGGCTCCTTTCAGTAACGCTAAAGAACTTGATTTTTGGCTAGACTGCGAACGTCAGGCTTATGCACGCGCCGATCGTATTTTTCCGATGAGTAATGTTGTTAAAACTTCTTTGATAGAAGACTACGGCATAGAACCTGAAAAAATAACAGTTGTAGGTGCTTCCGCCAATTTTCAAGAACCTTATGAAGGGGAGAAAAGCTTTGGCAGTCAGCGAATTTTGTTTAACGGTTCTGATTTTGAAAGAAAAGGAGGAGATTTACTATTGGCTGCATTTAAAAAGGTGAAACAGGCACTTCCCGATGCTAAGTTGACGATCGTCGGTAAAAAAATGACCTTCAATGAGGATGGTATTGAAAATCCCGGTCATGTTTCATCTCGTTCGGATATGCGCGATTTGTTTCTGAACGCAGATTTAGTAGTTTCACCTGCCTATTGCGATCCTTTCCCAGTCTTTTTATTGGAGGCGATGAATTATGGAGTTCCTTGTATTGTCTCTGCTCGAGACGGAATGCCAGAAATTGTCGATAACGAAGTGACCGGTGTGGTTATTCCTCAGCCTACACGTGACGTTTTAGCCGAACGCATCATCGCGTTACTCTCCGATAATTCTATGTTGGCATCAATGTCAGAGAAAGCACGCGATAAGATGAAAAATCGCATGAATTGGAATCATATAGCTAACAACGTATTACAGGTTTTGAAAAATTTTGCAGCGAATAAGTAATTATGCCAAATACAATTGCCACGATTAAAACTAACGTTCGCAGTTTCCTATGGAATAACCTGCCTTGGTTAGGTAATTTTGTCCGATCGCTGAAAGGAAATTTAAATAAATTTGAAGGAGGGACAGATCACGTTCCGTCGCAAGTAGTTGGTGTCTTAGAAAGGTACAGTCAACTGATTGGCGATCGCAACTTTCCTGTCAAGGGTAAAGTCTGTTTGGAGTTGGGGACGGGAAACTCGCCCGATATTGCTTTTCTGATGCTACTCGGTGGAGCGAGTCGATCGCTCATGGTGGATACAGAACCTTTTATGAAGGTTCCGTTTCAGGAAGGGAAGGAATACGAGGAACTGGTAATTTATTTGAGGAGTATAGAGACCGATCGCATCAAGTTTCCACAACTTCCCGCCAATCTAAACGATGTCAATTTAAACGAAATTGCGCGTCGGTTAGAATACGTTAATTACGATGGCGTACACCTGCCATTACCCGATGCTTCCGTAGATATAATTTACAGCAAATCCGTACTGGAACACGTTCGGGAACCCCAGCAACTATTTCAAGAATTGCGACGGATTTCCAAACCGGAAGCTATCCACCTGCATATCGTCGATTTGCGCGATCACTTCCATATTAAAGATGACAACACCGTCGATGGAAATTGGCTGGAATTTTTGGAATACGACGAAGAAGCTTGGTCGCGACGATGCGTGAAAACTCATGGGTGGTGCAATCGCTTGCGCTTACCATCTTGGTATCCGATCGTTCAAGGATCGGGTTTTGCAATTCTCCAAGAAAATATTGTACGTATACCCCTGCCAACGCAATCATTGCCCGATACAATTAAATCTGTGAAAGATTTGGACGCCGCTTGGTGGTGGGTACTTTTACAGCCTCAAGGAAGTAAAACATGAAGGATAAACCTTTAGTTAGCATCCTCATTAACAACCATAACTACGCACGCTTCTTGCCAGATGCTATTGACAGCGCACTGAAGCAAACTTATCCCCACACCGAAGTAATTGTGGTGGATGATGGTTCCACTGACAATTCGCGAGAAATTATCGCCAGTTATGGGGATAAAATTATCCCATTGCTAAAGCCAAATGGCGGACAAGTTTCGGCGTTCAATGCAGGATTTGCCGCCAGTCGCGGCGATATTATCTGTTTTTTGGATGCCGACGATCTCTATTTGCCAGAAAAAGTAGCAGAAGTTGTAAATGCTTTGGGCGATCGAGAAGACTTAGGTTGGTGTTTCGATCGCCTCAAATTTGTGGATGTCAATTTGAAGGATATTGCCGGCAATAAATCTATTCCTGAGAACTATGCAGGTGCAGTTCAGGAGTACGATTTGCGAGAAAAAACCAAACAAGGCAAACCGGGAAAAAACTTTCCCTACTCTTCTACTTCCGGGATTTCTGCAAGGCGATCGCTCCTGCAACAAATTTTACCAATACCCGAAAAAGACCAGTCAACTTTGCTCAACGAAACCTTTCTAATCTTTCCTTCATTATTTCTGAGTAAAGGCGTTGTCGTGTATAAAGAATTGGGTTTTTATCGGATACACGGTAATAACGCTAACGCTACCACTAAGGACAAATTGCGACCAGCCAGAATCTCAATTCTTCACGCCTATTGGATACGGGAGAAATTCCCATCCTTGTATAACTATACTAATTGTCTTATGGGGGCAGGTATAGGTGTTTGTCAAGCCAATGGAGGTATCGAAGCGCAATATCAGCCACTTGTCCAAAGTTATCTTTCTTCCGTGACGTTACCGGAAAAACTGGAAATTTATGTAAGGGCTGGGTTGAATTTTGTCAAAAGTAAAGTTTTGGATACAACCAGTCGATCTGCTTAGATCGGGACTTAACCATCAGACCTATCTAGTCAATTCATGAATTGACCAGACAGGTCTGCTATTCTCTGCTTCTTCTCGCAAACAAATTGAAAGTCAGTGCATTGGTCATTATCCAACCTAGCTTTCTAGCCGGAGGATAAATCAGGCACATCACATAATCGGTAAATGAATAGGAAATCACCGATGCTAGCGCCGCACCATCTTCTTGATAAAGCGGAATCAGCCAAAAATTCAGGATAATATTCATAGTAGCGCCGCAACAGGTAGAAATTAAAGCAAAAACTGTCTGCCCTTCTGCCACAATCCAAATTCCTTTTGCCCACCCAAAAAAACCAAATACTGCTGACCAAATGTAGATTGACAGCACGCTAGCAGCCGCTGCATATTTTTCGCCGAATATAGCTACAATGAGAAATTTTGAGATAAGCGTCAGGGGAATGGCTATGCTGAAAGTTATGATTACCATTAAATTAAACAGCTTTTGCAGTTTGTTGTAATAGAGCGTTTCACTCTGCTGTTTGGCTTGCACAATTGCAGGAGTTACGGAATTGACAATGGCGCTGGCAAAAAAATACCAAACTTCTGCTATTCGCACGGCTGCTGAATAAATCCCGACGGGTTTATCGCCCATTAATTGACCGAGCATAATCTGATCGATACGCACGTAGATCATAATAGCTAAATCGGAAATTATTAACGGCCAACTCTCCTTGAGCAGAGTTTTTGCCCGCTGGAATTTCGGACGCCATCTGAGCAGATTTTGTCCGTCCAATTTGTGCGCGATCGCCAAACCTATGCTACCCAAAGCGCTCTCCACCACAAGTACCCAAGCAAAGGCAACTATAGGAGCCTTCATCTCAATCAAAGCAATTCTGAGCGCGGTGACGATAACGAAGGCTGTATTTTTGGCAATAACTGTATGTTTTGATTTAACTACAGACTGGAACCACAAATCAATCGTATTGAAGGCATCAAAAATTGTTACTGACGCCGTAATTGTCACAATCCAAAGAGTCAGTGGGTCATGAGGACGGACTAGGCTAATCGCTCCACTTGTTACTAATACTGTGAGGATACCACCAGCGAGTTTTAATACAAAAGTCGTGCCAAGAGTTTCGTCTTTATGGGATGGATCGCGAACTATATCGCGCACGACAATTTGATTCAATCCCAAAGTGGCAAGCACGCCAAATAGCGAAACAAAAGCAGTTGCGTAGTTAAACAGACCAAATCCATCTGGGCCTAGATAACGAGCTATCCAAGCGGTCACAATTAGCCCGACGCCCATGCGTAAGATGCGATCGCCTGACAACCAGATTACACTGCCGATAATCCTACGCAGTTCGGGACTGAGCTTTGCAATTGCTGCTTTCAATTTATTCAGCATTTTAATTTATGAAAAATCTTCTACGATCCCATCTCAATTAATCGATTGGCGATCGCCTCCACGAAGCGATCGCTATTGCGGTCTTTTAACACCAATTCGTGACCGCGCTGCGCCTGTGCTTTCGCCTCCTCCGGATTGTTCAAAAGATGAACGATCGCTTCTCGCAATCCCGCCACATCCCCTGGATTAAACGTAGTAACAATACCAGGAGTTTCAAGGTATTCGCTCATCCCGCGAGTGCGGGTTATAATCACCGGACGCCGACAAGCTAAAGCTTCGTGCATCACTTGAATTCCAGCCGCAAACTTATTTTCCACCAAGCTAATTACTACTATGTCGGCGTCGCGATAAAGTTGCACTAAATCCGGCCATTCGTAGAACTGACAGGACATATTTTCCGGCAGAACGTTCGGAAATCTGCGCGACTTCGGACGTGCGTATTCTTCTTTTAGCTTTGCCGTGGAAAAACCGCTAACTTTGACATCGATGTCTAAGTCCTTTGTCGCTGCTGCTAAAGTTACGTAATCCCGCTGTTCCAATCCCACACTCATCACCATCGGACGACGCTTATCTGGTGAAACAGGACCGGGTGTAAAGAATTTCACATCTGTTTGATCTGGTAGTAACCAGACTTTTTCTGCTGGCAAATTCAAGTAACGATGGAGGAAATCAGCTTGCAGGCGAGCCGGAGTAATAAATAGGTCAATTTTATCTGCCAAACCGTACAGTTTCAAGGACAGACGAGTGCGGGGTCGATCGGAATTGTGAACGATTACGACTATTTTGGGCCGATCGCGTTTCGCACCGCAAAGTGCCGCGACGGGATATCCGACATCTTCCCCAGGACAGAATATCAAATCGTCGCTTGTAAGTTTCTCTGACAGTGCGCGACCCAAAGCCCACTGTTCCGGAATGTTCGATCCTAGTTTCCCGCGTATCTTATCTATTGGTTGTACCGGATTTCCGGCTGGTTTGTGGATGGTCGCACCTAGCTGTTGACTTAGCTGCCACATAATATGCCGGGGGCATTTACGCTGTTCGGCATCTCGCGCCATCCCTTCTAGGTCGATCGCCCGAATTAGAGCTATATGATATTTCAACGCCTTCTCCTTTTTAAGCCAAATTTTTCATAAATCTTCAATCTTTAGGGAATCCCTATTTTGATAGATTCTTTTTTGCACAATTCATATTAAATCACACCTTTCTTTGTAGCCGATCGCATCGCCACCCCCTCAGCCATCCCAGCAGGATATTTCACCTTTCTAGATTAAAAAAAAATAAAATTTCCGACACTGCGATTGAGAGTTCTACAGCCCACTCTACCCGATCGCGATACTCCGCGTCTCGCTCGCTGCCAATGTGCGATCGCTTATCGGGAAAGCAGTGTCAACCTGTTAAGCTTGTGTTATATTGTTTGAAATAAAAACTTTCCTACTTTTAACAAGGCAATGAATAATACTAACAAGAACAAGAAAAATTTGGTACTGGGATTCGTAAAAACTTATGATTTTGAGCAAATCAAGCCTTTCGTCATTTCACTCAAGAATACGGGCTATCAAGGAGATATCTGTTTGGTTTACTGCGATTTAAGCCAAAGAACTATTGACTTACTTCAAGAATATGGCGTACAAATGTATCCCTTTAAAGAGTTTTACATAAATCTGCCCTATTACATCGGCCAAGGCGGAAAGCTCAAACAAAATAAAAAAATTTATCCCTATCTTTTACTAAATATTTATCCTTTCAATAGATTGTATACTTGGCTGTTAAGAGGAGTGAGTAAGTTAGCAAAAGAAAACGAAGATTCAATCAAGGCTCGCGTAGCTCAGTATTTTCTAAACGTCCCGTCATGTAATAGATATGCGATTTACTACTTATATTTATCTAAATACGGAGAAAAGTACGCTAATGTGATGCTGTCAGATGTAAGGGATGTCGTATTTCAAGGCGACCCCTTTGATTTTGAGTTTGAGGATGGTAGCTTGAATTGCTTTCTGGAGGAGGGAGAAAAAACGATCGGTGATAGCGAAGGGAACGCACAGTGGATTAGGGAAGGGTTTGGGGAAGATGCGCTTGCCAAGATAGCAGATAAAAGTATTTCCTGTTCCGGCACAACAATTGGCAGCACAGACGCTATAATGGCTTACCTAAAAGCAATGATAGATTCCTTTGTGCAACTGAAATATCATTCTTGGGGAATCGATCAAGGCGTGCATAACTACATCATTTACCAAGGCTTAGTTAAGAAAGTGAATTTTTACAATAATTTTCGCGGGCCGATCTTAACCATGCACTATACCAACGAGGAAAAACTACAGTTTGACAGCAACGGATATTTAAGGAACGACGATGGCAGCCCGATCAAAGTTTTGCATCAGTACGATCGCCTCGCACCAGAAGTCAGAAACAAAATAGCCGTATATCGAGAAAGCGGATGTACTGTTTGATTGAGATCGAAACTTCAGTGCTGGTGTGAGTGCAGTCGAAAATTGTCGGCTAACGTTGTTGATACTCCACAATAATATTCAGTAAATTATGGCGCTATTGAAACATTTTCGATGGGCTGTCATTCCGATTTGTCTTGGCGTTATCACTACCTGTGCCGCCAGCAAGCCGCAGCCTCAAACTCAACCGAGTGCGATCGCACAAGCAAAGTATACTACCGGGCAGAATGGCTATCGCTGGGCTAACGTCTCCATCGGCGGCGGCGGTTTTGTCACCGGAGTCTATCCCCATCCGCGACAGCAAGATCTTGTTTATATTCGCACCGATGTAGGCGGTTTTTATCGTTGGAATCCCACAGATAAAAGCTGGATGCAATTAAATAACAGCTTTCCCGTATCCAAAGAAAACTACTACGGTGGAGAAGCACTAGCAGTCGATCCCAACAATCCGAATACAGTCTACATAGCAGCAGGGAAATACCCAAAGTTGCCGCTAAAAGGGACAATCTTTAAGTCCGCCGATGCCGGAAAAACCTGGACTAAACTGAACATAGACTTAGCAATGGGGGGTAACGAAGATCATCGATGGGCAGGAATAAGATTAGCTGTAAACCCCGCTAACTCAAACATTATCTTTTTTGGTTCGCGATACGATGGGCTGTGGAAATCCGCCGATGCTGGTGCGACATGGGCTAAAGTTACCTCTTTTTCGCCATCTCTGACAGAAGGTGTTGGCATTTTGGGGATTGTGTTTGACAAGCGATCGCCCGGATTGGTCTACGCTAATGTTTATGGAGACGGAATCTACAAATCTACCGATACGGGCGTTACTTGGCAAAAAATCGAGGGCAGCCCAAAGCAAGGACAGCGAATCGCAGTTGCTAACAACGGTATTTTGTACGTAACTCATCAATCTGGAGTGAGTAAATATAGCAACGGTACTTGGAATAACATTACTCCGAACAGCAAAGAAGCTTCCTTTAATGCTTTAGCTGTCAACCCCAGCAATCCCAACGATGTCATCGTCGCTTTGGGTCAGTCAGTATCTACGAAAATCTATAGAACTTCAGATGGCGGAACCTCATGGACAGAGATGAAAGTATCTCTCAAGCACACCGTTCCTTGGTGGGACGACTATATGTTTTCCGTGTGGACATCTGCGATCGAATTTGACCCAAAAGTCCCCAGCAGAGTATGGTTAACTGACGGCAACGGCATTTGGCAAACTGAAAATATTAATGCCAATCCAGTAATTTGGACAAACTACGAAGCCGGACACGAAGAGTTAGTGGTTTTCTCCTTAGCTGCGCCTCCGAAGGGAGGAGTTTTGTTGAGTGGCACAGCAGATCAAGACGGATTTTACCACAATAACGGACTCAATGCTTATCCTTCCACAAGATTGGCAGGTATTTCGCAATGGAGTCACACGAATCGGGATACTTTTAGTATTGCCTACAGCGAGAGCGATCCTTTGCGCGTAGTGCGCGTAGGCGGTGCGAGATGGAATTCAAATTTTACAGGCGCAACTTCCACCGATGGAGGATTGACTTGGCAGAAGTTTCCCTCATTTCCGGCGAACACGATGCCGTTGCGCCTAGCTTTATCTGCTAATAATCCCAATCTCTTCGTTGTCGCCGTCAGCGAAGGTAAAGCTATACGCACAACTGATGGCGGCGCTTCTTGGAGTGCGGTGTCGGGACTACCCAATGGCCCCAAAGGGCCGTGGTATTGGGGCGAACCTCTCGCCGCAGATAAAGTAGATGGGAATACGTTTTATTACTACAGCGACGGCAAAGTTTATCGCAGTAATGACGGCGGCGCGTCCTTCAGCCTTGTCAACTCATCGGTGCCAAAGAGCGAATGGGTTTTGGATAAGCTCAAAACAGTTCCTGGTGCCAAAGGTGAAGTCTGGCTGAGTCTGGAATGGAACGGTTTATTTCGCTCTACAGATGGAGGCAATACTTTTACTAAGCTACCCTCCGTAGAAAGCGCACGTTTGTTTGCCTTCGGTAAGCCACCGACAGGAAGTACCACTCCCGCACTTTATGTATATGGAAAAGTTGCAGGTGTGGGAGAAGGTATTTTCCGTTCTCTCGATAAAGGACAAACTTGGACGAGTATCGGTTCGCAGCAGAATCCCATTGGTAATGGCCCGGTGGTAATGGAGGCGAGTTGGCAGCAGTATGGCTTGGTCTTTATTGGTACTGCTGGCAATGGTATCTACTACGGAAGTCCGGGTAGTTAATTGAACGCACCCCAACTAAACTTCGTTATAGTTGGGGATTCTTACGCCAAAAGAAAGTTCTCTTAGCGTTCCCAGAGTTACTGGCGTTCTCAGTGTGCCGTTGGAACTTTTGCCTACGAACACCCTAGAAAAATGTTTGTCACCTACAATTAGGCTATACCAATATCTCGCTCCGATATTGTAACTAGCATTTAAGTCGGCATTATAGTGTTTGCCTTAAAAATTGTTGCTTCTGGCGATCGACTGTCGCCCTCTTGCTTCGCCCCTACACAATACATATTTCCTTGTTTTTGTCAATTTATTCTAGTGGACTGGCGCTCTAGGAGCCCAAAAAGTCAAAAGGCCGTTCTCAGTCACAGCCTTGTAAGGTAAAAGAAGAAATATTTTCTTTTGACTTTTGACTTTTGACTTTTGCCTTTTGCCTTTTGACTTTTGACTTTTGACTTTTGACTTTTAACTTTTGACTTTTCTAGCGAGCTGCTATTTTGCCCAAAGTTATTTCCATCGCTCCCAAGTACGAACTATCGGGCGAGAATTCGGATGGCAATCTACCCGACTTGGCGGCAGCTTGCACAATCTCTCTGGCACTAATATCTGCTGACTTAAAAGCAGCGATCAAAGTTCTACCTGCGGGAATACCCTGCGCCTGAAAGTATCCTTGATAAGCCATCCAAGCCAGATTGAAAGGCTCGATTCTATAGGTCGTAGCAGCAGAACTACCTGTAGTTGCGCTGGAGCGTGCAGTTTCTGCTTGTTGAGCTAGTGTGTTTGGTGCAAAAGCAGCAGACAATAACAGCACGGATAAACTGCCAAAAATTACGCTTTTCATGTTTTCATCCCTAAGACTTCCTTCTATCAGGATGATTTTTTGTTATATAAGCTACATCTGCTGTAAGAAAGAAGCCGCAGGAGAGACATTTTTGTTCAAATAGCTTTGCTGAATGCTTCTGACGCTACTCCTGTTTGGCTTACACCTGTGTTGCAACTATCTTTTTTTGGCTCTTTTGCTTGTGGCAATACTGCTGAAAGTAGAGATTCTGCTGCCATCAAGACTACCGAAACTGCCAAAACTACGAAGGCAGAACCGGTGAATATTAACATTAAGGGTAAGGAAGCCAGTCGTTCGATCGCAGCTTTCATCTCAGAAACCTTGTTTTTACTAGGATTGAGGTAGCAGCTCTTACTAGCGAGCTGCTTTTTAATATTGAATGTTAAAAAAGTGAAGATCTTGTGAAGGATTGCATCCCATAACTAACTTTGAGACGATCGTCATCTGCCAGAAGTAGGATGTTATGGCAATACCTCTGAAAGTAGAGATTCTGCTGCCATTAAGACTACCGAAACTGCCAAAACGACGAAGGCAGAACTGGTAAAAAGTAACATCAAGGGTAAGGAAATCAACCTTTTTATAGATGCTTTCATATAGTTTCCCCTGAGTTTAAGTCAGTTTACTATTATTACAATATGAGACAATAATTTATTTGGCATCAGTAAGTTTTGGTAATTAAAATCCCATCCATAACAGCCGATCGTCAGCAAAAATACGAAAGCGTACTGGTATTATCCAGTACGCCTTTTTAACAGGGGTAAATCTTGCTAAAGGTCAAAATCTGCTCAATAGTACATTTAGAGAACTATATCGGTATTACGGAAAGGATAAAATAACTAGCGACACTTATGCCGACGCAAGTTGGATAGTATACATTAATCTGAATCGGCAAAGATACGCGGCCAGTTTAACACACACCTTAGACGCAACTAACCTTAAGCCTAGCGAGAATATTTCTCAACATTGACCATCTGCGTTCGCGGACTGGTGCTGGGGTTTCGCAGTGCAAAAGTGCTTTGTACAATCCCAAGGTATCGTCAGTAATGCCATCCCAGTTAAAGTTGGCTTTTACGTAGTTTTGGGCATTGCTAGCCATTACCGCCATTTCCTGTGGGTGATGGATTGCCCAATCTAAGCTGCGAACGCAGGAGTGTAAATCTCCAACAGGGAAAAGCACACCCCGGTTGTTAGAGATCAGTTGCTTGTGTACGGGAATGTCGCTCGCCACTACGGGTACACCTTCCTGCATTGCTTCCAACATCGCTAGGGGTAATCCTTCCAACTCAGAAGGAAGTACAAATAATCCAGCTTTTTGGATGATTTCTGCTAGATGGGCTCCTTTAAGTTGACCGGTGAATACGATGTTGGGATTGTTTGCTGCTAAATCGACCAGCTGCTGCGAGTACTCCGTAGTATCGCTGTTACCGCCAACAAGGGCAAGTTTCCATCCCTGCGGTTGGAGTTTTTGGAAGGCTTTGATGAGTAAGTCGGGGCATTTTTCCGGAACAAGTCTGCCCAGAAACATAATGTACCGCTGTTGCTGCAATCCCAAGGAAGTGCCGAAAGCAAAATTGGGGTCTGACTCTCCTAAGTTTGAGGCGGCGTTGGGGATGTAGGTTGTTTCTCTGTTGTATGTTTTCTTAAAGTAGGAGCGGAGTTCTTCTGAGACGACGATGATCTCATCGGCGAAGCGGACGGCAGCGCGTTCGCCCATTTTGATGAGATGACTGCAAGCTTTATTCCATTTGGCGCGTTGCCAGTCTAGACCGTGACAGGTAACGACTATTTTGGCGTTGGTGCTAAATTTTGGCAGCCAGGTGAAGAGGGATGGCCCTAAAGCGTGGAAGTGGATGATATCGTACTCTTTGCCAAGGGAAGCCATCGCTCCCAGTGCGGAACTCAGCAACGCATCCATTCCGCCTGCTTTCAAGCAAGGTAAGGAGACGATGCGAACGCCGCCAACGTTGTAGGTATGCAGTGAATTCGAGCCAGTATAGGAGGAGCGAGCGAACAGATCGACTTCGTGGCCTTTTTCAACCATGCGGGTGTAGATTTCTTCGCAGTGATGCTCGATACCACCTTGTTTTGCCGGCAAGCCTTTTGCACCAATTACAGCTATTCTCATAGTGAAACCCCTGTCAAAGATTGTTGATTCGTTTGGCGAATGGATGAGTTCCGCTGTTGCCAGCGGTGTAGCAAAATGTTGTAGATGGCACCCACCACAGTGCTGGCGCTATATGGTTCGGCGGCTTTGACGCAGGCTTCGATTGGGAAATTGCCAGGATTTTGCAGTACTTGACGCAAGGCATCGGCTACTGCAACTGGCGTGCGTTCCTCACATACCACTCCGCTGTGGGCGGTAAGTAGATTTGGGGTTTCACCGCAGCGGGTCGTCACTACTGGCGTCCCGCAGGCTAGTGCTTCGAGAACGACTACTGGTAAACCTTCGTAGGCGCTGGTCAGTACGAAGACACTGCTAAGGCGCTGCAACTGTGCAAGTTCGGCTTGGTTTATTGCTCCGAGCATTGTGACTTGCTCAGAGAGTCCCAAGCGCGAAATCTCTGTTTGTATTTCTGCTCTCAAATCTCCATCACCTGCGATGAGTAGGTGAATTTTGGGATTGTTGAGAGCGGCTAGAGATCTCACTAGCAGGATCGGGTCTTTCTGGGGATGCAGCCTACCGGCAAATAGCACGAACTGCGTATCTTCCGTTTTCCCCATCCGAATAGCGAGCTGGCGTCTTTCCTGCTGGCGTTCGTCCCAGGTCAAGGGGTAGCAAATTTCGTTGTCTACTGTGTTTTTTACGTAGCTAACTCGGTCTGCTATCTCTGGGTAGCGCTGACGGTATAATTGCGCCGATTCCGTATTGCAGGAGAAGATTTGGGAAAACTGGCCAAGCAGTTGCTGTTCGAGGGCAAAGTAGGCTGCGGGAAAATACCGCCATGCGATCGCATCTTTGCCACCCGCAGAATTTATCTGCTTATTTATATCGTTGTGAATAAAAAGGGCTTTCTCTCCAGGCCAGTTTAGCGCTGCTAATGTCGGTTCTAACCTGTGAAAGTGCATGAAGTCGGATGCTAGGTTACGACCGAACAGCGCAGCTGCGTACTTAATAGTTGTAGGTATTAATTTTCTAACATTGTCATCTTTAAGATTGAATAAAGGCATGAATTGAATTGCCTTGCCCGCCAGTTCTGCTTCGTGCCACTCACCCACACGTAGGTGCTGCTCCTCGTGGCCCGTTCCTACCAACCGCACCTCAAATTCGCTGGGAGCGTACTTAACAAAATTTTTTATAACAGTTTGGATTCCGCCGATGCTGCTGTGCCAAGGGTTGAACTGGTAGAAAACGGTCAGAACGGGCTTAATCATAATTAGGTGCCGATATGTAGGGAGGAGCGATTATATTGGTTGGGAAGCCCTAAACTTTCGGTATTTGGATAGATGTAAATTTTTATTTTGTCTGCAAGTCTAGGTTATTTTCTCTGCCTTTAAGTAAATCTCTCATTTCGACTTGTATCCATATAAATGTTTTCCTTTCTGGGTTAATACATAGGTTAGTGGCAATTACCGAATAAGTGAATAGGTAACTACGAGATTTCACTAAGGATTTATAAATTTCTGCACCGTCTTCATATCAACTTTATAATCAAGCCAGACGTTTGTTGGCCAAGCAGATACCCTGAGTGCGGATCTAAGTATAATTAAGTATAAGTAGTGATGTAGCGATCGCACCCTGACTTTGAATTACGGGAATTAAACAGTTATTTGAAATTGCTTTAGCTTAAAAGTAGGAATTAGCCGACTTTTTTTTGCTTCTAACTCTGCCTGTCTCTGACTGGCTAGCTTAAACGTCAAAATAAGTACTTATTGAGATAGAAGACAAGTCTGTATATATAAACACTAGGGGATAGTGGGAGAGTCAAAGAAATGCGAAACCTATTTGTATATTGCCTGGGCGTCTTGTTCGCAGTTGAATTTTAGCAGGAAAGAGAAATTTATTGCACTCAGATCTCTATCTTGAGGGAGAACGACGCTTTCTTACAAAGTGGGATGATGCGATCGTAGACACATGGCAGCTAATCGTGCGATTTACTGGCAAATCCGTTAGCTACCGGAAAATGCGGCCTGATTTTCAGAAGTCTCTTTACTGTAAAGAAAACTGTTGAGTTTCCGCTTTTCCAACTGAAAAATTTTAATCTAAAATTCCCACAATTTTTATGACACAAGAGCAATCCCCCCAAAGAGTGAGAATAGGCTCCCATTACGTGGGCAACGATCGTTGTGAATTTAGTGTATGGGCTCCCACTCTCCAAGAGGTAGCAGTACAAATTCTCTCTTCAGATAGAAGACTTATTCCCATGCAGCAAGATGAGGAAGGGTACTGGAAAGTCACTGTTGAGGGTGTCGCTCCCGGAACACTATATAATTACAAACTGGAAGGAAATATTGAAAGAGCAGATCCCGCCTCCCACTTTCAACCCCAAGGCGTACACGGGCCCAGCGAAGTTGTCGAACACAGCACATTTGCCTGGACTGATAATAATTGGTCTGGCGTTCCCTTAGAGGAAATGATTATTTACGAGCTGCACGTCGGTACTTTTACCGATGCAGGTACTTTTGAGGGAATGATACCGCGATTGAAAGATCTGCGCGAGTTGGGTATCAATGCGATCGAAATTATGCCGGTCGCTCAATTTCCAGGCGATCGCAACTGGGGATACGATGGTGTCTTTCCCTTTGCCGTCCAAAATTCTTACGGTGGCCCAGAAGCATTCAAAAAATCGATCGATGCCTGTCACCAACACGGCATATCGGTAATACTCGATGTCGTCTTCAACCACATTGGCCCAGAAGGGAACTACTTTGCAGACTTTGGCCCCTACTTCACCAAAAAATATAGCGGTGATTGGGGTGACGCCATGAACTTTGACAGTCAATACAGCGATGGCGTGCGGAACTATTTTATTGAAAACGCCCTGTATTGGTTTGAGAATTATCATATAGATGGTCTGCGATTGGATGCGATCCAAGCTATTCTAGAGTTTGGTGCCAGACCGTTTTTACGGGAACTCTCCGACGCCGTTGCCGAAGTTTCCCAACGAATAGGTCGCCAACTTTATCTCATCGCCGAAAGCGATTTAAACGATGTCCGCACCATTCGACCAAAAGAAATAGGCGGTTATGGCTTAGACGCACAATGGAACGACGATTTTCATCACTCGCTGCACACATTGCTAACGGGTGAAAATGACCGATATTACCAAGATTTCGGCAAATTATCCCACATAGAAAAATCTTACCGCGAAGGCTTTGTCTATTCCGGGCAATACGCACCGCACAGAAAACGCCGTCACGGTAGTTCTTCTGTAGAAGAACCGGGATATAAATTTGTCGTTTTTTCGCAAACGCACGACCAAATAGGCAATCGCGTCTTGGCAGAAAGATTGTCGCAGCTTGTTGCTTTTGAAGGTTTGAAATTAGCAGCAGGTGCAGTTTTCCTTTCTGCGTTTGTGCCTTTCCTGTTTATGGGTGAAGAGTACGGGGAATCAGCACCGTTTTTCTATTTTATCAGTCATTCGGATGAGGAGTTGATTGAAATAATCCGCAAGAGCAAAGCAGAAGAATTTAAAGCATTTGCAGGACGAGGCGAAATGCAAGACCCTCAAAGTCCTGACACATTCAACAAGTGCAAACTTAATTGGGAACTGCGAAAAGAAGGAAAACACCAAGCTTTGTGGGAACTGCACCGCCAACTAATTCAGATGCGCCAGACAATTCCCACCCTCAAAAAGCTGGATAAGAAATGTTTGGAGGTATCTGGTATCGAAGATGACAAAATTTTGTTTTTACGTCGCTGGAATGATGACAGCCAGATATTTGCCATCCTAAACTTCAATCTCGGAGATGTTACTTTTACTGCTGCACCGCCTGTAGGTAACTGGCAGAAAATTTTGGATTCTTCCGATCGCAAGTGGATGGGGTCTGGTGCTTCATTGCCTGACAATTTGGAGGCGGGGAAAGAAGTTATAATGAAACCTCAAAGTTTTGTGGTGTACGAAGTTAAATGATTGTGGGGTGGGCATTGCCCACCCTACTAAGAAAATTATTTAGGAGTATTTATCATGCGGATTCCTACAGCAACTTACAGAATTCAATTTCATGCCGGATTTAACTTTGAGGATGCAACGCAAATTGTTGATTATCTGGCGGAATTAGGAATTACCGATATCTACGCTTCGCCGATATTTAAAGCCAGAAAAGGTAGTTCGCACGGCTATGACGTTGTAGACTCGAATCAAATCAACCCGGAACTGGGAACGCGAGAAGATTTTGAAGCGCTAGTCAGCGAATTGCAAGCCAAAAATATGGGATGGGTGCAGGATATTGTGCCCAACCATATGGCTTACGATAGCGAAAATTCGCTGCTGATGGATGTGCTGGAAAATGGCCCCGATTCAGAGTATTTTGATTACTTCGATATTAACTGGGATCACCCTTATGAAGATATTAAAGGACGAGTGCTTGCCCCGTTAATGGGAAGTTTTTATGGAGAAGCTTTGGAAAATGGCGAGATTCAACTTAAATACGACGAAACAGGTTTAAGTGTTAATTACTACAGTACAAAATTGCCCGTCAGGATAGAATCTTATGTCAAGTTTATTACGCATGGATTAGGACAATTAGCAAGGGAATTGGGAGGCAGACAGCATCCTGATTTTATCAAGATGCTAGGGATTCTTTATCTGATCAAAAACATTCCTTCGGAAGTCAAAGGTAAGGAAAGATACGACCAGATAGCTTTTGCTAAAGGACTTTTGTGGGAACTTTACACAGAGAATCCTGCTATTAAAGATTTTGTCGATCGCAATATCGAATACTTCAATGGCGAAAAGGGAAATCCAGAAAGCTTTAACCCGCTGGATAGTTTGCTATCAGAGCAATTCTACCGCCTATCTTTCTGGAAAGTGGGTGCGGAAGAAATTAACTACAGAAGGTTTTTTACCGTTAACGAACTGATTTCTGTAAAAGTAGAAGAAATCAAGGCTTTTCGCAGAAACCACGCTTTGATCTTCCATCTAGTTGAAGAAGGAAAATTCACCGGATTGCGAATCGATCACATCGATGGACTGTACGACCCAACGGAATATCTAAAACGACTTCGGGAAAAAACAGGCGATATCTACATTGCGGTTGAAAAGATTCTGGAACAGAAAGAAAACTTGCCGGAATACTGGCCGATCGAAGGAACGAGCGGCTATGACTTTTTGATCCAAATTAATGGCATATTCTGCCAACAGGAGAATGAGGAGAAGTTTACTGAGATCTACCAGAAATTTGCCAGGGCAAATACCAATTACGAACAGCTTTTTTATGATAAAAAGCGGCTGATTGTCGAAAGAAACTTAGCAGGAGATGTCGATAATCTGGCGCAACTCCTGAAACGAGTATCCGGTCAATCGCGATATGGCAATGACTTTACTCGTTTCGGTTTGCAAAAAGCGCTTTCGGAAGTGCTGGCGCTGTTCCCAGTTTATCGAACTTATATCAATCAAGATGGTTTGCGAGAATCCGATCGCATCTATATCAAAGAAGTGATGGAAGAAACAAGACGGCACGTACCCCAGCTTCTAAAAGAACTCAATTTTATCGAAAAGATACTTCTGCTGGAAGAGGAAGAATCATTAACAGCAGAACAAAAGGAACTGAGCCGTCACTTCGTTATGCGGCTGCAACAATTGACTGGCCCCTTGATGGCAAAAGGGATAGAAGATACACTTTTTTATGTGTATAACCGACTCATATCTCTGAATGAAGTTGGCGGCAATCCCGGTCAATTTGGCATCTCAATTGCGGATTTTCACGAGTTCAATCAAAAGCAGCAAGAAACTTGGCCTCATAAAATGAATGCTACGGCAACTCACGATACCAAACGAGGCGAAGATGTGCGAGCGAGGATTAATGTGCTGTCGGAAATACCGGAAGAATGGGAAAAACAAGTGAAAGCATGGAGCGAAATGAATCGCGCCAAGAAAAAGAAAATGAAGAATCGCTTGATTCCGGATGTGAATGACGAATACTTCTTTTACCAAACGCTGATCGGAACTTATCCTTTCGGGGAAATAAAGGGGACTGACTATCACGATCGCATGAAGAATTTTGCGATCAAAGCGGTGCGGGAAGCGAAGGTTCACACGGCATGGTTAAGACCGGATTCCGATTACGAAAATGCTTACATGGATTTTGTTGATGCTGTTTTGGAAGATGAGAAATTTCTCGCCGAAATTCAGCCTTTCCAAAAGACGATCGCGCAGTATGGCATCTTCAACTCCCTATCCCAAACGCTGCTGAAAGCAACCGCTCCCGGTGTGCCAGACTTTTATCAAGGTACGGAATTTTGGGATCTCAGTCACGTCGATCCGGATAATCGCCGTCCGGTTAATTTTGAGGAGCGAGTTGCGGTTTTAAAAGAAATTAAAGAGAAGGCGGAGAAAGATATTCTGAGCTTAATTGCCGATTTAGTTGCCACGCGATCGAATGCTAGAATTAAGATGTTTTTGATTAATAGAATTCTGGCGACGAGAAACGAGAATATCGAACTTTTCCAATCAGGTGATTATATCCCGTTGGAGGTGACTGGAAAATTTAGCGATCGCGTAGTCGCTTTTGCGAGAAAATATGAAGATAAGGTTGCGATCGCACTCACTCCCCGCTTTTTAACCAGCCTGATAAAGCCAGAAGAAGTTCCCCTTGGCGAACAAGTGTGGGAAGACACTCGCATCGAACTGCCGCAGGGAATGCCATCTGCCTGGAAAGATGCCATCACTGCACAAACAATTCAATCTAATGGCAAAGTATTAATTGGGCAAGCTTTGCAACATTTCCCGGTTGCTTTGTTAATTAGTTAAACTCAGCGTCAGGGGAGGGCGAAGCATTAGGATATAAAATCTAGGGTTTTGAGCGATCGATAGTCGCCCTAATGCTTCGCCCCTACAAATATACAACCGAATGCACTGATAAGCAAAAATTATCTAATCGTAGGGTGGGTTAGGCACGGGCGATAAATTCAAAACTTTCAACAAATAATTTAACTTCCCGTGCCGTAACCCACCATCATCGCACACATCTGTTGCATCAACAAACATTTTTCACCATAAAACCAAAAGACACAACTCAACAAATACGTTGGGTTTCGTGCCTCAACCCAACCTACAAATCTGATTCGTCTAAGCTGGTTATATGGCACAAAATTAGCACACATCTGTTGCATCAACAAACATTTTTCACCATAAAACCAAAAGACACAACCCAACAAATACGTTGGGTTTCGTGCCTCAACTTAACCTACAAATCTGATTCGTGTAAGCTGGTTATATGGCAGAAAATTAGCGAAAATGATTTCAGTACCAGGAACAAGAAGCGATGAATATTACCCTCAAGCCAGAACAAGAACAGTTTATCCAATCCCAAATTGAACGGGGAATTTTTGCCAATCCAGAACAGGCTATAGAGGCAGCATTACGCTTGTTGGAAGAACAAAGCAGAGGTTACGAACAGTGGGTACAGGAAACTCGCGAAAAAATAGATGTCGGACTGGCACAATTGGAACGAGGGGAAAAATTTCCTCTGGAAGTTGCGTTTGAACGATTAGAGCGAAAGATTATCTGTAGGAATTAGAGGTTAAATTTTTACCGCAGATGTAAACAGATAAACGCAGATAATAAAATGATTTTTTTATCGAATGATGTAACCGAAGATGATATTAACGCAAGTTGCTAGTTATAAGATTAGCGCTGCTATGCAGGTACGTAGTTGGGCGTCAGCCCGCTTATTATATGTTTTATAAAAGGGCTTAATCCCAACTAAAAACCAGCGCCAAAAACCAGACACCCCAACAACCACAAACAAAAAAAACAACAA
>NZ_JBHFNU010000060.1:0-14757 GCF_041929145.1 Aerosakkonema sp. BLCC-F183 | reverse complement strand
CAGTCGTTCTGGCAGTGCTTTTTCTCCGCCAAGAATGACCAAACGTAAAGAAGGGGGTAATGCAAGAGTTCTTTGGCTCAAGAAAGCGGTCAATTCATGCCAGTAAGCTGTCGGCAAAGCAAGTACAGTTACTTCCCAGTTCTGGCACTGCTGCAAAAATCCATCAATTGAGTCCAATATCGTATCGGTACGCAATACGAGTGTTGCACCTGATGCTAAGCTGGTATAGATTTCCTCAGCACTGACATCAAAACTAATTGAGGAGAATTGTAAAATGCGATCGCGTTCTATTATGGCATATTCAGCACTCGCAGCCGTCGTGTAATTAACTAGCGATTTGTGTTCAATTAAAACGCCTTTAGGTTTTCCAGTAGATCCTGATGTGTAGATAACATAAGCTAAATTTTCTGGCTTCACTGGACTCGAAGGGTTTTCTTGATTATGGAAAGCAATTTCTTCCCAGTCTGAATCCAAGCAGATAACACGAGCCGAATTTGGAGGAAGTTTCTCGACCAGCTTCTGTTGGGTGAGTAGCACTGGTACTGAGGAGTCTTCTAGCATGAAAGCCAAGCGCTCAGAGGGATAATTGGGGTCGAGTGGAACGTAAGCACCGCCAGCTTTGAGGATGCCCAACAAACCGATTATCATTGCCAAAGAACGCTCGACACAAATTCCCACCAGCACTTCTGGTTTCATTCCCAGGCTTTGCAGATAATGCGCTAACTGATTCGCTTTTGCATTCAACTCTCGATAAGTCAGTTGTTCCCCTTCAAACACCACTGCTACAGCGTCAGGCGATCGCTCTACCTGTTCTTCAAACAAATGATGGATACATTTATCAAAAGGATATTCTGTTGTAGTATTATTCCACTCGACTAATAGCTGGCGTTGTTCTTGTTGTGTCAGTAGTGGCAATTCTGAAATTGGTTGTTTTGGATTGGTTGCGATCGCTTCTAGCAACGTTTGGAAATGACCTGTCATTCGAGCGATCGTATCTGCTTCAAATAGATCGGTATTATATTCCCATGAACCTTGTAATCCAGTTTTTGTTTCCCAAAATGCCAAGCTCAAATCGCACTGAGCCGTTCCCCGTTCCACTAGCTCTGGAGTCAGAGTAATACCAGGTAGCTCTACAGCATCTAGCGCGAAATTTTCCAAAACAAACATTACCTGAAACAGGGGATTGTAGCTGAGAGACCGTTCTGGTTGTAAAGCTTCTACTACTTGGTCAAAGGGTACATCCTGGTGTGCATAAGCATCTAAGACAACCTGCTGTACTTGAGCCACAAACTCTAAAAAGTTAGGATTCTCTTTAATTTGAGTTCGCAACACTAAAGTATTGACAAAAAAACCAATCAGTGATTCCAATTCCGTGCGATTGCGGTTAGCAAAAGGTGAGCCAATACAAATATCATCCTGACCACTATAACGATGGAGTAATATAGAAAAAGTTGCCAGCAAAGTGACAAACAAAGTCGTCCCTGATTGCTGACTAATATTTTTAAGTTTAGCGGTTAAATTGGAGTTAATCTGAAATGTTTGAATTGCCCCAGAGAAACTTTGAACTGAAGGACGCGGATAATCTGTTGGTAATTCTAATAATTGCGGTGCATCAGCTAACTGTTGCTTCCAGTAGTCAAGCTGCTTTTGTTGCAATTGTTCAGTTAACCCTTGACGCTGCCAAACCGTAAAATCGCCATACTGAATAGTCAACTCTGGTAATGGAGTTGGAGAACCAATAGAAAACGCTTGATAGAGAGCAGATAACTCTTCAATCAATATTCCCATTGACCAGCCATCTATAACCATGTGGTGTATAGTTAATATCAATAGGTGAGATTCTGACCCCAAACGCAGCAGGCTGGCTCGCAACAAGGGTGGTTTACTTAAATCAAAAGGTTGACGAACTTCTTTGGTAATTATCTGTTGAACTTCCGCTTCCTTTAAACCTTGTAAATCTACTACTGGAAGGTTGATAGTTAAGCACGGGGTAATTCGTTGTACGGGCAATCCCTCTACCGTAGGGAATATAGTTCGCAACGCTTCATGGCGACGAATAATTTCATTAAGACTTTGCTCCAAAGCTGTTACATTTAGTAACCCAATAATCCTAATTTGAAAACTTTCATTGTAAAAGGCGCTGTTGCTATCTAAGTGATGGAGAAACCACAGCCTTTGCTGTGGAAAAGATAAAGGTAAATCAAAATCTTTAGTAATAGATATTATTGGCTCATAATTTAATAATTGACAATTTTCAGTTTCCTTTAGGAACTTAATTATTTCTGTTTTTCGCTCTACCAGTTCCTGCTTGATTGATGCTGTCATTACTCCCTTAGCAGCGCGATAGCGTAGCTGGTTATCTTCAAGCCAGATTTTGATGCCTAAACTGTTGAGTGAAGCTAAAAATTCAACTGTTGTCATTTTATAAATACCCCTCTTCGTATTCTTCTGTGTTATTAATAAATGTGTCTTCATTTCCTGATGTAGTTTGCAATACCTCAAGGGTAAGAGCTAACTCAGCTACAGTAGGAGATGCAAATAAACGGTGTAAAGACAATTCAAGAGAAAAAACGTCGCGTACCCTCGAAATCACTTGTGTAGCTAGAAGAGAATTTCCTCCTAATTCAAAGAAGTTATCGCGAATACTAAGAAGCGGGATGCCTAAAACTTGCTGCCAAATTTGAGCAACCTGTCGTTCTACTTCGTTGCGAGGTGCTACTCGCTCCCCTGATTCCTGATGAATAAACTGTCGTAATAACTTATCTTTATCAACTACACCATTGCTAGTGAGAGGCATTTCCAACAGCTGTACTAATTTACAGATGCAAAAAGTTCCATAGCGGTCTTGTATCTTTAACTCCGGTAATTGAACAGCAGTTGAACTACTACTAGCAGTAAAATAAGCAGTCATTTTATGCTGACTAACAGCTTCAGATTGCCAACGTTGAATGTTTGGATTGCTGCCATCTACCCCTATAAATAATTGTGAAGAGTTGTGATGTAAACCTGCCAGCATTGAACAAATCGCTTGGGAGGGGGACATGGGGTAAGAACCTTTAGTGCGGAGTACATTCTTCAGTAGATTCTTCATGTGATAACCCTGGCTCATCCCTGTCTCATCCCATGCACTCCAAACAAAACAATAGCTATGCAATCCACTTTTATATTTTTGGTAATCAGAAAAGCTGTTGAGAAAACTATTGGCAGCAGCATAACCACCTACAGCCGTGCTTCCAAAAAAACTATGTAAGGAAGAAAAATTGATAATAATGCTGTCAGGATTGTCTTTTATCAATTGATGTAACACCCAGCTTCCCAATGTTTTAGGTCGAAGCACTGCTGCTAAGTTTTTTTGAGTCTCTTCTACCACAAGCTGCTCGTGGAATATTCCTGCTAAATGAATTATTCCGTCTAAGCTTTTACCCCATTTTGCTTTAGCTTTTTCGACTATTGAAAGCAACTGTTTTTCATCGCAGATATCGACATCTTCATAAATTATCTCTCCCCCAATCAGAAGAAGTTCCTGGTAAGCTTTTAGGCGCTGCGAGATAGAGTCCTTTTGCTCTAAATGAGTATTCCAATTACTTTTGTGAGATAAAGAAGTTCTTCCAACTAGCAGAAGCCGAGCTTGGTAATGTTTCAATAAATACTGAGCGATTTGAATACCTACACCACCCAGTCCCCCAGTGAGAAGATAAGTTCCTCCTTGCTTAAAGGTAATTGGAGATTTCGGAAAGCTTGAGAAATTCACTTTTTCTAGACGGGGAACGAAACGCTGCCCATTTCTGTAAGCTACCTCTCGTTCTTTTGAGGATACTTGCAGTTCTTGTAAAATATAAGCTCCATTTGCTTCAATATTCTCGAATGGTAAATCGATGTGGCGACAGTTCAACCAAGGCAGTTCTTGGGGAATGGTTTTCAGCAGTCCCAGAACAGCAGATTTTTCATAAGCTATGGGATCATTAGACAAAATGGATTGGATATGACTGGAAATAAATAGCAATTTAATAGAATGCTCAGAACCCTGTACTTCGGCTAGAGCTTGAACTAAGAACAATAAACTGTATATTCCTTCTTCTTGTGCTTGTTCGAGAGCTTCTAAGCTAGAAATTTCCCCAATATACTGGTCATAAGTCCATAGATGAAGAATCTGCCCGATGGTAATGTTAGAAGCTACCAGAGATTTGAATAACCGTTGATAGTGGTCTGCCTTATCTGGAGCGATTGTATAGCTTGAGCGATTGATTTGGGCAAAATCTTCCCCAGATGAAACAGTTATGTATGGTTGGTTATGCTGTGACAGAATTTGACATAAATATGTCCCCAATCCAAACGAATCGAGAAATACTAGAGTGGGATTGATTAAAGGTTCATAAGCATTAAAAGTAACGGGGGATTTAGGCTTCCATACTTGACGGTAAAACCAGTTTGGGATGGTATTAGTATTGCCCAGTAATATATCAACCTGTTTGAGAATCGGTTTAAACTCACCTGCATTGAAGCGCTGGCTTAGTTGAGAGCGCTGAATTTTACCAATGGTAGTTTTAGGAACAATTTCTTTATCTACGGGAATTAGATAATCTGGATTAATTCTGACTTTATTAACTAGAGAAGTCCGAATTTCCTTGAGTAGACTCACTAAGTCCTTGCTATCAGAAACTTTTGGATTGAAAAAGATGGCTAATTTATCGATATTAGTTCCAATACCTCGGATAGCGCAAGCTGCTGTATAAGAGCGTTCTACCCCTTCTACTTCTTCAACAGCCGCTTCGATTTCGTGGCAGTAGTAGTTCAATCCATTGATGATAATTACATCTTTCTGTCTCCCAGTAATTGTTAAACGTCCTTCTCGAAGAAATCCTAAATCACCTGTTCTAAACCAGCCGTCTTCAGTAAAAGCTTCTTGGTTAGCTAGGTAATTTTGATAGTAACCGGAAGTAACAGATGCACCTTTTACTTGCAATTCTCCAATTGTTTCTTCCTCAACTACTTGGTTGTTAGCATCCACAATTCGCATAGAAAATCCTGGGATAGGGCTTCCCAGTTCCACAAATTTTTGTTCATCTGTAGTTGAACTTAACAAAAAAGTTTCAGAATAGGTAACTCCTGAACCTGTCTCAGACATTCCCCAGGCTGGGTGCATTGCTGTATCACGTAGTTGATAGGATGTGAGCAACTTCAAAAATCTTCTGGCGGTTTTGGCGGCGATAGCTTCACCTCCATTAAGAATAAATCGCATTGAAGATAAATTCCATTTGGGTGTCGCTTGAGTTAAAAGCTTTTCTAGTTGCTCGTTCAGCAACCCATAGGCAAAATTAGGTGCCCAGGTAATCGTGGCTCGATAGTAAGAAATCCAGTCCAACCATTTTGTAGGTTCTTGCAAAACTAATTCTGTGGGAGCATGGATTTGCTGACAGGCTAGATAAACATCCCGGAGGTGAAACATAATTATTCCCCCAACATGATCTAGGGGAAACCAATTAACTGAGATATCCTCACTGGTAAAACCGTTCATAACAGTAGTACCAGCACAACGTGCAATTAAACTACTATGACTGTGCATGACTGCTTTAGGCGTACCCGTACTTCCAGAAGTCAAAAGTAAAATTGCTAAATCTTCTAGTTGACTGTTATACCAGTTCAAGTCTGGTTCGCACTTGCGTAACTCATCAATAGTTTCAACTTGAAAGTTTTCTAAATTAAGAACTTTTGATAAACCACGAATCTTAGGGGCTAAAGAAGCACCTGTCAGCACGAGGGGTTTTCCTAACATCTGCCAAGCATTCTGAAGTTTGCTTGTGGTACTATTAACTTCCTCATAGGATGGAGCTATGGATATCGGTACTGGCACAAAGCCCCCCAGCACGCAACCCCAAAAAGCAGATATGAAATCTTGATTGCGTTCTAATTGAAAGATTACTTTGTCTTGATCTTTAAGTCCTAACTTTTTTAAGCCAGCTAAAATTCTTTGGGCATCCTGGCATAATTCCCGGTAAGATTGAACTTTATCAGTACCATCGGGCTGAATGTAGATAATACCTTTCGTTGATTGTTGGGCGGCTCGTTGCAGTACCTCTGCTAATGTTTTGGGAGCATCGTCTGAGTATTGCAGTGGTTCTCCGTGACTGATGGCTAGCTTTTTTGGCTCTGACGATCGCTTATTTTCTATTTTGTCGCTCTGTGCGATCGCTTGTGTCTGAGTCTGGCTACTTTCAAGCACTCCAGCTTGCGTGTCGGGTAGCAAGTCATCTAAATGGAGAGAGGGAATATTATAAGTTTGTCGTTCAACTACAACGGCAACGCGATCTATTTCTGGTAATGATTGTAGTTGTTCTTCTATAGTGCCGATTAGCTCAGAGTCGATCGCTTCTAATTTACTCAGTGCAGCTTCATCCACTTCCCCTGTAGCGGTCAAAGGTATGGTAGAAACTACAACTACTGCTTTTGGCTGCAAAGCTTCTGGTAAAGTCTTCTGTAGTTGGGATTGGATTTGCTCTAGGGATATAGTCTGACTGGAGACGATGTAAGCAACTAATTCAGGTTGGCTGGTTCGGGTTTCTCTGATTAAAACGGCACAATCATCAATTAAGGGGTTTAACAAGAGAGCCTTTTCCATCTGGCGCTTCAGACATTGGAAATCCTCTTCTATATGTGTATTTATATACTTTTGGAGAGATTCTTCTGTCTGTTGAACCATAAGTCTTTTGATTTTGCCTATGGAGATGTGGAATTGAACTAGGGTAGTAAATGCTACTGATTATGTTCTCCGAAAGCAGAGCGATCGCCCTTTGGGGATAGAATCACTTCCCGTCCGCTTCTGGCTGCTGGATAGACCTTTGCCAAAGCGATCGGTTCTGGCCAATCTTGACCGATCGGCATCCCGGTATCTATCATAAGAGGTATTTGCATCAACTTCTCTAGCACCCATAAATCTAACTAAGGAGGTATTTACATTTCAGCTTGTTGTCACTCCATAGTATGACCGCTTTTTTTGTGGCTGTCACTATATTTTTTGTAAAGACTTGTTAAAGGAAGTATCCCAAAGCAAGATAAGAGAAAGTTTAGCAAGTTAAGCAACTTAGCTCTTATAGAGGGAAAAATTTTACAATCCCCGAAAATGCCAGCCAATAAAGAGTTTGGTTAATTAATCAAGGCCAATCTTAACTTGAGATCTTAAAAGGTAAAACTTGAGTGGCGCAATCAGGTTAGTTGGTATAAAATAATTCTTTTATCGACCCATGCGGGCACGGGTGAATAAAGTTTAGTC
The DNA here is from genome assembly GCF_041929145.1 of Aerosakkonema sp. BLCC-F183. NCBI lineage: Bacteria > Bacillati > Cyanobacteriota > Cyanophyceae > Aerosakkonematales > Aerosakkonemataceae > Aerosakkonema > Aerosakkonema sp. BLCC-F183. The sequence goes on along the minus strand of NZ_JBHFNU010000060.1, from coordinate 7,490 downwards.
ACTGGCTGCGAAGAGGAAGAGTGCGGCTGCACAACTGATGAGCTTCCACTCAGTACTTATTACTGGCAAAGTAAAGCTTTGTAGCCGTTGTTACAGCAGTCAGCCACATCGTCTCTTCTTAGTCGATCGGATTCTCCTTGACCAAAAAGATGGGTGCCTTTTGTAGGCTGAATAAGGGTGCGATCGCACCCTTATTCAGCAAGCCCTAAATAGTGTTTTCACTATTTCTGCACCAAATTGCGATAGTCAATTTCAGAACAACGCTTTGGGAGGCCATTCTGAATTTTCAGTTTCGTCTTCTCCAGACTGATTTAGAGTTTTGCTTATAGCTTGAGGAACGTCAGTTTTCGGGAGCTTAATATGCACCACCCAGTTATCCTTACGATGCTCATCTATTTCCTTTAATACTTTACTTAATTCATCTAAATTTGATACGAAACAACCTCGACCTCCAAAAACGTTCACCAGTTTTTCGTAATTCCAGGAATGGAGTTCATTGTACGAATAGACAGCATTAAGGATTGTTTTATCATACTGTATTGGATCCGGCCGAAAAGGATTAGGATTGACCAACTTTTGTTCGATGCCGTAAATGCCATTAGCTAGTACGAATACCACTGTGTTGTGATCGAGGCAATTGTGATTGGAAACAGCTTGACAGGTTTCTTGAAAAGCTCCATCGCCGACGATAACGATTGGGCGTTTATCCGGTCGCGCACACTTAACTCCGGTAGCAGCCGGAACTGAATATCCAATCGCTAGCCAAGCCGCCTGAGCAATAAAACCGTCTGGCTCTGAAATCTTAAAATTTTGCGCTAATAGCAATGGAAACCCGGCATCAGCAACGACAACGTATTCTTTTTTATTACTCTCTTGTTGCAACCATTCATTAATTGCATTGCCAAAAGTATTGAATGTCAGATTATTGTTATCGTTGGGTGAGCGTTCGCCTACCAAATTTTTGGGGTTATAAGCTTCTATTTGGGATTTACACTTTCCTAGCTCCTCAGTTAAGCACTGAATATAATTACCCAATTCAACACAGGCGAAATATTTGGAGCCAACGATAACACCGTTATGAGCTGCAAGTACCGTGCGATCACTCCCGATATTTTGATTGCCTGTATCTTTTCCCGTCGTCCAAGAACCAATGCCGATCAAACAAGCAGCATCATCCTCTTTCAAAAGTTCTTCAATTTTTTCTAACGTTAAAGTGTATGTGCCTTTAAAGCCCTTACAATTTTCTGACAGTACCGATTTACTCAGTGTAGAGGTAACGAAGTTAAGCTCCACTTTTTCTATAAGTTCTCGAAATTTTGGCTGCAACCGCTTGCGTTGGATCTCAATGCCAGCCCACAGCAGGGGCTTTAACTTCTTCTCTGAGTTCGACTTTGCAGTTGTTGCTAAATTTTGAAGCAACTTTACAGTTTCTTCTGCTGCTTTCTGCGCTTGCTCGTTAGACTTCCTCGCTTCAGGGGCAAGTTCTGCAAAAAGATCGAGTTTTAAAGGACAGGGTTTTTGGCACTCAACCCGCCATACGTCTTCGGCAATTTCCAGATAAACAGGTTGACTGCGCGTAATGCAAGCGACGATCGCCGAGTCAATTTGGTTGGGAGCTTGACGAGCATCAATAATTCGCTCAGCAGCCGCCGTGACCTGACTGAAAATATTGAAATCGTTGAACGGGTTTTCTGTCATGTGCGAGTAGAGCAGTCCCGCGTTTTTTTCATTGAGGTTTTCTTTAAAAGTGGGCGCACCGTTAATCACGACAACTGGAACGCGCTCTACAAAAGATCCCGCAGTCGTATTAAGTAAGCTCAAGGCTCCCACACCATAGGTTACGCACACTGCCCCAATTCCTTTCATACGTGCATATCCATCGGCAGCATAACCCGCGCAAATTTCGTTCGGATTGCCAGTAATTTTAATCGGTGATGTAGAATCTTCCAAAATCGTATCTAACAAGGGAGCAGAGTAGTTTCCTGCTACACCAAACAAGCGATCTAACCCCTGTTCTTCTAAACGATATTTGAGATATTTAGCAACGGTAAATGTCTGAATCATTAGCAACTTCCTTCCTTTTGCTTCACTAATTTGTCGTGTATTTCTTTAGCAAAATGTCTGACTCATTAACAACTTCCTTCCTTTTGTTCCACTAATTTATCGTGTATTTCTTTAGCAACACGAATAGCCGATTCGATCGCTCCCTCGATCCAAGCGTGCTTGAGCGAAGTATGTTCGCCTGCAAAATGAATGTTGCCTTCTGGTAAAGAAATGTGGGGGTGGAGGTTAGTTAACTGACCAGGTGCAAAAATAGCCGCTTCACCAAAAGCATAGAAATCTTCCATCCAGCTTTGGCTTTTACCCGAACCTGTAAAAAACTTCTTAATTCCTTCACCGTAGATATCTGCCAGTCCATCAAGAGCAAATTGATAGCGATCTTGTTCAGGAATAGAATCCCAGCGATTAGCATCGTCAGACCAAGTATAACTAGCCAAAACAACACCGCCTTCACTACCTTCTACTTTGTGGCTGGGATAGTAAATAAAGCGGTTAGGTGTATCGGTAATCGAACCACCACCGTAAGAGTTATGACCGCGATATTCCGCATCGCCAAAATGCTTTTTCCATTCAGTCTCATCCCATTCCCAAAAGCGCTGGCTAAATTCTAGCAAAACCTTGGTAGCAGCATCGTAATGCAGTTCGATAATTGCTCGATGCTTATAATAAGAAAATTGAGGTCGGATTTTCACGAATCGTAAAGCAGAGAACGGGATAGCAACAATGGCACAATCAAAATTATCATATTTATCGCTGTTTAATCCTTTATTATCGTGCAGAAATTTAGGCTTTTGAAACGATTTCTTTAGATTCTTTTCATCGACATCGTTTGTAGATTGAGGTTCGTTGAGAACTTTGACCCGTACTTTTGGGAGATCGCCATCTTCCCAATACAATTCAGTGACTCGTGCATCGAAAATAATATTCTCTTTTAGTTCTGGCAATAAAGCATAAGGCAATTGCCAGTTTCCCCCTGCTAGCTCTACATATTGAACTTCTGTATTGATGTAAGTCGTCTCAATAAAGCTTTGGATGAAGGACAAAAACATTCGAGACGTAAGATTTTCAAGTGTACCGATATATTCGATAACTTCTTCAGGATAACCAGCTTCTATTTTGAGGTAATCGTGCATACTGTAGTCATCGTATCGATCGATAATTTCCTTCCATCCTTCAATACGTTTTTCAATTGACAAATTAGAATCGACTTTAGCTTTCAAAGGTTGTAACGCTTCCTCTAATAGTAGGCTCGCCGTTTTACTACTATAGTTTTCATCAATCGGAAAACCTACTTCTTTACCATGACACTTACTATTATTGTATTCGGAACGACGTTTGAGGATACCATTGGTTTTTAACCAAGTCTGGAATATCTTTGTTTTGGTGTTATTTTTAGCAACATCTACATTATAAAATGGACGAATTTTGTCTGTGAGATTGAGTTTTTCTAACAAAGTTTTAACTAATTTATGCTGTGTGGGAATACGCATAGCCCCCGCTTCAGCATACTGCTTTGAATCTTTAAACGGCTGTTCTAGTGGTCGATTGTTAGCTTGTCCATTCTTAGCTTGATAATGAAAAGTTATTTGTGAGTGAGCAAAAGTTTTAATTCGGCCTCCAACACGATTTTCGTTAGCTTCAAGAATGGTAACTTGATAGCCAGCATCTTTCAGAAGTTTTCCAGCTAATAATCCAGAAATTCCCGCACCAATAATCAAAACTTTTTTGGATTGAACTTTTTCTGCATTTATTGGAGGTAGTCCATTATCAAGAATACGCTGATATTCTTCGATAAAATCTTTTCCCTCACCATCTACTCCAATAATTTGTCGTGCTAGCCACTCTGATTTTGAATTACGATTCATAGGAAACCTTTTAGTTTTTTTTGACTACTTAAACAATGCTTTAGCACAGTACGGAAGAACCCCTGTACAAGAATGGCGATCGCACTAAAGCCCACTTATGTTGACGATCTGAAGTACTTCGTAGCTCCAAGCAAAAATTTAGAGTCAGCGTCGTCAGCAAAGCCTTAAAATTAGCAATTTCAAGAGCCGAATACTTTTGCACCTTTTCCCAAGCTTTTAGCATCGCCCGTGAAAGCCCATCTTCTGCATCGGTTGAGTGGCCCATTCACTTTATGCAGCAACGATAAAGATAATCGAGGGTACTGCTGCCAGTGGCTAAAATATTTGGCCCATATCTGACCGACGATGCCTCTAGGTGGCGGCTACGCGATCGCAGCCTTCTGAAAGGTAGATGCGTGAGAATTCAATTTTTTATCTTCAACCTGGTAATGATGCAACACCTGCTGACAGAGGTAATACTTGTTCCCGCTTAGTTGGAAACCAGCTAATTATTTTTTAGCTTTCGATAATAAAACTATATTTCTTTAGATAGATCCCAGTCAAGGGGGTCTTACCCCTTTTTTTGTTTGTTTATATTAAGAAAATTTACAGATTGTAAAAGTTTAACGCTTATTCCCAAACAATGCCGTCAGAGGCGAAGGAGCGATCGCAATCTAACTCTATAACTTCAGGGGGCGACAACGAGGCTAAAGCAGTTGCGGGATTTGGGTTATACTTCTCAGACCTCTCTTATAAAATGGTTCTTTTGCCTTATAACCAAGCGGAAGTCATGGCTAGAGCTATACTTAAACATGGCTCAGACAGATGACACGGTATTAGTTGCGATCGCATTATCTGCTACCAAAATTAGAATGATTAATTCTCACTCCTCGATCGTGAAAAGGCTCATTTAGCAAGCTCTGCCAGCAGAAAAATAGCTTGCTCATACAAAAGCTTTTCTACCTGATGTACCTCAACTCCTTGCCCAATTTCTTGCAACAAAGTAATAGTTAGTTCTCCACCTAAATGTTCCCGAAACTCCGTTAACCCTCGGAAAAGACATTGGGGATGGTCTGGTTTTTCTAATCCTGAAGCCAATGTCGGTATATACAAACTAAACCCTAATGCCTGTAATAGATTCAGCACTTGCTGCCATTCTAACTGTGAGAGAAAACCTGCCAGGTAAGAATAGATAGTATCCAGAGCTATGCCTATAGCCACCGCTTCGCCATGCCGTAGAGAGTAATTCGTTAACTGTTCCAATTTGTGAGCCGCCCAGTGACCAAAATCCAGGGGTCGAGAAGAACCCATTTCAAAAGGATCGCCGCGATTGGTAATATGTTCTAAGTGTAACCGAGCGCAACGGTAGATTAGCTGCTGCATAGCATCCATATTGCGATCGGCTAGTGCTTGCGCCTGTGTTTCAATAAAATGAAAAAAATCTGCATCTTTAATCAAAGCTACCTTAACAGCTTCAGCAATACCCGAACGCCAATCGCGATCGCTCAAAGTCGTCAGGAAAGCAAAGTCATTCAGTACAGCATACGGAGGCGTAAAAGTACCCAAAAAATTCTTTTTCCCAAACGCATTAACCCCATTCTTAACTCCCACACCCGAATCATTTTGCGCCAACACAGTTGTCGGTACCCGAATTAATCTCACCCCTCGGTGAGCCGTTGCTGCTGCGTATCCTGCCATATCCAGTACAGCGCCACCGCCAATCGCCAGCACATAAGAGTGACGGCACAAACCAACATTATGAATTACCCTGTGAAGTTCCTCGACTAAAGAGGGATTGTTCTTAGCTGCTTCTCCGCCTGGTATTACGATCGGCTCCACCACCAGCGCCATGACATCTTTATACTCTACGGTATAGGCGGCTAATTGCTCTAGTAACTGAGGATGATGCGACAATAATCCGGCATCCACTACAGCAACTACTTGCTTGGGGCTTCTCTCTCCATCGGCGGCGATCGCTTGTGCGAGTATGGGATTGGACAACTGGAACAACCCATGAGTAAAGTGGACTGCATAGGTGAAAGTAACACGAACACATTGATGAAAAGATTGAAACAGCGAGTGCTTTGATTCTTTAGGCTGAATGCTAAAAATTGTCATAACTTACCCTCTTCAAGTCACAGCAAACAGTTGCGCTAACCATCCCGAAATCGGCAGCAGGAGCAAAACTAACAATCCATAAACCCAACCTGCAAAACCAGCCGCCACCGTTGCATCTAACACAATCAAAGAGAGTACACCAATTTTGACCGCCGCTCTAATTAAGTCTGGTTTCGGTGAGCGAGCCGCTTTCACAAAAGATGGTAATACCCTTACAGCTAATAACGCAGCGAACGGCAATGCTATTAGAACTCGATAATTTGGCAAAAGTCCCAGGACTAAAACTCCAGCAATTACTGCCACAAGAAGCAGGATAGCGATATTTCCGGTACTCTTCTTTCCCCCATGAACTTCACCCTGGCTAATCGCTGTAATTGCAGCAATATAACCGATAGGAATTAAAGCCAAAAACCACCGCTCTTCTACCATTATTGGAACTGCACTTACACCAAGTAATAGATTGCCACCACGACAACAACCCATATTGATTGGGCCTAGCCAAGGGTGGTGTTTGCCAAACGCATCATAGATCAAAGCTGCTACGGCGACGATCGCAGCTAGGGTAAAACTTAACAAAGTGACTTGAGAAGCTGCTATCACCCCCATCAGTAAAAGGAAACTCCCCAGCCAAATAGCACCAGTACGGTCAGCTCGTCCACTAGGGATTGGGCGTTCTGGTCGCTCTTGTGCATCTATTTCGGTGTCGAATACATCATTGAAAACAATTCCGCCTCCATAAAGTCCTGTTGTGGACACCAGCAACCAGACAAGTGGCAGTAAACTGGTAGGTGTTATCTGCTGAGTTGCGTGCAAGCCATACTCACTTAGAAGAAAACCAGAAGCAGCATAACCAGCCAGGATATCAGCCCAAGCCGTAATAATATTAGCAGGCCGCATCAGTTGAAGATATGCCCAGAGAGTTGGGGACTTAAAACTCGTTGCCTTCACTTGTGCATTTGGAATTAATTTTTCGCTCTTCATATTTTTTGAAAGAATAAAGCCTTATCCAACCGATAACTTGTTTGAGTTGTATTAAAAACTACTTCTGTAAATCACTTCTGTACAGTGAAAGGCCAACTGGTAGCTATTATCTTTTGAAAAGCTGGACGCTCTCCCAAACGATTAATGTAACTCAATAAACCTGGATAATTGTCAAAGTTAAGCATAGACAGATGCTTTATAGACTTGACAACTTCCTCTGGATAAAAGCTGAGGTCAAGTTTGAGCAAAATAGGGATATAAGCTAAAACTGACCCCACTGCTACATCAGCTATACTAAAGCGCTGCCCCAAGAGAAAAGGTTTCTGCTGAAAAATTTGATTCAAAGTGTCGAGGATCACGGAATATGACCTCGATCTCAGGATAAGTAACCGTCAAAAAAACGAGACGTAAGTAAGGCAGAGAGAGGATATTAGCCATGTAGTATGGTACAGAAGCAGCATCTCACGATATTTGACCGCTGTAGGG
>NZ_JBHFNU010000006.1:0-21917 GCF_041929145.1 Aerosakkonema sp. BLCC-F183 | reverse complement strand
TTTTTTTTAAATTTTCCTCTTAATTTTCCCCCCCCCCCATTATTTTTTTTTTTTGTTGGGTTTTTCCCACTAAACCAAAATTTTGTTTTTGTTTTCGGCCCACAACCAAACCTACTCTTCAAGGGATTTTTCGATTTGGCGAAGGTATTGTCCAAGAAAGCGGGTTTCTTGAAGGAACTATTTTGCAGAAAGCCGTCGATAAACCGTTGCCAAAGCATCCGCATCGCCGACATTACCCGGAAACAGCACTACTGGCAAATTGGGAAACTGGGGATGATCTGTTGGTGTCCGCACCATCGAACAACCTGCTAAAATCTGCCCCAACAAACGCGCCGAAGTCAAGGCCAAACCGGTACTCAACACATCGTTGGAAGTAATCCCACCTTTACTAATCAAAAATCCAATATCATCAGGCAAACCGCGCACGATATCCATTAACAAAGTGGAAACAGCCAGACCAAATTGCAAGCGCGTCTGGGTATCGTTAAATGTGAGTTCCTGACGGCTGGTATAAACTACCGGCGTTTTACCGTCAGCATGGATATCATACACAGTTTTCAGCGTTTTCTCTAACAAAGCGGTGCGTTGCGCTTCCGACTCATCGAGGAGGTGAGATACATCAACTTCGATGCCAACTATTCCCGTTTCTTGCAAAAGACGTTCCAGCTGTTCGGTAGTTTTTTTAACGTGAGAACCGACAATTACCGCGCCCGGTTTTCCTTCCCGCACATATTTTGCCATATCTTCGGCGGCGATCGGTTGCGGAGGTAGCGCAGCCAAAGCGGTTAAAATACTGGCAGCGCTGCGAAACAGGAAGCGTTTGCCCTGACTTGCGGCTGTGAGGATATCTGCGGCAAAGCGATTTAAGTCAGCTTGAGTTTCCCCATCCACAACGCCACATTGATTATCTGCCAGTTTCATCAGTCTTTCCAGACTGCCGCTGCGAATATCTGCCAGCAAAAATCGCTCTACCGCATCTGCTTTAATTCTGCCTTTTGTCTTTTCTTCTACATAATCGGGCAAATAGCTGTGGTGATAGCCAAATACGGAATCGCGGGCAAATTCAGTTTCGTGGACTGGTGTTGGGACACCGTTGACAATCAAATAATGCACGCTGTCGCGGGTGAATCTTCCTCCCTCAAAAAAGGCTGGTACGAGGAAATGGGCGTCAAAGGGGCCCAGTTCTGCGGCGATCGCATCGGTTTCGACTGGGTAGTGTCCGCGCAGGGTGGAGTCGGAACGGCTGACAACCAGGAAATCCTGAATCTTCTCAGATTCTAATGCTAATTTGAGGTTGTGGCAGACTTCCCGCGTGACATCGGTGGCTTCTTCTGGGGTAAGCGCCCGGGTATTGGTGAGTACAAAGAAGATGGGCGAGTTGTCAGTCAATCCCAGTCGCAATGTCTCGACATCCCAGCGCGTCAGCAGCAAGCAGCTGTGGACTGTCTGAGAACCGGTGGGGTCATCGTCTAGGACAATAATTTTGGGTTTGGTTGTCATTGTGAACGCGAACGCTGATTTTGTAATTTTCTCATTTCTGCTTGTACGCCGATACCGATCTGCAATGCTTCGTTGAGAAGACGCCCGTATTCGCCTGCGCGATCGTTCACTTGCATCGCTTCTAGAGATCTTAAGTTATTGCTGAACAATTCTGGATTGGCGGCGATCGAGTTTTTATTTTCCCGCAAAATCTTCTCGCTCATCAAGGCGCGGATTAAGTCTTCTCGCGTTAGTTGCAGGGCTTGGATTACTTGGCTTCTATCGGTTAAATTGGGGTTGGCAGAACCTGCTATTTCCAGGCGATCGCTAATATCTATGGCTGTGAGTACGGCATGATATCGATCGATATCGTCAAGTAAATTGACAAGCAATTGCGGGCTGTGCTTTTTTAACCAAAACCACCTGCCAGCCAATACAGAAATTGGCACGATAATTAGTAGCAAGATGGTCACATATATGGAAGGGCCGATCGCTGGCAAAATTATAAAGGTATAAAGCCCCCCAACGACGATCGGAGTGAGAGCGATCGCAATCAAGATTTCGTTAACCAAAAAACTCAATCGCTTGCCAGCATCTTGCAGCATCGATGGTCTGAATACATCATCCGGATCGATGCCGCTTAAGTGCCTCAGTTCTCCCTTGCTAATCTCTAAGCCCTGTAAATCCGCTCGCACAAGCAATTCCTTTTACTCAGTTATATGCTGTTTTTGCAATTTTTTCATTTCGTCTTGTATGCTCAAACCGATCTGAAATGCTTCGTTTAAATAACGTCCGTATTCGCTTGCTTGTTCGTCTACTTGCAACGCCGCTAAAGCTGTCAAGTTATTGGCAAATAATTCTGGGTTGATTTTGATAAATTGTTCGTTTTCTCTGAGAACTTTCTCGGTTTTCAAAGCGCGAATTATATCTTCCCGCGTCAGCTTCAAAGCTTGAATTACTCGCTCTCTATCTTGCAAGCGCACGCCAGGATTTCCGGCTGCTTCTATCTGGTCGTTAATATCTATGCCTTTGATTGTGATGTTGAAGCGTTCCACATCATCTATAAGGTTGATAAAATGGCGATGCTTTAGGCTTAAAAATATTTTGATAATATCCTGAATGACTAACACCGCACCCAAAAAAGCATGGATGGCAATTAAAAGCAAACGATGCTCTGGGAAAGCCAGAATCAGAATAAAATTACTCACGGAAATTAGCGATATAAGCAGTAGGGTATGAAGAACTTCTGATAAAAACTTACGCAGTTTGGGAGGTCTGATGACAGCATTGGCGCTGACGCCACTTAGGTGTTTCAGTTCTCCTTTAGTAATCTCCAATCCTTGTAAATCTGGTCGCACGGCTGTATATTGTTTAAGTTGTAGGTTGAAGTAAGACGAAGACCTGAGAAACCTCGTTTCTTAATGAAAGATTTAGGATTTCAGGTTTAGCTATTTGCAAGAAACCCGGTTTCTTGACCAGGTGCAAGATGTGAGCTTTTTAACATATGCCTGAGATGGTCAGGTTAGTGTTGGCGTTCTCAATCAATGGTAGATCGTTTAACCGGGTTCCTGCTTCAACTGCTGGGAGTGGCAGAGCAACACATCGACTATTTTACTGCTTTTACTGCCGGGATTGGGGGTGCGATCGCTCACGGTTGAATTCCCTGCCGATCGTGCAACGTACTTAATTTTCTCATTTCTTCTTGCGTTCTGACTGCCACTTGTAAAGTTTCATTAAGCAATCGTGCATACTCGCTATTTGGATCGCTGACTCGCAATTGCAACAAAGTGGCTACATTACTTATCGATAATTCATCCTCCGTATCGACATAATCTTTATTTTTTCTGAACTTTTTCTCGATTGTAAAAGCTCTTACCAGATCGTATCTTGCCAGTTCCATCGCTTCAACTACTTTTTGCCTATCCCGGAAATTTAAGTTTTGTTTATGTTCCTCTTCCTGTCTGTCGATCGCACGCATATCCGCAACAACTTGATTGTAATTTTCTGCTTGTTTGACCAAGCTCCCTAGAAATGGGGTAACATACTTTTGGAGCCAATACCATCGCGCTGTCAGGCTAGTTATAACTGCTGCCAATACAATTATAATATTGCTCAGCCAACCTGGAATAATTGGGATAAAGCGCTCAAAAATCAGTACAGATAAAGTACCCACAATATACACTGAGAATAACCATAACACTATAAGTAGCGTCAGTTCTTTTCTGGGTGATTCTAAGTTGGCAGACAAAATTCCATTCACAAGATTCAAGAAATAATCTTTGACGGTAAAAGCTGTGCCTCCCAGCAAGACATCATCCTTATCTAAACCAGTCAAAGCTTTTAAGTCGTTATTAGTTATCTCAAAGTCACGAACACTGGATTTCATAGCTGTAGACTCCCATATGCAAGCAAAAGCCAGGGTGTGAGAGGGGGAGATGAATAATATTACATCCACTTTAATACTAGAGTTTGCTTTGGGCAAATCATTGGCTTTTACCATTATAATGCAAGAAAGTAATGAAGGCTCGAATGGATGCGATCGCAATTATCAGCGATATTACCGCAACGGCTAGTTTAATTGCCTTCATATATAGCTGGTGATGTAAGTTTGTCTGATTTCTCTACTTGATTTCATTCCCAGCTTGAAATACTGGCTAAAATGCTGTATTCTGGAATCAATTATTAAGTTCCAGCCAAAAAGACATGAAACGCAAATTTTTGCTAGGTTCTATTATCTTTATTGTTTCTTTCAATTTATTGCCAGCGCCATCCTTATCCCAACCCGCCCGAAATTGCGAACAGCAGGAAGAAATGTTTTCCTTTGAAGTGCCAACCTATGCAATCCAACATCAGGGAGGAGCTATACTCAACATCAAAGTTGCCTACCGCTTAACACCAGACGCGATCGCACAACAAAATTACCCTGATTTTATCCCAATTAGAAAAGATATTGATAAGTTTTTGGTAAATTATCCTAATGAAACAGACTATTGGGAAATTGTTAATCGAAATCTCGTTCAATTTCTCTTAGATAAATATCCCCAAATGTCATCTTTGAGCGTTGAAATCAATGTCATGCCAACCCCACAGGAGGCTTTTCGCCGTTCCAGTATCGTCAAGCGCACTCGACCCCAAAGTTGTTCTCTCACTCTTTAAACTTAATGGAACTCAAGAGTGCGATCGCACTTTTTTTCCCGTTAATTTTAACATTGAGATTGAGCGATCGCACTCCCCTACCCCTTCGAGGTAGAAGCTCGGTTATTCAGATTTCAGGGATGCCAAATCAATTACGAAGCGGTATTTCACATCAGACTTGAGGAGTCGCTCGTAGGCTTCGTTGACCTTCTGTATGGGGATGACTTCAACATCGGCGGTAATGTTGTGCTGGCCGCAAAAATCGAGCATTTCCTGAGTTTCGGCAATGCCGCCGATGTTGGAGCCGGAGAGACTGCGACGACCCATGATGAGGCTGAATGCTGAAACTTCCAGGGGATTTTCTGGTGCGCCGACAAGAGTGATGTTGCCGTCGCGGGTGAGCAGGTTGAGATAAGCATTGATGTCGTGCTTAGCAGAGACGGTATCGAGGATGAAATCGAAACTACCAGCCTGCTTTTGCATCTCGTCAGTGTTGCGGGAGACGACCACTTCATCGGCTCCCAGGCGGAGCGCGTCTTCCTTCTTGTCAGGTGAAGTAGTGAAGACAACGACGTGAGCTCCGAACGCACGAGCGAACTTCACGCCCATGTGTCCCAGTCCGCCCAGACCGACCACGCCAACTTTCTTGCCCTTGGCGACACCCCAGTGGCGTATGGGTGAATAGGTTGTAATCCCGGCGCACAGGAGCGGGGCGGCTCCAGCGAGATCGAGGTGGTCGGGGACGCGCAGAACGAAACGTTCATCGACGACGATGCTATCGGAGTAGCCACCGTATGTAACGCCTCCCAGGTGCTTATCCGGGGAATTGTAGGTGAGGGTTAGGTTTGGGCAGAACTGCTCAAAGCCAGCTTTACACTGGGGACAGGTTCTATCCGAATCGACCATGCAGCCGACCGCCGCCTTGTCGCCGGGTTTGTACTTGGTAACTGCCGAGCCGACTTTGGTGACGCGACCGACCATCTCGTGACCGGGAACAATGGGGTAGACAGTGGGCATGACACTGCTCCACTCGTTACGCACTGAATGGAGATCGGAGTGGCAGATACCGCAGAAGAGGATTTCGATCTGTACGTCGTGTTCGCTGGGATCTCGCCGTGCGATCGTATCGGAGGCCAGGGGTGATGTTGCACTGGCAGTGGAGTAAGCCTTGGCATTATACATGGATTGATGCTCCTAGATGTCTATTTTCTTAATTCCTTCGCTTGATGCCACTTTGGTGGCTATTCCAATCATAGAGATTGAGCGTTTATCGCCTGCTCTATCGGTAGGGATGAAAATTTCTTAAGAAGCAAGGTTACGCTTTGATAGGATTTTTGGTTGTCAGTCGGCGAATCTCTTGCTAGATCGAGTCTTGAACAAAAATCCTAAGTAGATTGCGATCGCATACAATGATTGTAAGGTTGAAGAGTGCGATCGAATGGATGCGATCGCACTCCCCTACCCCAGCCATTTCCTCAGCTTACTCCTACTTGCTAGCTCTACCAACCATGTAGCTAAGAAGACCGATAACTGTAGAAGAAAGAGCTGCGATCGCAAATCTCATTTCTCCCTCAGAAGCGCTACCTTTTTGCAGAATTGTGAATGAGTAAAAGTCAATTAGCAAAATTAGGACAAGAGCGACTATAAATACAGTAATATCCTTCACCCAGAAGGATATCCGCTTTTGCTTTCGTTTTAGTTCTTTATCCTTTTCGCGATTTTTTAGTTCAAACTCAGTGTCTTCTGTCATATATATCTTTAACAATTACTTTCCGTATCAGGATCGGTTTCTTTATCTAGAAGCTGCATTAACTCTGCATTTTCTTGCCTAAGTCTCTGATTTTCTTCAGAAAGGGCTATATTTAATTCTTTAATTCGGTTAACTTCTTCCGGGGAAAAACTTTTTACCTGTGCAACTTCGCTGGGAAGCTTAGTTTTTCTATCTCTGCCTTTATCATCCCTACCTGGGAACAGATTATGTGCAGGGTCAAACCATACTATATAAAACGTATTATCAAAAATAAAACCATGTATTCTCCCATAGCCCTTTGCAACCCTAAGTTCAAAAGAGTCTCTAGTCATTTCCTCATATTGCTTTTGTAATTCATTCTCATCATTGCCGCATTGAGGACGCAGTGAATCTTTAATTTTATCTGGAAACGCACTTCTTGTTATGGTGCTATCTCCTTTCCAATTAATAAATTTAGGCATCAGCCTGGGATGGGTTTGCTGCTTAATATCATCAGCGGTCGAATTTTGAATGTCATTGAAAGCATCAAAAAGTAGTTCATAATATTTTTTGTTTAACCCGTGCAGAAAAAACTCTTCTGATTCCCAATCAACAAATTTGAAGGAAATCCTCAGTTTTTCATTTGAGATTTGGCGATAAGAATCTTCCGCGAAACTTTTGAAAACGCTACTTTCAATTTTTTTCTTAGCCATTTGGATTAGCCTACGTAAGCAGCCAGCTTTCTTGCGAAGAAACTCTTCATAGACTCTTTAGATATTAAAGCATTAGAACCTTCAGTTTCAGGCAATCCTTTTCTAGCATCTAGCCAAGGATCTTCACGATGAGTCATGGTAGCTAAAGCCGCGCCATCATATCGTCCGTAAGCTTCTACGATTTGTTCGATAAACTCTATTTTTTCTGGTTCTATTTCGGGCAATTCAAACTCTTCTTGAATGCTTCTCCATCCATAATCTTTGTACTCATCATATAATGCACGAATCACAGGCCCATACGTCCAAGCTTCAAAGTTTTCTTCAAATAGTGGTTCTCGATCGTGAGTAGCCATATAAATAGCTTGGACATAGTAACAAAGCTTTTGCAGCTTCATCGGAGTTAGGCTTTCTTGAAAAACATCTCTGTGATGGAGGATAATGATACTGACAATTTTTTTGAGATTTTCGGAAATCATAAGTAAGCCCTCATTGATTTTCATTAGCCTACGTGTCTTGCCATTATAGCAATATTGTGATACTATGAACTATGGTTATAGAAAATAATGCACTAAAAATTCTTAATAAGATGACTGCGATCGATCTTGAAATAGAGGAAATGGTGAGAGAATCATCTCTGAATGCAGAGTTAGCACAGCTTATTTATACTGCGAGAAAGCAAGCCGGATTAACTCAAGCTAAACTTGCCGATCGCATTGGTACAAAACAGTCAGTCATTGCGCGACTTGAGGATGCAGATTATGAGGGACATTCCCTATCAATGTTGCAAAAAATTGCACGGGCGCTGAATCAACGTTTGGAAGTTAAGTTGGTTGGGAATAGCGATCGCCTACAATAATTGTAAGGTTGAAGAGAGCGATCGAATGGATGCGATCGCACTCCCCTACCCCAGCCATTTCCTCAGCTTATTCCTACTTGCTAGCTCTACCAACCATGTAGCTAAGAAGACCGATAACTGTCGAAGAAAGAGCGGCTCTTGCAAATCTCATTTCTCCTTCAGCGATCCAGAGGATATGTTTTATGACCCAAACTAGATCGAGCTTGACAGCTTTTCTAATGAAACCAAACCATTCTCTGCAAAATCTATTTCTAAATGATATCCTGTCATCAAAGCTGTTCCCAGCAACGGTTTATATCCAGAGGCTAAAATCGGGACAATTTTTTCGCTATTATCCCAAACAATAGTCGCTAAATGTATCGATAATAGGGCCTCACTCCCATCTGCTAATCTAGCAAGTGTGCTGGAATATAACAGCAGATTCATTGCACTAACTGCTTGGGGGGGTAAGGTCAGATGATCGTTAAATCCTGTGTCAATGACGAAATCTATAGAAAACTCAGGTTGTTCGGGTAAACGGAATGTCACAGGTACGATCGCTTTGTTGTTAATAAATTTCCCATAAATCATTATAAAATACGCTCGCTTGCACCACCGAAGCTGACTGCTACATCATAACCAATTCGTATTGTAAATAATCGGGCTTGAGGGTTCTTTTGCTTTAATTTTAAAGCGCTTTCCACCCCAGTAGAATCGATGCCATATTCACCTGTCTCTGCATCAATTACGATCATTTTACCAATGTTTTCACTGGACTCTACTTGTTGGCGAATATCATTTTCATAAATTTGTTGGGCTTTGTGAGCAACTTCTTCAGCCGTCCAAAAAATAGCTTGCATGGTTATTTTACACTAGGGTTTGCGGTTGAGAATTTATAATTTTAATATCTATTGTAACATAATTTTTGCCTGTAAGTAGCCGAATCATTAAATCTTACAATATGTACAGATATCAGTATCGAGTAAATAAGTCACAGGCTATATTTTGAGTTATAAAAACTACGGCTGTCATAGATATCTTTGATGATTTCCTCATCAGTGCGATCGTCTTCCCAAGCGTCGAATGTTTCCATGAAATTGTCGAGGGAAGGTTCTTTTGATGTTTTTTCAGATTGTAACTGTTGAGTTGACAAGTTCATCATTTCTTCTTTGATGACTTGGCGAACAACTTTTGTTAATAGTGCTTCTAATTCCGCTATTGTGAGAACGCTAGCGGGTTGATTTGTATCTGTTTGGGAGTTTTCCATAAATAGCCTCAATTTATTATAATTGTAGACTGTAATTAGTAAGATAATCTATTTGATTGCCTTAGCCCAGCACATCGATCTGCTGTCCGTCTGGCAAAATAATGATGCCTCCTAACGCGCAACCAAGTTCAACTAGATTGGAACCTTTACAACTGGCTCCAGTCAGATCCAAATCCTCTAATCCAGTATCTCCATTGATAACAGAGCCATCCAGAATTGCGTCTCTAAAAGTAGTCCGAACAATATCGATCATTTCTAGGTGAACACCTCTGAGGGAGGCTCCGTCGAAGTTAGATCCTTCAACAACAGTTTCTCCAACGAAGAAAGCCCCATCTAGATTAGCCTTGGTCAAATTGGCATTAATGATTCTGCTGTCCCCAAGATTGACTCCACGCAGATTGGCTCCACTCAAATTAGTTTCTTCCAACCGCGCACCGCACAAAACAGCCCCACTCAAATTAGCTCCACTCAAGTTTGCTCCATTGAGCTTGGTTCCGCACAAGTCAGCTCCACTCAAGTCAGCTCCACTCAAATTGATTTCCCTGAGATCGGCATTATCCAGAAAAATACCCCTGAGTCTGATTCCAGGAAAATTTCGCTCCCCAGTAGCGTACTTTTTGAGCAATTCTTCAGCGTCCATAACTCTCTTCTAAAATTTATTCCTCTCGAATAACTGGAGAATTGTTAAAAACTTCTCTTAGCTCTTTTTCCTGAACGCTGTGCTAGCGATCGAGCTTCTCAACAATACTATCCAGGAAGATCAAATCAAATATTTCCTACTAAATTTTATCTCCTTTCTTGATGATTGTCATCCCCTACCTAGTATAACCCAGGCAGGGGCATCACTTCAACCTTAATGCACTAACTCGATCGCACCTTTCATCAACGTCTTAGCTCATAGCAATTTGACACTTTCTACCCGAGCCAGTTTAGCATCAAAAGAGGCAGTTTCCTCACATCCACCTAGTTGATTGAGTCGGGTAATTAAGTAGTCAGAAAAATCTGCATTACCAGATTTAATCTGTCCGATCGCCCATTCTATAGCTTCTCGATTATCAAACACAAAAATATTAGCTTTTAAAATATTCTCCAGTGTCTCAATGAGTTTTTCTCGACTTAGTTTATATCTGCTTCGCAAAACCCAAACTACTTCACAAAGAACAATATTGTTAATCAAGCAAGGTTCATTAGCTTGCAAGGCTTCGTTGATGTAGCGATCGGCAATTTGCCACTGCTGTTCGTCGTCTCGCACTAAAAAGCGCACGACTACGTTACTATCTAATCCTTTCAAGCTGACTCTCCTGCACATTCAGCGATCGCTTCGTCCATTTCTTCTATAGAAATAGCTTTTCTACCTTCTTCATAAAGCATCCCAGATAATGCTCTGGCATCAATCTTGGCAGGTTGTAAATAAACTTTACCATCTGGCCCGATCGCAAAATCGATCGAGTCACCCGGTTTCAATTTAAGCCATTCTATAACTTCTGAAGGAATCGCAACTTCTCCAGAATTAGTTAATTTTGTTATTGCCATCCTTGGTTCCTCAGTCAGCCCTTACCTAGTATAAACCAATCAGGGGCATCACATAGAATGTCATAATTTGATTATTCCTCAATTATAGCTTTTTTACTTTTTAACAAAATTAAACCAGTGTATGCAAATATACCTAATTTAACGCAGGCCGGGGCATTACGTCAATAATGCACTAACTCGATCGCACTTTTCGTCAACGCTTCCCCAGTCAATCCATCAGCACTAAATACGCCTCTCCAACCATTTTTCCAAATCTGCCAAATTGTTAAAGTCTAATAAATCTTCTGCTAAATTTTCCAAAGCTTGAATAGATAAGTTTTCAATTTGGCTAGTTATTACCTCTGAAATTTCTCCAAAGCGCTTTTTGAGTAAACGCATAACTAGAGCGATCGCTTCCGTAACGCGCCCTTCTTCTTTACCTTCTTCTTTGCCTTCTTCTCTGGCATAAGTCAGCCGCCCTCTCTCATCTTGTAACATCATCGATCGTCGCTCTACTACTTCTAATTCTTCCACTGTCATGGTTGCTTGATTGGCAATATTTAATGCTAGTCCTATTTCATTAACTTCTCCTAGCTTCTCTGGAATTTCATCCAATGTTGCGGCTTGTTTGAGGAAATAAATCCACCGATCGCTTAAACTGGTTAACTCTGATAGGCTTTTCTTAAATTTCGGCAATTCTATAAATATTAACTGCAATTCAGGATCGGGATAGGCAAATTTTGTTGTCTTCTCCTGAAACACGAATTGACTGATTACATCGGGAGTTTGGTTAAACAGAATAAAATCGGTTATCGTCACGCCAATTACTGGGGTGAGACTGAAATAGTCTTCGCCAATTCCTAACTGATTGGTATAAGCTTTCCCTACATTATAAATCACCCTTTTGCTGAAAGCACTCACTCGCGCTATTTGCATTTCTATCAGGACAACTGATCCATCGGCTAAAACGGCTTTTACATCTAAATAAGTTTCTTTTAAGCTGAGAACTTGGCCGGGATTATAGGGGTTGACAATCGTTAAGGATTGAATGATTTTATCTCCTGAATAAATAATCGCATTGAGAAAGCTGATTAAAATCTCTTGGCTTTGTGAGGAACCGAATATTTTTTTAAAGGCATAATCGACCTTGGGACTGATAAATCTCATTTTTTTCTCCCTTTTTAGCCTGGTAATGGTTAGCAAAAATTTTATTATCTATTCTTGTGAAATATGAGGATAATTTTATTGTAATTCCTCACACTTTTATCTGTTCTTCAAACTATCTCCTAACAAATCGGATAGTTGGAGAATTGTTAAAAACTTCTCTTACCTCTCGCTCTTGAACATTATGCTTGCGATCGAGTTTTTCAACAATCCTATCTAGGAAGATTAAATCAAATATTTCCAACTAAATTTTATCTCCTTTTTTGATGATTGTCATCCCCTACCTAGTATAACTCAGTTCGGGGTATCATCGAATATTCCAGATCCCCGACTTCTTCAAGAAGTCGGGGATCTAGGGGATCTAATATTCCAGATCCCCGACTTCTTCAAGAAGTCGGGGATCTAGACGATCTAGGCAGCAAGTTTTGCTTAATGCACTAACTCGATCGCACGTTTAGTCAACGCCTCAGCAGTCAATCCATTAAACGCCATTAACTCACCAGCGCTTGCAGTTGTTTCCCCACGTTTCCATGCGAAAGTATCGCGTTTGGCGTTACTTCTCAACATAATTGGTTCTAACATTCCACTCGCGCCACCAGTGACACCAATTAACGCATCACCACCAAAAATTTCGGCGAATTTGGCATCGCTTAAAAATTCACCATCTGATTGAGAACAAGTATCCCAAGCAACATCGTGCGGACGGTACAAACGGCGAGGATTGATAACAGAAACAATCTTCACGCCGATACCTTCTCCTTCTAAGAAAGCTGCTGCTTCAAATACTGGCATTAGGGTCATATCGCCAACGACTGCAAACACGACTTTCTTACTCGCGCCTTCGTTAAGATTTGTTTGGGCGGGTTCGATTTCTTGCAATACAACCGCACCATCTTTTAACCCTTGACGAGTTTGTGCAAAAGTGGTACGAATTGGCAATGGTGACTTACTAGCAGTAATCACAATTCCCTTATTTTTTGTTGTCAATGCCCAGTCATAACAAACTTGGATGCTGTTAGCATCGGGTGGGAATAATGGGAACACATTGCCATTTCGCATCATCGCCGCAAAATATGCTTCCACTTCCGGGCGTTGGTGCGTCCAACCGTTGCGACCTTGCTCTAATGCGCCTGCGGTATATAAAGTAATGGTCGAAGGAGTTGGACGGCGCAATTCTGCCATTGCTTGCGTTACAGTTTGCCAAATTGGTAATCCGTTGATGGCAAAAGATTCGTAGGAACACCACAAACTTCTGGCACCCATCAAAGATAAACCAACTGCCAATCCCGCACAAGCATCTTCACTCAAAGGTTCGTAAACTTGTCCGTTTGGAGATTGATTGTATAAGTCATCGGTGGTGGGGTGAATAATCTTTAATGCCTGGTTGATATTGGCAATTCCAGATGCTTCGTTACCGTCGGCGTTGGTGACTAAAAAAGTGCGATCGCATTCGCCAACTTTGCCAACTAAACGCCCCATCGCCGTAGTAGAAACCTTCGGATCTCCACCCACCGCATATTCTTCCAAAGGCAATTCACCTAATTCTGCTAACGGTAATTCAGATTCTGTTACCGCTGTTTTGGCAGCAGGGCCACCACCTGCCCGTTCGCAATTTGTCCGCACCAATTGCCAAGCTTCCGCAGATAAAGCGCGACCTTTCAACGCTTCGGAAATGTGCGGTGCATCTAATGTATCTTTGGGATAAAGATTGTGCGATTTTGCGCCCCGTGCGTGAACTCCCGCACCTTTCAATTGTTTGATGATAAATGCAGTTAGTTTACCGCCAAGTGCAGATTTCGCTGCTTTATCCACACCCGCTAAAATTGCTTTGGTGAAAGCAAGACGCTGTTCAAAAGAGAAAGCGGTGCTATCAACATAATCGCCAGGTTGGTTTTTGTCGTCAAAATCTTTCGCATTGACTAAGATGACTTCTTCAAAACCATTGCCTTTCCAATAAGCAATCATTTCCTCATTGGTTTTAGTCGAAACCATGCTATGATGTTCCTGACTGTAACCATTCCAAACCAAGACTGGTAAAAAGTTAGTTGCACTGGGATAAGCAGTGTGGAAATGTGCCATACTGCTCATCGGATAAGGTTCGCCCATCCCGCCATCACCCATTGTGAAGGGGAAAAGTTTGTCTTTGTGCAATAAAGCAGCTGCCATTGCAAAGTGCTGACCTTGACCGAGGGGGCCAGCAGGTGCGAGAATACCGGGAATGTAGCCGGAAAGGTGGCCCAGAAGACCGTGCTTTTCGCGGAAGCGATCGCGCAACTGCTGCACAGTAGAAATACCCATGTCCTCCAAAGAGCGATCGAGGAACATGGAACTGTAAAATCCCGGCGCGTGATGTCCCACTTCCGTGATAATATTCTTGTAGCCCAGCAAAATTAAAGCCGCATGAGCCTCCGCAGAACTGGCAAAACCGCCTGGGTGTCCCGAAGCTTTACTCCCAGTAATTTGCAGAGTAAGATAACGAAGGGCGTCGGCTAGCAGTAAAGTTTGGTACACTGCGGCAGGATCGGCAGGATCGGAAATGGCAAAACTACCTTCTGCGATCGCGGGATTAGCACCATACGTCTCGAAATGCGGTAGCGCTTCGCCAAAATATTGAATACCTTCGCAAAAATCGGGGATTGACGTTGCTTTTGGGGTCGTTGCAGTCATGCTGAGTTCCTTAATGTGTATGAGGAGACAGTACGTGCTGAATGAATTTAACAAAAATTTTACAACTATTAGGTTGTCGAAAAATATCAGTTGTATGTAAGACGAAGATAACAATATCGAATGCAATGCCAAGAAAAATTAAATGGTTTAACTTAGGTTAAGTGAGAAGAAATATTTTTAGAAGCAAACCGATACAATGAAACAAGTAGAAGGCCCTAAAACCCCAACAATTGTACAAACGCTCCAATGGGTCTTTAGCCCTATGTCGTTTATGGAAGACTGCGCCAAACGCTATGGCGACATCTTCAGCATTCGAGTGGGCGCAAAATTTGACCCTTTAGTGTTCGTTAGAGATCCCCAAGCGCTGCAAGAGATTTTGACAGGGGATACCACCAAGCAATTTGAAGCTCCTGGCGAAATGAACCGGATTTTTGCACCATTTTTGGGACTGCATTCTGTGATTACCGCTAGCGGCGCACGCCACCAACGCCAGCGCCAGCTGATGATGCCGAGTTTTCACGGCGAAAGGATGAAAACTTACGGTGAGACGATCGCCAATGTCACAGAGCAAATAATCAAGGGATGGGAGATTGGCAAACCTTTCTGCGTGCGGTCTTCTACTCAAGTTATTACCCTGCGGGTAATTATGCAAGCGGTGTTTGGTTTGTCTGAGGGCGATCGCGCACAAAAGCTGGAAAAACTGCTTTCTGAAATGCTGGAGACAACAGCTTCTCCCGCGAGCGTTACCATGCTTTATTTTCCTATTTTGCAACAGGATTTAGGCGCGTGGAGTCCTTGGGGAAGATTTCTACGTCTTCGCGAACAAATCGATCGACTTATCTACGAAGAAATTCGCGAACGGCGCAAAAATCCCGATCGATCGCGCACAGATATCCTCAGCTTGCTAATGGCAGCTAAAGATGAACAAGGTGAATCGATGACGGATGAAGAATTACGCGATGAATTGATGACCCTTTTAGTTGCAGGTCACGAAACTACTGCCACAGCTTTAGCATGGGCATTTTACTGGATTCACAAAATACCAACTGTGCGACAAAAACTGCTGGAAGAACTCGATAGTTTGGGCTCAAATCCAGACCCCAGCGCTATTTTCAAATTACCGTATCTCAATGCTGTCTGCTCCGAAACTTTGCGGATTTACCCAGTGGGGATGCTGACCTTCCCACGAGTACCGAAAGTACCGCTCCAACTAATGGGTTACGATCTAGAACCTGGGACAGTGTTGATGGGTTCTATTTATCTCCTCCACCGCCGCGAAGATTTATATCCAGAACCGGAAAAATTTAAACCAGAGAGATTTTTGGAAAGGCAATTTTCTCCCTATGAATTCTTGCCCTTTGGCGGTGGTGCAAGGCGCTGTATTGGTTTTGCGTTTGCGCTGTTTGAAATGAAAATAGTGCTGGCCGAAATCCTCTCGCGTTTGCAATTGGAACTTGCCGATAATCGCGAAATCAAACCTAAACGTCGCGGCTTGGTAACAGCACCCGATCGCAGCATTCAGCTAGTTGTCAAAGGCGAGCGATCGGTAAAATCCCGCACCCTGGAAGCTGTCTCCAGTTGAGCATAGAGCAGTAGAAAGCAAATTAAAAAGTAAAAAAGTAAAAATTGGCGTTGGCAATTGAAAATTAGTAATTGCGAATTGCCAATCCGCAGTCTCTATTACCCATTTATCAATCTCTTATGACAGATTTTGGCATCATCAGTCCCGCCGCGATCGGCCACCTCAATCCGATGTGCGTCTTAGGTCGAGAATTACAACGACGCGGCCATAATGTCACCCTTTTCGGTATTCCCGATATCGAGGAAAAAGTGATGAAATCGGGATTGAACTTTTGCAAGATTGGAGAAGCTAAATTTCCGCTCGGAACATTGGGGCCAAAGTATAAACAGTTAGGAGAAATGAGTGGAGTGGCAGGGCTAAAATTTACAGTGCGTTGGCTTCAAGAAGAAGCAGCCATGCTTTTTCAGTCAGCTCCCGAAGCACTCAAATTAATAGGTGTAGAAGCCCTGCTGGTAGACCAAGTTTCAACAGCAGGTGGAACGGTTGCTGACTTCTTGAATCTTCCCTTCATCACCGTATGTAATGCTCTGTTAATTAATCGAGAAGCTGGAGTTCCTCCATACTTTACAACCTGGAGTTACAGCAAGGGATGGGGGGCGCGTCTTCGCAACCAAGCGGGGAACTTTTTGATCGATCGCATCACACAACCAATTTGGAATATTCTCGTACAGCAGCGGCAGCAATGGCAGTTACCCCCTTATTCCAAACGGGAAGATGCCTACTCTCAACTTGCTCAGATATGCCAACTCCCGGCAGAGTTTGATTTTCCGCGAGTTAATTTATCTCCTTGCTTCCATTACACGGGGCCTTTTCAAGATTCATCCGGCTTAGAACCCGTCTCCTTCCCGTCCCTCTCTTTTCCTTGGGAAAAATTGACCGATAAACCGCTGATTTACGCTTCTCTGGGTACTTTGCAAAACCGCAAATGGGAAATTTTTCACAGTATTGCTGAGGCTTGTTTGGGGTTAGACGCACAACTGGTAATTTCTTTGGGAAACCCAAACAGTCAAGCATCTTTGAGCTTGCCCGGTTCGCCTTTGGTGGTTCCCTTTGCACCCCACCAAAAACTAATAGAAAGATCCAGCTTAATAATTACTCATGCAGGTATGAATACTGTATTGGGAGCATTAAGCAGCGGCGTACCTTTGGTCGCTATTCCTGTTACTAACGAACAGCCTGGTATAGCCACTCGTTTAGCTCGAACTGGTGCGGGAGAAATGCTGCCTTTGGCAAGCTTGAGCGTTCCCAAACTTAGAGCCCTTATACAGCGGCTGCTGACAGAAGATTCTTATCAAAAGAATGCGTTCGGGTTGCAAGAAGCCATTCGTCGAGCCGGGGGAGCTAGCCGTGCCGTTGATATTATCGAACAGGCGATATCTACGGGGAAGTCTGTCTTGGCTCACCCTAAAGATTATAATTGCTAACTTAGATTCAAGAGCGAAAATTCTCTCAGTAAAGTCGCCATGAAACTGCCCCAAGGCCCGAAAACACCCGAAATTGTGCAGCTACTCCAATGGGTTTCTAACCCCTTGACATTGATGGATGATTGTGCTAAAAAATATGGCGATATGTTCTCGCTGTGGGTAAGCGGGAATGGAAAGCCGATCGTCTTTTTAAGCAACCCACAAGCCATTAAAGAAGTTTTTACAGCCGATTACAAACAGTTTGACACCGGCCCTGCGAACCAGTTAGGAAAACCAATCCTGGGACAGTATTCCCTGATGTTGATGGATGGCGATCGCCACCGCAGAGAACGCCAATTATTGATGCCTCCGTTTCATGGGGAACGGATGAAAACCTACGGTCAGCTAATCCAAGATATCGCGCTTGCAGTTACCGACGAGTGGCAAATCGGTCAGAAATTCTCAGTTCGCGAGGTAATGCAAGAGATTTCCCTGCGCGTAATTTTACAAGCTGTGTTTGGTTTGCAAGAAGGAACCCGCAGTCAACAATTGCGGCAACTTTTGTCAGAAATGCTCGATGAGATCAGTTCGCCGTTCAATTCCGTCTTACTTTTCTTTCCGGTACTGCAAAAAGATTTAGGTGCGTGGAGTCCGTGGGGTCGCTTCTTGCGTCGCCAGCAGGAAATTAGCAAACTCCTCTATGCGGAAATTCAGGAACGTCGAGAAAAACCAGATCCATCGCGCACAGACATTCTCTCCTTACTTATGTCTGCGCGTGACGAAAACGATCGACCGATGACAGATGCAGAATTACACGACGAATTGCGATCGCTTTTAGTAGCCGGTCACGAAACAACAGCCACATCATTAGCTTGGGCGCTATATTCAATTCACCACATACCGGGTGTGCTTGACAAGTTGCTGCAAGAAATAGATAGCCTTGGCAATAACCCAGATCCAGCTGCTTTTGCCAAACTGCCCTATCTTACTGCTGTTTGCAACGAAACGCTGCGAATTTATCCAATTTTGTTTATCACCTTTGGCAGAATTGTCAAATCTCCCATCGAAATTATGGGTAATTTGTTTGCACCCGGTACACAGCTAGCTGCCTGTATTTATTTAACACATCGGCGCGAAGATATTTACCCAGAACCAGACAAATTTAAACCAGAACGTTTTCTAGAACGTCAGTTTTCTCCCTACGAATATTTCCCCTTTGGTGGAGGTAATCGTCGCTGTCTTGGCATAGCATTAGCACCATTTGAAATGAAACTCGTACTGGGAACAATACTGTCGCGTTGGCAATTGGCACTTGCCGACAAACGCCCAGTTCGACCCATACGTCGAGGCTTTACATTAGGGCCATCTGGCGGCGTGCGAATGGTTGTTAGCGATCGACGTTTGCAAAAATCTCGCATCGTGGAAACCACAGTTTAGCTAAAAATTAAACAAAAGATAGATAACTGCAAAAGATTTCCTATATCGTCATGCAGATAAATTAATTGACGCGATCGCTTAAAGTTGCATATATGCGATCGGGAGATGACATCATGACGCGAGATGAGGAACCCAGGCTGGAGGAAGAGGTACTTTCTGCCGCCGCAGAAATAGGGGTAATTAGCCAAGTGGATAAAGTAGAGGACGTCAATATAGATGTCAAAACTAATCTACTTAATATAGTTCAAGGACAAGCCGATTCAGTTTCATTTGCAGGCCAAGGTTTGGCAATCCAAAAAGACATCCGCGTCCAAGAAGTGCAAGTGCAAACAGGTCGGATTGCCATTAATCCTTTAAGTGCTATTTTTGGTGAAATCAAACTTACTCATCCGACAGATGCCTCTATCCGCGTTGTCCTAACAGAAGAAGATATCAACAGTTCTCTTAATTCCGACTACATCCGCAGCAAGTTGCCGCCTTTAGAACTCGATGTGGATGGTAAAATTGTTAGCATCGAATTGCAACACATGGAAATTAACTTACCAGGTGACGGTAAGATAAAATGCAGCGGTAACGTGCTGCTGCACGAGGGTAATACTAGACAGTTAGACTTCATTGCTTTGCTTTACCCGCGCACTTCTTCGCAGCCGTTATTACTAGAGGCGTTCCACTGCACGCCGGGAAATGGCATTGGCTTAGAATTAATTGTGGCTTTGATGTTGAAGTTTAAGGAACTGGTGAATTTACCTTACTACGAAGTGGAAGGAAGCGCGTTTCGCGTCAAAGATATGGATGTACAAAAAGGCAGCTTAACGGTGATGGCAGAAGCATACATCAGACAAATACCGTCAATGTAAGAGTGTGGCTATCTAAAGATAGATAATCGCTCATAAATTATTCTGTCGCGATGCAGATTCGCTGTTTTGTACCGACCGCCTAAAGTTAGGTAGGTACTTCGATAAACAATAGCAAAATGGCAGCAAATCAACCAGGGCTAGGTGAGCAAGCACTCAGTAAGGCAGCGGAAATCGGCCTATCCAGTCAATTGGATGAAGTAGAGGAACTTGAGGTAGATATCCGTACCAATCCGCTGAAAGTAATTCAGGGAGAATTGGATTCCGTTGATATTAAAGGCAAAGGTATGGTCATGCAAGAAGACCTGCGGACAGAGGAATTGGAGATGCACATAGATAGCATCTCGATCGATCCTCTTCGCGCCGCCTTTGGCGATATTCAATTGAAACATCCTACCGAAGCAGAAACGCGAGTTGTCCTCACCGAACAAGATCTCGATCGCGCCTTCAATTCCAACTTTATCCGCGATAAGCTGCAAAACCTGAATGTGCATATCAACAATCAACCGACAACGGTTGATGTGCAAAAAGTGGAATTCCGCCTACCCGGTGAAGGCAAATTTAGCTTAAACGCGACTGTTGGTCTGCGAGAGGGCGGCGAAACCAAACAAACTGCTTTCACTGCTATACCGCGTGTGAAAGAAGGCGGAAACCGCATCTCCCTTGAGGATGTTGAGTACGCGGAAGGGAAGGAAGTATCGCCAGAACTGACTAACGCTTTGTTGGATAAGTCCAGCGAATTGTTAGATTTACGTAATTTTGAGTTGGAAGGAATGTCGTTGCGCCTGAAAAAGTTGGATGTGCAAAACGGCAAGCTGACGCTGCAAGCAGAAGCTTATGTAGAACAGTTTCCTTCATCGTAATTTCAGATTCTAGATTTCAGATTTCAGATTGAAATTTTTTAATTTGAAATCTGATTTTGCCATATCAAACCATTTTTAAATTTGCCATCTTAAACTTGCAATTTGCAATTCCCAAATATATGACCAAGATCGAAGATAGATACAAGCCCCCGATTTAAGTCGTGGAGAGAAAGAAAAATTTTCCTTGTTTCAAGCCCCCGCATTTATCCGTGGGGTAAATCTAAAATCTAAAATCCAAAATCCAAAATCCAAAATCCAAAATCGAATGACTCGACACAATTTACCTACTAAAAATGCAGAAAGGGCAGCAAGACAAGCGGCTGCTCATCCTTGGGTTGAAAGTTTGGCAAGATATGGTATAGCGGCAAAAGGGGTGGTGTATGCGATCGTCGGCGTGTTGGCGGCGCAAGCTGCATTTGGCGCAGGCGGCAGAACAACCGACTCTCAAGGCGCTCTCCAAACTATTGTGACACAACCGTTTGGCAAGATATTGCTCGGTTTGGTGGCGATCGGCTTAGTTGGATACGTTGTGTGGCGTTTTGTGCAGGCATTTCTCGACCCCGAACGCAAAGGCACAGATGCCAAAGGTATTGCACAGCGCATCGGCTATTTTATCAGCGGTTTAATATACGCCGGTTTAGCTTTAACCGCTACTAAAATAATTTTAGGTTCCGGAAGCGGAGGCGGTAGCAATTCAACGCAACACTGGACAGCGCGTTTGCTGGCACAGCCTTTCGGTCAGTGGTTGGTAGCTACTGTGGGAGTAATTATAATTGGCGTGGCTTGCTATCAGATTTATAAAGCTTTTACTGGCAAATTCCGCCAAGAATTGAAATGGCAGGAAATGAGGAACGTAGAAAGAACTTGGTCAATGCGCCTCGGCAGATTTGGTCTGACCGCGCAGGCTATAGTTTTTATCATTATCGGCTTTTTCCTCATCCAAGCGGCGCGTCAATCCGACCCCAATCAAGCGCGTTCTTTGGGTGGCGCACTAGCAGCACTGGCGGAACAACCCTATGGGCCTTGGGTTTTGGGTGTTGTAGCGATCGGTCTTGTCGCCTACGGTATTTATATGATGGTGCAAGCTCGTTACCGTCGCGTTGTGACTGTATGAAGTGCGATCGCACTTGTAGTTAGGGCTCTCCCGTTGTTGTGGTGATAATAAAAACTTATTTAATCGTAGGGTGGGTTAGGCACGGGCGATAATTTCAACACTTTCAACCAATAATTAAGTTCCCGTGCCGTAACCCACCATCCCAGCTATCTGTAACATATAC
>NZ_JBHFNU010000059.1:0-7842 GCF_041929145.1 Aerosakkonema sp. BLCC-F183 | reverse complement strand
CAGTCGTTCTGGCAGTGCTTTTTCTCCGCCAAGAATGACCAAACGTAAAGAAGGGGGTAATGCAAGAGTTCTTTGGCTCAAGAAAGCGGTCAATTCATGCCAGTAAGCTGTCGGCAAAGCAAGTACAGTTACTTCCCAGTTGTGGCACTGCTGCAAAAATCCATCAATTGAGGAAAGCATTCTATCGGTACGCAATACAAGTGTTGCACCAGAAGTTAGGCTGGTATAAATTTCTTCAGCACTGACATCAAAACTAATTGAGGAGAATTGAAGAATGCGATCTGACTCCTCTATTTGATATTCAGCGATCGCAGCCGCAGTGTAGTTAACTAGCGACCTGTGTTCAATTAAAACACCTTTGGGTTTTCCAGTAGACCCTGATGTGTAAATAACGTAGGCTAGGTTTTCTGGCTTGACTGGACTCGAAGGGTTTTCTTGATTATGGAAAGCAATTTCTTCCCAATCAGAATCTAAGCAGACAACACGGGCAGAGTAAGGGGGAAGTTTCTCGACCAGCTTCTGTTGGGTGAGTAGCACTGGTACTGAGGAGTCTTCCAGCATAAAAGCCAAACGTTCTTTTGGATATGCTGGGTCAAGTGGAACGTAAGCACCGCCAGCTTTGAGAATTCCTAAGATTCCTACGATCGTATCAAAGGAGCGTTCTACACAAATGCTTACTAAAACGTCTGGTTTGACTCCTAAAGTTTGTAAGTAATGTGCTAATTGATTTGCTTTTGCATTCAATTCTCGATAAGTTAGTTTTTCCCCTTCAAATACTACGGCTACCGCATCCGGTGTACGCTCAACTTGCTCCTCAAACAACTGATGAATACACTTATCCTGGGGATATTCTTTTGTCGTATCATTCCAATCTACTAATAACTGCTGCTTCTCCTTTGGAGTCAACAGTAGTAATTCATCAACGCGCCCGCTAGGATAAGCAACAATTCCCGACAACAAAGCCTGTAAATGCCCCATCATCCGGCTGACAGTATCATCATCAAATCGGTTTGTATTGTAACTAATTTGAATAGACAACTCCTCACCAGGAACAACTCCAAGAGTCAAAGGATAATTCGTTCTTTCAAAACCTCCAACATTTTTAATTTCTACACTCCCCTGACCTTCTAATAAAGAGGAATCTAGTGGATAATTTTCAAACACCACAATGCTATTGAACAAAGGCTGGTTCCTGGGGACATCACTCATCCCCTGAATTTCTACTAGCGGACTGTAAAAATACTGCTCGCGCTCAACTTGCTGCGCCTGCAATTGTTTTAGCCAAGGTAACAACTCAGTTTCAGGAGATATCTGCACTCGCACAGGCAAAGTGTTAATAAACAGCCCCACTATTGATTCCACCCCTGACAAAGCCGGAGGGCGTCCCGATACAGTGGCTCCAAATACCACATCTGATTCCCCACTGTAGCGACCCAGCAGCAACGCCCAAGCTCCTTGCACCAAAGTGTTCAAAGTTAAATGATGTTGCCGAGCAAATTCCTTGAGTGCCTCTGTTAGCGTTGCTGGTAACTTAATATCCCGCTCATCATAGATATCCTTCTCTTGGGATAAATTTTCCACCGATTTATCTACCATCAAAGGAGTAGGAGCCCTAAAACCTGCAAGTTGTGAGCGCCAAAACTTTTGAGCAGCTTCACTGTCTTGCTGTCGCAGCCAAGCAATATAATTTCGGTAAGGAGGCGGGGCATCTAAATATAGATTCTCACCTCGGTTAAAAGCTTCATAAAAAGCCCAGACTTGTTTGAGGACAATCGGCAAACACCAACCATCCATCAACAAGTGATGATTGCTCCAAATAAACTGATACCGATCGTCAGTTAATTGAATGACAGTGCAACACATTAATGGTGCTTTGTCAAGCTCAAAACCCTGCTCTCGTTCAGCCTCTAAGAAAGCCGACAAACGTTCTTTTTGTTCTCCTGAAGATAGAGAACGCCAGTCATAAATATGCCAAGGTAAATTGACCGACTTGCACACAACCTGAAGCGGATATTGGCGATTTCTCCACACAAAGAAAGTCCGCAGCACTGGGTGAAGTTCTACCACTTGCCGCCAAGCTTGTTCAAAGGCTGAAACCTGAATATTTCCGCTCAAAGTACAAACAAACTGCTCAAAGTACACGCCAGAATTAGGAGAATACAAAGTATGAAAGAGCATCCCCTCTTGCATAGGCGATAAGGGATAGATGGATTCGAGAAGTGTTCTGGGTGTTAACGACTCTACTAACTCGTCAAGTTCTGCTTGAGTTAAGTCAGCATCAGGAAAATCACTCGGTGTATAACCAAAAGTATCTGGCGACAAGCAGTGGGAAATAATCGCGGTTAAGACTTCTATGAAACTATTAGCTAAACGCTCAATTGTGGCACTTTGATGAATTTTCGTATTGTAAGCCCAACTTAGTTGGAGTTCACCATTTGCCACAAATCCATCTATCTCTATTAAGTGAGAGCGATTCCCTTGTAAACTAACTGGAGAGCCGCTCGATTCTTTCGCTAATCCCAATATCGGAAATGCTGACAGCATTTGGTCGAATTGACCCAGATAGTTAAAACTTACCTGTGCTTGGGGAAGTTGTTGTAATTGCTGGCGGGTGGTTTCATCCTCATTGAGATAGCGAATTATTCCATAACCTATCCTGCGTTGGGGAATGTAGCGCAGTTGTTCTTTGATGGATTTGAGTGATTTCCCAGGAGATTCAGCTTGTTCTAACTTTAATAAGACCGGGAATATACTGGTAAACCAACCGACTGTTCTCGATAAGTTGATATCTGGAAATAATTCTTCTCTGCCATGTCCTTCTAAGTCAATTAACAGGGAGGTTTGTCCTGTCCACTGGGCAAAACTTTGTACTAAAGCGGTCAATAGGACATCATTAATTTGGGTATTGTAAGCGGAAGGAACTTCTTTGAGTAGAGCAGTGGTTTGTGCTGCACTTAGGGATACTGTTACTTCGGCGGTGTCGGCGATTTGATTTTCTACTATTTCAGTAGGATAGTCTACTGGTAGCGGAGAATTGTGAGAGTTTAATTGAGTTAGCCAGTAATCGAGTTCTGCTAGTGCTGTTTGAGTTTTTGCATATTCTGTTAGTCGGACTGCCCAATCTCGGAAGGAAGTGGTTTTGGCTGGTAATTGAATTGTTTCTCCTAGACTGAGTTGTTGGTAGGCTGCGATTAAGTCTTCTAACAAAATCCGCCAGGATACGCCATCGACTGCTAAGTGATGAATGATAATTAATAGACGATTAGGTTGGTGAGAACCTAGATGAAATAAAGCAACGCGGAGAATTGGGCCTTTTGAGAGGTTTAGGCTGGCTTGTAGTTGGTTAGTTGTGCTTTCAATGGTGGCAATTTGTTCGGTTGGAGCTATTTGGGATAGATCGATCGTGCTGAAAATTTCGCTCTCTTCAGTGGAGGCGTTAAGAAGTTGCCAAGTTTCACCGTTGGGAATTAACCGCAGGCGTAGGGCATCGTGATGTTGCAGCAATTGTTGGAGGACTTGCTGCAAGAGTTCAGGTTTTAAGTCAGGGGATATTTCAAATAGGAATGATTGGTTAAAGTGGTGAGGTTCGGGTAAGTTTTGTTCGAGAAACCAGTGTTGGATTGGGGTTAGTGGTACGATGCCACTAACTAAACCTTGTTCGGCTGTAATTTCTACTGCGGGGGTGACAATTTGGGCTAGTTCGGCAATGGTTTGGTGTTGAAATAAATCTTTGACAGTGAGTTGGAGATTGGCTTGATGGCAACGGGCAATAATTTGAATGCTGAGGATGGAGTCTCCGCCTAATTCAAAGAAGTTGTCGTGGATGCCTACTTCTTGTATTTGGAGAACTTCTGCCCAAATGGTGGCAAGGATTTTTTGGGTGGGTGTTTGGGGAGGGACTTTGGTTGTGGCTAGCTGTTGATGTACTGTTTCTGGTTTGGGTAAGGCTTTGGTATCTATTTTGCCGTTAGGGGTGAGGGGAAGAGTTTCCAGCGTGATGAAGGTGGCTGGAATCATGTAATCGGGGAGTTTTTGAAAGAGGAAGTTTCGCAGGTCGCTGCTTGGTGGTGCTGTTTGTGGTTGGGGGACGATATAAGCTGCTAATTGTTTGTTGCCAGCTTTGTTTTCGGTGGCGATGACTACTGTTTGTTCGACTGATGGGTGTTGAGAGATGGCACTTTCGATTTCGCCTAATTCGATGCGGAAGCCTCGGATTTTTACTTGGTTGTCGATGCGTCCGAGGTATTCGATGTTGCCGTCTGGGAGATAACGGGCTAAGTCACCTGTTTTGTAGAGGCGAGAAGAGGGTTGATTGCTAAAAGGATTGAGGATGAATTTTTCTTCAGTTAAATCAGGACGGTTAAGGTAGCCTCTGGATAGTCCCACACCTGCAATGTGGAGTTCTCCGGGAACACCGATCGGAACGGGTTGTTTATGGCGATCGAGAATATAAACTTGAGTATTATCAATCGGTCGTCCAATTGATAGTGTTCCTGTACCTTTAAAGCATTGTGCAATGGTAGCGCAGACAGTAGATTCAGTTGGCCCGTAGAGATTGAAGAAGCGCCGTCCATTTGCCCATCGCTCAACCAAAGAAGGAGGACACTCTTCTCCGCCTACGACAATATTCTCTAAAGTCGGTAATTCCTCATCAGCCAGAGCCGCAAGCACAGATGGCACAAAGTTAGCATGGGTAATTTTTTGCTCTTGCAATAGCTGGAGCAATGCTGGCCCCGGTTGCAATTCTTCCCGCGTTCCAAGACATAGCTTGCCCCCCGCACAAAGAGCCATCACAATTTCCCAGATAGAAGCGTCGAAGCTAACCGAAGCAAACTGGAGAACGCGGCTATCTGGCCGCACGTCAAACAGCTTGATTTGTGTCTGAACTAGATTGCACAATCCTTGGTGAGCGACTTTAACTCCTTTAGGCGTTCCAGTTGAACCGGAAGTATAAATGACATAAGCCAAGTTTTCCGGCGTCACGCCAGTGATGGGAGACTGTTCACTTCTTGTAGAGATTTCTTCCCAATCGGCATCCAAGCAGACTATCCGTGCTTGATGCTCTGGTAACGAGGTAACAAGTTGTTTTTGAGTTAATAGAACTGGTAGCTGCGAATCATCGAGCATATAGGCGATGCGCTCAGAAGGATAAGCAGGGTCTATGGGGAGATAAGCACTTCCAGCTTTGAGAATGCCTAAGATTCCTACAATCATCTCAAAGGAACGTTCGACACAGATACCTACCAGTGTTTCTGGTTTTACCCCCAGTGCTTGTAAATAGTGTGCTAATTGGTTAGCCTTGGTGTTGAGTTCTCGGTAGGTTAGCTGTTCGTCTTTAAAAATTACTGCTATGGCATCTGGCGTTTGTTCTGCTTGTGCTTCAAATAATTGATGAATACATAGATTATTCGGATAGTCCTGTTGGGTTTGATTCCACTCCACTAATAATTTGTGTTGTTCAATCGCTGTCAAAATGGGTAAATCTGATAGCCTTTGTTGTGGATTCGCTATAATACCCCCCAACAACGTTTGCCAATGTTCTATCATTCGGGTAATGGTTGTGGCATTAAAGAGATCTGTACTATATTCAAATCCCCCTATCAATCCCTGCTCAGTTTTATGCAACGACAAGCTTAAATCTAACTTAGCTGTTTGATTAACTCCAGGCTCAGATGTGTTAATTGTTAAATCTTGGAGGATAATATTAGAGGCCGTTTCATGTTCTAAAGCGAAGACTATTTGAAACAAAGGAGAGTAGCTTAAATTCCGTTCGGAATGTAATGCTTCTACTATCTTATCAAGAGGTAAATCTTGATGCTCATACGCTTCTAGGACAATTTTTTTAACTTGTTGTAATAACTGGAGAAAGGTAGGATTGCCTGATAAATCTGTGCGGAGTACCAAATTATTAACAAAAAATCCGATCGTTCCCTGAATTTGAGGGTTTTGGCGGTTGGCGGATGGAGAACCAACCACAATATCGGGTTGATTGGTGTAGCGGTAGAGCAATACTTTAAATGCAGTAAGGAGTAAGATGAAGAGTGTAACTCCCTGTTGCTGACTCAAATTTACGAGGGCTTCACTAATGTCAGATTCAATCGTAAAGAACAGGGTTTCTCCGCGAAAGGATTGTACGGCAGGTCGGGGACGATCTGTTGGTAGTTCCAACAATGCTGGCATTCCTGTTAGTTTTTGTTGCCAGTAAGCAAGTTGAGACTCTAAAACTTCTCCCTGCAACCACTGCTTCTGCCACACAGCAAAGTCTACATACTGAAGATTGATTTCAGGTAAATGGGGTTTACCTTGTTCAACCAAAGCCGAGTAAATAGTCGTAAGTTCTTGAATAAAAATATTGACAGACCAACCATCAAAGATAATGTGGTGAATTGTCAGCAGTAAAACATTTTCTGTTGGGATAAGCTGAACTAATTCTGCCCTTATTAAAGAATCTTTAGACAGATTAAATACATGGCTAATTGCAAGAGAAGCTAATTTCTGATACTCTAAATCCCGTTGACTAGCTGGCAAAGAACGCAAATCAACGACTGGTAAAGTAAAATCTCTAGTCGCATTTATGGCTTGAGCAGGTTTTCCATCTACGGTAATAAAGTTAGTGCGTAATATTTCATGACGGGCGATCAATAATCGTAAGCTCGACTCCAAAGCCGCAATATCGAGTTGACCGCTAAAATGCAAGTTAAGAGGAATGTTATAAAACGGG
The DNA here is from genome assembly GCF_041929145.1 of Aerosakkonema sp. BLCC-F183. NCBI lineage: Bacteria > Bacillati > Cyanobacteriota > Cyanophyceae > Aerosakkonematales > Aerosakkonemataceae > Aerosakkonema > Aerosakkonema sp. BLCC-F183. Next base: position 1,121 of record NZ_JBHFNU010000059.1, on the reverse strand, counting down.
CTGTTAGGCTGGAGTTCGTAGAGGAACCAAAGTCCCTCTTGAGCGAAGGAAAGAGGAAAGGTGCTGTTTTCTGTTCTGGATATCGGAGCGATCGCAGTGGCTTTAGCTTGAAGATTAGCTTGTTGCAAAAATGAGATGATTTCTGCTTTGCGATCGCTAATTTCCGACTTGAGAGCAGGGGTAAGAGTCCCTTCAGGAGCCTTGCAACGGAGGCGTTCCCCTTCCAAAAACAGGTTAATATCTAACTTGCGTAAATGATTAATAAACTCAATGGTATTCATTAAAATTCTACCTCCTCTAGATTATTGGTGCTAGTTTCAATATTTTGGGTTGCCCAAGAAATGGCTTCAATGTAGCTTGAAAAATCAGCTACACTTGGAGCTTCAAAAAACTTATATAAGGGCAGATTTAACCCCAAATGGTAACTTAGTTTTGAGAGCAATTGAGTTGCCAGTAAGGAATGCCCACCTAATTCAAAAAAGTTGTCATTGATGCTGAGTTCCTCGACTCCCAAAACCTCAGCCCAGATAGATGCTACTAATTCTTCTGTTGGAGTCTGAGGAGCTACAAACTCTGCTTTTTCAATTAAACTCTTGAGGTCTGGTGCTGGTAATAATTTGCGGTCTACTTTGCCATTGGGGGTCAGTGGCAAGGACTCCAAAATTACAAAAGCACTAGGCACCATATAGTCTGGTAGTCGCTCTTTCAGAAAATGCCGCAGGTCACCAAAGGTGGGCGCAGGTTCCTGAAGTGGGACAGCGTAAGCGACCAGACTCTTTTGGCTGGGAATATCTTCTCGAAGCAAGACTGCAACAGACAGTAAGTTTGGATGTTGACTAAGTGCTACTTCGATTTCTCCAAGTTCGATCCGAAAACCGCGAACTTTCACTTGGTCATCTATCCGACCGAGGTATTCAATATTACCATCGGGCAGATAGCGAACCCGATCTCCAGTTTTATAAAGGCGTTCAGTGGGAGAGTCACTAAAGGGGTTGCTTTTGAACCGCTCATTAGTCAAATCGGGACGGTTGAGGTATCCCCGTGCTAAACCAGCACCACCGATATACAACTCACCCGGAACGCCAATCGGTACAGGCTGTCCGTTCCGATCTAAGATGTAA
>NZ_JBHFNU010000058.1:0-53670 GCF_041929145.1 Aerosakkonema sp. BLCC-F183 | reverse complement strand
AGGGTAATGTTGCCACCATTGCCAGCATTAGCCGCAGCAAAAATCCCATTAGTTGTAATCTTGCTATTGCTACTGGTCACATTAATATTACCGGCATTGCCAGCCGAAAATACTTGCGCTTTGATGTCACCTGTGGTAATCTGATCGAAAGCGTTAATTTCGATGTTACCAGCATTGCTAAAACCACCGTTGGCATTAATTAAACTAGAAGTAATTGTGCCATTTTGACTGATGATTGTGATGTTACCACCAGCAGCGTTAGCACCGGTATCGACTCCAGAAGTGAGGTTGGCTGTTTGAATATTACCATTGGCTTTAAGTGCGATCGCACCTGCATTTCCTGCACTAGAACTGGAATCTAAATTGCCGACATTGATAGTGCTACTGTTGCTATTGAAAGTAATATCACCGCCAGTCCCAGTTCCTTTGACGTTTGCCGCGACATTGCCGCCGACATTAATCTTTCCTTCGGCTTGCAGAGTAATTGCACCTGCGTTACCTGTGGCAGTAGAGTTATTGTTTGTAGTAGAGGTATCGATCGCAACTTCTGGAGTATTGCTAATGTTTATACTGCCGCTAGTGCTAGTAATCTCTATTGTACCGCCATTGTGAAAAACAGAATTTTCAGCAGCAGCAATAATTTCTTTTGTGTCAATATTACCTGGTGCAGTGATACTTATATTACCAGCATTCCCCGCATTGGCTTGAGTAATAATTCTACCTGTAGTAATAGCACCGAAGAGGCTTTTTACTTTAATATTTCCGCCGTTTCCTGCTGTCAAAACACCAGCTTCAACAGAGTCAGTAGTAATATTACTAAAGGCTGTGATTTCAACATTGCCGCCGTTACCGTTGGAGGCATTAGCATTAATCGCAGTAGCGGTAATTGCTCCGTTTTGGCTGGCGATGGTAATGTGACCGGCAGAGCCTGTAGTGCTATTGCTGGAAGTGACTGATGATGCGATGACACCTGCATTGCCACGGAGTTCGATCTGACCCCCATTACCTGCACTAGAACTGGCATCAACAATACCTGCTTTAGTGTTAATAATTCCCTCGCTACTAAAGAGCAATATATTTCCTCCATAGCCGTTACCGCTTCGGGAAATAAGGTTGGCAGTAGCGATGCCTTTGGGTGCGGTGAGCGATATCCTGCCTCCATTATTGCTAGAACTCGTATCTAAATTTCCGGCAGTCGTATCGATATTACCAGCAAAACTATTAATTTGAATTACTCCACCGGGATTGGTGATATTATTAGTAGTAACATTTTGATTTGCTAACAGTAAAATGTTGACATTCTTTGTGCCGACGATACTAAAACCGTTGGTGCTTATCGAGCCAGACGTTAGAGGCGATTGCAAAGTAACTGTGCTATTAAAAATGACATCACCAGCCATAGTAATAGCACCACTGCTATTTTCCCTTCCTATAGTTATGGTGAGGAAACCCGGTTGCCAAGCTTTGATGTCTTCTGTTGTTATTTCTAAACTATTTGGATCGATATTGCTATTGCCACCAAGCACAATATTTTGGCTTGGCGTTGATGGCTGAAGTGTAAAAAAAATACTGCCCTTTACAGAACCTGCACCGCCATAAAAGTTTATTTCATCTGCCGTTAAACCCAGAGAATTTGTACCAATATACAAGTTTTTATTAAATACGATCGCTCCTGTGCCTGCGTCAAGATTTGCACTACCGATAAGAGTAACATCACTGTTAAAAGTAAGGCCGTTTTGTGTAGGAAATATCTGGCCTGCTAATTCAATATTCAGAGCGCTAGCAAAGTCCAATCCAACTAGAGGAATTGATTGGCCGACATTACCGTTTATCCGAATAGTACCGTTACTGCCTGCCAAAAGCCTCAAAAAATGGCTACCATCTACTGTGCCGTTTAAACTGATATCACCAGTATTTAAACCAGTATTTATATCAAGATCGTTAGTCAAATTAATTGGGCCATTTAGTGCAATATTTCCGCCATTAGAGTTAGCAGTTGAGTTAATGCTACCCGTATTGATTTTGGTGATACCATTCACAAAAATTTGACCGCCGTTCCCTATCAAATTGCCAGCAGAAGCATCGATATTTCCTGTAGTAACGCTATTTCCACTCAGAGCAATATTGCCGCCGTTACCTAATGTGCTACCTCCCACAGAATTGATATCACCTGTGTTGATATTGCCCTTAGAAGCGGTGACATTGATTTGGCCAGCATCACCACCAAGAGAACTAGAATCTAAAACGCCTACATTAATATTGTTGTTGTCGCTGGTGAGGGAAATATCCCCACCTCCCGAACTAATTGTAGAGTTGACAAAGATGCCGTCAGCACCCGTGCTAGTTGCGGTACTGTTATCGATAAGGCTGATATCACCGCCTGTTGACGAGAGCGTTCCATCTATGCGGATACCTTCGGCACTATCACTATTGCCGTTGAGGTTAATATTGCCGCTTGTTGATGATATCGATACGCTTGGATCGACTTTAATACCCCAAGAACTACTGTTAGTTCCATTGATATTAATACTACCTGTACCTGAAAAGAGAGGTGCATAAATAAACACGCCTCCCGTTTTACCAGTGAGAGTGATATTGCCGTCATTTGTCGTAATGCTATCTTTGACTGTAATATTGTTACCAGCTTCGGCACTCAATCCCACGCCAGGAGTAGTAATATTAACGGGAGCGCCACTATCAAAGATAATATTATTGGTTGCTTGTAGGGTTACATTTGTACTGGCATTATTAATCAGGTCAACAGCGATCGCATTTCCACCTTTGTCGGGATCGGCAAATTCATCTACTTCCGTCAGATCGACAAAATCTCCGGGAGCGGCTTGCACGATAATATCTGTAGGATCGAGTAAAAGCATCCCCGGATTACCTTGGGGCGCTAAAGTATTCACATTTCCTTTGAAGTCCAAAAACTCTCGACCGGATATTTCGACAAAACCTCCATTTCCCGATAAAATACCACCACGAGCAGTAATGTTGCCAAAAGTCCGGTTAATTTCGTTTGCCCAGACAATTACCCGACCGCCGTTGCCGTTGAGTAAAGCATCAGCAGCAATGGTAGAATCATTACTAATAAAAGTGCGAGAAGCATTCGGAACTGCACCCAATCCTTTGTAATCGCCGCCAATCAAAACAGTGCCGCCACCGGAAGTACCAGAGGCGTTAATATTAGCACTGGCAAGACCGACTTTATCGCCGAAAACTTGTACTCTGCCTCCGGTTTGTCCGGATACGTCGATCGTACCGGATGCGATCGCACTACTTCCCTGTGTTGGTACGGTAATTCCCGAACCGGTTAGCTGCACGCTGCCATCTTTATTTACAGATATTCCCGTAGCATGACCGACACCTCCTCCGGTCAACATTTGCGGCAAGGATGCGATCGGCAACGTCCAATTATTAGGTAAAGTACCGCTATTCCCTAATAGTTGCAGTTCCAAACTCAACACAAAACCGGGTTGACTCAAACGCACAAAGCTTTGCCCCGGCACCGCCATTACGGTAATATTACCAGCAGGTGCGGACAATTGCCCGGTATTGACAACCGTACCGCCGAGTAAAGTGAGATCTTGCCCTATACCCACTGCCAAATTACCCGAATTGACGATGCTTCCGGGCTGCTGCATTGTCAAGGCAAAAGCTGAAGGCGTTCCTACCAGCGCTGCATAATTATTAGGCCCAGCGGCATTAAACCAGTTGACGTTCCCAGGCATATCTGTGGGAGTGAGACCAATACCGTTGGCTGTAGTGGCTAAGAAAGCAGCAGGCACATTTAAACTGGCATTTGCGCCAAAGACAATGCCAGATGGATTCATTAAAAATAAGTTGGAATTACCGCCCGTAACTTGAATAAGGCCGTTAATATAAGAAACGTTACCGCCGTTTACCCTCGCGAGGATGTTCAGGATATCGGGTCGGGACAAAAAGTTAGCAACTTGGTCGGAATTGAGACCAAATTCGGTGAAACTATGAAATAGGTTGGCACCATCCCCAGATCTTTGGCCACCCGTGATGTCAAAACGATTTTCTTGAGGGGTAACTACAGTGCCAGTCCCGTCTGCTGCTGGGACGATCGCTTGTCCCGTAGCTGGTGCTGCTAGTGCGATCGCTCCTGTTAAAGCAGAAAAGAGAAAAAAGGCACAAGTCCGAATTGAAGCCATAGCCTGACCTCTCTGCCCTGGTTAATCATAAAATTACTTGTGTTGTGCTGACATCTTTCTTAGCACAGCAAATAAGATTGTCAATGATTTGATACCTTGTGCCACAGTGAGAGCGAAACGCTAAGGGAAACAGGAAAAGGAAAAAGGTGGGATGTCGGACGTCAATCAGAAAATGATGTTCCTATGTTAAAACCCCTACCCATTTGCATAAGTGGATAGGGGTTTTGCTATATTAAGTTAGCAACAAAATCAACTATCGGCGGGCGTATCTACCTGGAGCGTAAGCTTCGATCACTTTTCCCGTTTGAGAACAAGTCACCATCAAATAATCGCAAGCGTGACATTGTGTTGAGATAAGTTTACTGATAGAAAGGTAGTGACGTTCTCCGTGATTGCCACAGTTGGGGCAGCGGATCTTTTGTACTGTTTGCATTTTGAAATCTCTCAATTAACTCAGTTTTTAAAGACAATGGTAAAAACCAGCACCCATGATGACTGTTTTTCTACATCCGGAGTAAGAAAACGGGTTTCTTTGGGTCATATAGACGTAATCTCCTCACACCCAGCAAAATAAACCAAGTTTCTGGGATAACGCGATCGGCCCTTTAGCACCCGCGATGACACTTTTGCCGCATCATTCTCTGGTTATGACACACCTGGTTTAAACCAGATTTTCCTGACTCCAATTTCAGCTAAAACAGTCTCAAGCTGTAGCCATAGGTTGTTATATTTGAGTTCGGGTAATCTAGCTAAAAGCAATGATCCCCAATCATTATCTTGGCATAAGTCTTTGATATCAGACCCTACCATTCGGATGATAGCAGAAGATTGCTGTCTCCAGCGCCGTCACTAAAAATTATTTTTCAGTAAAGAGATGGCCTTTATATACATTTATTGAAGAATATTTAACGACTATTTTTAAGATTCTGTTCAACTTTTAATTATTTCTTTAGATACAGGATTTAAGCATGAAAAGGGGAAAAGTTATCATTTTTCTAATAAATTTGGTTTCGAGAGGGATGTCCTAACCTGTCACGCATCTAAATTAGTTATTGAGATTGCAGGGGGGCAGGGGAGCTTTCGGAGCAGGGGAGAGGATTAGAGCTACTTCTTCTGTTTCCCAATAATCAAATTTAAATGCCCAACAGCTTATTGTAGAGACGTTGTATAGAACGCCTCTACAAGCCTAAGGAAATCAGGTTATAGGGATTTGCAGCCGCATGAGGTACATGACTCCCACTTCCTACTCCCCAACTATGAGCAAATGCGTACAGGACTGACTGGGAATATTGTAGCGATCGCTATCTCCGCAAATCCTCAGAATCGCGAATTCTGCCATCAGGCATTGTGGTTTTCTTGAGAATTGCTCTCGTTAAATCCACTCCAATTAAGTTAGCTTCTCGAAGCGTCGTACCCGTCAACTCAGCTCCGCTTAAGTCTGCATTACTAAGGTCAGCATGACCGAGAGCGGCAAAACTCAAGCGAGAAAGTCTCATATCAGCACCTCGCAAGTCAGCGTGAGTGAGAAAAGCTTGCTTGAGGTCAGCACCTACCAAATAAGCTCGACTTAAGTTAGCATTAGTCAAATCGGCACGAACAAGTTTGGCACCCGACAGGTTAGCTGCTTGCAAATCAGCACCTGCAAGATAAGCATTACGCAAATCCGCATCCCTAAGATCCATCCGACCCAGAGGCGCACCGCTGAGGTCGCACCCCCGGCATTCTCTTGTTTGTAGCAAAATCCTTAAGTGTTGGGGATTGTAGGCTTGTGCTGAAGCACTTATCCCGAAGAAAGTCAATAAGATAATAGAACTTAGAAGGTGAAGTTTCATCTTTGTGCCCTGGAAAAAGGCGCTAATGTTATATCTAGTCTGCAAGACTGGTCGTCCTCAAACTGAGTTTCCCTTCCACAGCTTGACATCACTCTCCCCCAATCGCAAGCGATCGGGGGAGCGGGGGAGCGGGGGAGTGGGGGTGTGGGGGAGTGGGGGAGCGAAAGAATTAATATTTGACTTTTGACTTTTGACTTTTGACTTTTGACTTTTGACTTTCCCTCTCCCTAACTGGGATGGAAATAATCGAAAATTTCCTGAGCTAAACGAGGGCCAATTCCAGGCGCTTCCGCTAGCTGTTTTGGAGATGCCTCGCGGATATAATCGATCGAGTGAAAATGTGCCAACAGTTGCTTTTGTCGCTCAAATCCCAATCCGGGAATTTCATCCAAACGAGAACGTCGCAACTTATCGGTACGCTGTTGGCGATGGAAACTAACCGCAAATCGATGCGCTTCATCCCGCAGTCGCCGCAACAATTGCACACCCGGTTGTTCTGCATCTGTTTGCAATGGCAAAGATTCCCCTGGCAGAAATATTTCTTCTCGCTGCTTGGCTAAACTTACCACTCGCAAATCTTCCAACAGATTCATTTCTTGCAACACTGCCACAACCGATGATAGCTGACCTTTCCCACCATCAATCATCACCAAATCGGGAAAATCTGGATTTCCCACTCGTTCCAATTGCGGGTCTTCTACGTACTTGCGAAAGCGACGGCGGATAACTTCGGCGAGACTGGCAAAGTCGTCGGAGTGACCGACTGTAACGGCAGGATTTTTGATTTTGTAATGTCGATAATGTTGTTTGGCGGGTAAACCGTCGATAAAGACAACCTGAGATGCGACAGCATTTGCACCTTGAATATGGGAAATATCGTAACCTTCTATGCGGCGTGGCAAGTCTGGCAAATCGAGAATGTTGGCTAAATCTTGCATTGCTTCGCTGTTGCGATCGGCAAATTTCTGAGTGCGAGATAATTCATACTCAGCATTGCGCTCCACCATTTCAATTAATTCCGCTTTGCTTTGTCTTTGCGGAGCCAAAATTGTCACTTTGCGACCTTTTCTTTCTCCTAAAAATTCTGCCAACATTTCGCTTTCCGGTAACTCGTATTGCACCAGAATTTCCGTGGGAATTTCTACAGGTTCGGCATTTTGATAATGTTCTTCCAACACCCGCTGCAAAATCGCTCCCGGTGTAGCAGATTCAGCATCTGCCACAAATCCCAACCTTCCGACCAAACGTCCGGCTCGAATCTGGAATAATTGAATGCAGGCGTGTCGATCGTCTGCGGCAAGTGCGATCGCATCTCGCGACACGGTATCATCAGGTAACGAGACTTTTTGTTCAGCCGTCAAAGATTTCAATCCAGTAATTTGGTCGCGAATACGCGCCGCCGTTTCAAAGTTGAGCGCTTCTGCGGCTTGTTCCATCTGCGCTGTGAGAATATCGATCAATTCTTGCGTGCGACCTTGGAAAAGCATTGCCACTTTTTGTACTGTTTTGCGATATTCTTCTGGAGAAATCAGCAGCTGGCATACGCCAGGACAGCGACCGAGATCGTAATTGAGACAGGGACGGTCTTTAAATAAAGGTTGGGGACGCTGACGCAAAGGGAATATGCGCTTGACTATATGTAGAGTTTGCCGCAATATGCGAGCATCGGTGTAAGGGCCATAATATCTATCTTGTTTTTTACCTAGTCTGCGATTGCGGGTGAGAAAAATACGGGGATAATCTTCTGACCAAGTAATCAGGACGTAGGGATATTTCTTGTCATCTTTAAGCAGTACGTTGAAATACGGTTGGTACTGCTTAACTAAGTTTGCTTCTAATGCCAGTGCTTCTGCTTCCGTATCGGTGACGATGATTTCGATCTCGACTACCTGCTGTACCATTAAGGCAATGCGGGGGCTGAGGTCGGAAGCTTCGCGGAAGTAGGAACGCAGACGCGATCGCAATTTTTTCGATTTACCGATGTAGAGGATGCGATCGCTCTCATCCCGCATTATATAAACACCTGGCTCCGCCGGAATCTCCTTGAGGCGACTTTCTAGGCGTTCCGGGTCTTTGATTAAAGGTAGCGCTTTCTGCGAAGTGGTCACAACTCACTTAAAGAAACTGTCTCCATCACCATGATAAGAAAGCCTTTTCGTTTAGAGGGTGGGTATTGCCTACCGCGAACCGAACAAAAACCCGGTTTTTTGCAAAAAACCGGGTTTTTAATCAATTAGATAATTTATTAAGCAACTTTTTGTGACTTGCGTTTGCTAGCTGCCAACAAGCCACCCACAGCCATCAAACCGAGCATTGTAGAGGGTTCGGGCACTTTTACTCCCTGTAACGAGACTTCGTAGTTGCCGTTGTGAGAGAATCCATCCGTGTTAACCAGACCCGAATTAGTAGCGTTGAAGCTGTAGAGATAGTCAGTCTTACCTTCGTAAGTATACTTGACTACTTCGCTTGCTTGGAATCCACTTGGTAACAAAGCTGCAAATCCTGCATATTTGGGATTACTAGCATAGGCAGCCTTTAAATTGTAGTGACCTGCCAGCCCAATACTAATGAGACCGGTATCATCATTTTGGTTGACGTAGGAGATGTTGGGGTCGCTGCTTGCTTGGAATCCCCCCATACCCAAAAAGGCATTAAAGTAACTACTTGCAACGCTACTTCCTACGAATAAACCATAACCAGCTTTGGTGATGAACTCGTTAAACCACTTGTTAGCAAGGTTGTTCGCGCCGTATGCGGTATTCAGACCGGCTCCAAACCAGTCACTTGCTGTGATACTGCTAAGAGTGAGCGACTTGCCACCAATATTACCTGTCAAGGTGGTGTTCTTTTGGAAATCGATCGCAGTAAAAGTCCCTTTCTCTGTACTGGCTCTCAATTCTACGTTACCGGTGGGACTGGCGGCATTACCGTCGAGAACGGCTTGTATGTTTGCCGGAGTATTTGGAATCTCAACGGTTTGATTGCCGGACACACCGTACACTAAATAATCGCTAGCTGCACTTCCGCCAATTGTCGCATTAGTGAGGGATGCGGCGGATGCTGGGGCAGTGGCTAGAGCGCTCACACCTGCGACCATTGAAGCGCCGATAGCAATACGTTTAATAGTCTGAAGCATTTTTGGATTCCCTCTCAAGTTTCTCAATAAACGATTTACGTTGCACATCCCACTGTTGACGGGATTTGTCTGTTTCTCTTCCCGGTTGTAGCAGATCCACCCGTGAACGCTTAACCTTCACTTTCTTCCATTTTAGAAAAGCGATTTTTGGCTTGGGTGAACTTAGCGTAATTTCTGGTCAAATTTGTGTGAAGTTTTGGTGAATTCTGAGGGCTGGTTCAAAAAAAGGTGATATCCATCGATCGTCTCAGATTCGTAAAATCTTGACGATCTGTGGGTGAAATCATTAGATACCGTCGTTATTTGATTGAGTTCTTAGATGAGATAAGCCAAAAATTTTATTCCTACTGAATATCCCGATACTAGATACGTATATAAACCATAAAAAACTCAAAAAATTTTCCCTTTATTTATGTAAAAATACGTAAATGTTAATTTTTATAAAGCAAATAGAAGCGGAATTATTAATATTTCTTAAAGATTCTCAATCGTAGTAGGCAAAAAAAGATAAATTTATGACCGGTCAGTACTAATTTTCAAATATGAGAGTTTAGATTAAGACTAAGAGAATTTCTCCTTTAACACCTTGGCCGTCTACTTTCACACAAAGCGGGTTGCATCCATGCCTTCAGAAAATCTTGAAACTCAGTATCGCGAAGCATTGAATCAAACTCTCAATCATCTCCAAACAGTAAATTTATTAGTGGCACAAATTGAAGCTAAAATGGATGACATCAGAGATTCTATGCAAAATCTCTCTCAGATTGGGGAAAAAATTACAAGCCGGAAAAAATGGCTGATAACTAGAGATAAAAGAAAGGTAATTTATATAGGTCGATCGCGTAATTCTTCTTGAATTGCCTGCCGCAAATGAGAAAGATTGACCGGTTTAACGAAGTACCTCGTAGCTCCCAAACTGAGAGCGCGTTGTTGATCGGCTTTAAAAGCATACGCCGAGACGACGATCACCGGCACCTGATGCCAGTCCGGTATCTGCCGGATTTCTTGGAGTATGGTATAACCATCAACTCCTGGTAACTTCAAGTCTAATAAAACTAGCTGAGGCCGAAACTTGGACATCACCTGAAAAAAGGTGGTGCCTTCGGCAAGGCACAAAACCTGGTATCCGAGATAACAGAGGTAGTCGCTCAGTAAGCGACGATTTACCTCGTGGTCTTCAACGAGTAAAATTCGATCGGCCAAAATTTGCTCTCCTGACTGAGCAAGCGGGATTTGCTGTATTTTCAGCATGGTTTTTATCGTTTGGCTAGCACCCTTTGTGTAAGGCTTTCGTTTACAACCGGAAAATTCTCCAGAGAGTAATACTAGGAGAATACAGTAGCAATACTGCTAAGTATCCGTTACCTTTATGTAAAATTTATCAATTTATACAAAAGATAAAAATCTTATTCTGTCTTTATAACAAGTTGCTTTACCGAGTAAAACCTGCTTTTAATCACTTCTACCCATTATTAAAAATATGTGAATAATTGTGTACATAATTTGAGCGAAAGTTGTGTATTACCGATACAGAATAGTTATAGTAAATTGCTTCGATACAAGTTATACATTCTGATTTATTCAATCAAAAAATACAGCAATACGATCGCATTTTACTATTACGATTTTTCTGAAATTTTAATTTATTTCGATCGACTTATAACTCTCCAAGAGCTATCCTGCATTTGCAATTTAGCGCTTAGTTGCAAGAGAATTGTCCAGACTGGCAAAATCTAACAGAGGGGCTTAGCCATCTAGTTCGAGTTATAGCGATTGCGTTCGTCAGTTATGACGTTCTTAGCCCAAAATCATTTACTAGGGCAATATTTAGGCAGGCGATCGCACACGCAAGAATTCATCCATTCGCTTCACCGCAGCTTCTAGAACTGGCGGTTCGTGTACGAGAGCAAAACGGACATACCCTTCTCCAGATTTACCAAACCCAGCACCGGGAGAAACGGCAACACCCGTAGCTTCCACGAGCTGAGTGCAAAATCCGATCGAATTTTCCGTCCAAGGTGCCGGTAATCTGGCCCATACATACATTGTGGCTCTTGGTGTCGGAACCGGCCAGCCAATATTATTTAAAGCTTTGACGAAAGCATCTCGCCGATTTCGGAAAGTGGCAACGGCAGCTTTGACTCCTTCTTGAGGGCCACTTAAGGCTGCGATCGCACCGTTGAGGATACCTCCATATTGATTAAAATCAACAGCCGCTTTTACCTGCCGCAACGCCTGAATCAACTTTGGATTGCCAATAGCATAACCGATGCGAAAACCACCCATGTTATAAGACTTGGAAAGAGTGAAGAACTCGATCGAAACACTTTTTTCAGGATCGGCTTGCAGTATCGAAGGTGCCGATGTATCCTCAAAAACTAAATCGGCGTAGGGAAAATCGTGAACCAGCACAAGATTGTGCTGTTGGCAAAAGGCAACAGCTGTTTGGAAAAAAGACAGAGGTGCGATCGCCGCAGTAGGGTTATGGGGATAACTTAGCACCATCATTTTTGCCTGTGCTAAAACTGCTTCTGGCACCTCCTCAAATATAGGCAAAAACCCATTTTCTGCCCGTAGGGGCATAGGGTAGATCTGACCGCTGGCGAGGTAGACCCCACCCATATGAGAAGGATACCCTGGGTCTAATAGCAGAGCAAAATCTCCTGGATTGAGAACTGCCAAGGGCAAATGGGCCGTTCCTTCCTGAGAACCGATCAGCGGCAGCACTTCTGTTTCTGGGTCAACCGGGATACCAAATTTTTGAGTATACCAGGTAGCAGCAGCAACCCGAAAATCTTTTGTGCCGCGAAACAGTAAGTAACCGTGGGTACTGGGGTCTTGTAAGGATTGAGCGATCGCATTGATGACGTGGGTTGCTGCTGGCAAATCCGAAGATCCCAGCGACAGGTCAATTAATTCCTTCCCCCCTGCTACTGATGATGCCTTTGCCCGATCCATATCTGCGAAAACATTAAATTGCAGGGGTTCTAAACGTTTAGCAAATTGCATATTTACTCAATAATCATTGTTCAAGAGTCAATAGAAGTTGAGGTTGTAAGTTCCTTTTCGCTTGAGCGTTCCTATATCTTTTTGAGGGGAAAAGATTGTGGCTTTACGAGTTTCTGAAAGTATACACCCGAATGGTTTGTATTCCACCTGACGGCAATTTTTCTTGAAGTTCGGAAAGCGTTTCTTTCCTTTTATCTTCATTCTTGCAATTATCGTATAATTGAGCGAGTGCAGACCAAGACCTTTCCGCAGCAGATTGTCTCCCCATCGAATTCCGTTCCTTGGCAAATATGAATTGGGAGGTGCGAATAGCCTCGTCAATGGCGCGATATTGACTATTTTTTCCTTTGACTTTGAATTTGCAAACAATCATGGTTCGACCTTTATATACCAGGTTTTATATTAGCATAGCTCGTATAAAATCGCCCTAGAAGGGCGAGGTTTTTACCCAAAATTTTGATAACTATTTACAAGTGGGATTCCAGTAACTGGGTGATTTTCTGTTTGCTATCGATACCCTCGACAGACCCGATCAATTCACCCTTGTTAAACAGTCTCAATGCAGGAACGCCTTCGACCTTATACTTTGCCACAGTAGTCGGATTGGGATCTACCTCCATTTTGACCACCTTGAGGCGATCGCTATAAGTTTGCGCTGCTGAGTTAATTAACGGGGTCATCAGACGGCAAGGGCCACACCAAGAAGCCCAGAAATATACTAACACTGGCTGAGTTGCTTTCAGGACTTGAGTTTCAAATTCAGAATCGGTAATTGCGATCGTGCTGCTCATAAAACTTTTCCACGACTGACATTGATCAACTTACCCCACCCCAGACACGAACTCAACCTAGTTCGACGGAAATATAACTTGCGATAGTTGCGAAAAGCATTGGCTGTGCTGAAGGTCAGATGGATGCAATCTTTACAAATTCTTTATCGAAGGTATGTACAAACACTGGTTATAGGTTTATATGTATATGTTAGGGTGCATTCGGAAAAGACTCATAGAGAGTTGCTGGCTTAGTTAAAGAATTTACACATTTGGCATTTCGATCGTCGATTGGCAGTATGGCAGCAAAAAGCCGCTGAAAAATTGTCCGTCATAGGGGCAAAACAAACGCTTACCAGAAAGCGTAAGTTCTACAACTAACAATGCTTGACACAGCTTAACGGCCACTCTCGATCGGAGCGTTCTGACGATCGCACCCTTGAGTCTCCCTAGAATCAACACTTTTGTGTCGGGAGGCACTACCTGTATGAAAACCTTTAGTAAAAAGCGCTGGAATCAAATCAGCCTGTCCCTAACCATCCTCACTGGTGTAGGAATAGCTACAGCACAATCGGCACTTGCCGCCACTTTCACCGTTGCCGGTTATACCTGGGATTCTGACAACTCTGTAGTCGGAGGCTCAATAGTTTCAGGCAGCCAGGTAATTAATCACTTCACTGCCAGCTTCCTATCGGGCAACAGCGAAATTGCCAATCGAACCGTCGGTGCGATACTCGGCTTCGATCCCGATAGTTCGGTAAATATTGGCGATGTAAACAACCCGGCTATCCCAGGTACGATCGACCTTAACTGGGGAACGGGTATGTCCCTAACAAATGCAGCTGGGAATGACTTCGTGGTCTACGAGAACGGTGGCTGGGGGAGACCGGAAGCATACGCGGTAGCGATTAAGAAAGTCGGTCAAAGCACCTTCACTCAGTTCAGATACGAGTTCAGCGATGGTTTTGAAACTAACGTCTTTGCGACTGGTTTCGACTTGAGCGATTTCGGCATCGGTAATGAGGAGGCAATTGATGGTATCCGTATCACCAAACTGATCCCCACCGATACGGTCAGTGGGTCTGATGGGCAGGGTTTCCTTGGCGGTAGCTTCAATCCTCAAACAGGGCCTTGGGGAGGGGGTAGTTACACCAACGATATGTTCGACCCGGATGCCACTTTTGTTGTGGCTCTGCACAAACCCAAACCAGTTCCAGAACCTACTTCTGCATTGGCTTTACTGACTTTTGGTGCTGTTACTGCTGCCGCACTCCAACGCAAACACCAATCAAAAGTTAAAGGTTAGAAGTGAAAAGTTAATAGTGAAAAGAAGAAAAGTGCGTTGGGGCTAGAATAAACTGAAGGACACAGAAACATAGTTTCTGTGTCCTTTACTTGCTGGAGTTTAGCCGATCGGGCGACAACTATTGCTCAAAGCTAGACTGGATAAGCTTTTCGACTCGGCGATCTCGCTGATAATATGCTTTTTTATGATGGCTCTCCCAATTTGGTACAACATCCAATTTTTTAGTACGAGCATTTTGAACTTTCGCGGCGACTCACTATAAATTGAAACTCCAGGATTTACACCTAAATCCTGCCATTTTAGCCAGACTTCCGGTGCCAATTCAATGTATTCATTTCGTTTTAAAAGTAGTGCTTTAGCCGACATTAGCGTCGGCTCCAACGTGTTGCAATAAGGCACAGCTATTAGTATAACCGTTTGTTTCAAATCATAACGTTAATTAAATTTATCTTCGATTATATTTCTCATCGATTATCCCAGTAATTATCCATATGCTATTTATTTGCAATACCTGTAGCAAATTAACAGAATCTACACCACACCATTTGACAGGAGATACTATGAGCAGCGAAAGCGGATGCCCATTTACGGGGGGCGGTCAGAAATCTCAGCCTCGCAACGTGCCGTCGAACCGAGACTGGTGGCCTAATTATTTGAATCTGAGCATCCTCCATCAGCACTCAGCCCAGTCCAATCCTATGGGTGAGGAATTCAACTACGCATCAGAGTTCAAGACTCTCGACTTAGCTGCCCTAAGAGCAGATATCTACGAGCTAATGACGACCTCCCAGGACTGGTGGCCAGCCGACTACGGTCATTATGGGCCGCTCTTCATTCGGATGGCTTGGCACAGCGCAGGCACGTATCGGATTGGCGACGGTCGCGGCGGCGCGGGTTCGGGTAGCCAGCGGTTTGAACCCCTCAACAGTTGGCCAGACAATGCCAACCTCGACAAGGCACGGATGTTGCTTTGGCCAATCAAGCAGAAATACGGCCAAAAAATCTCCTGGGCTGACCTGATGATTTTCGCGGGCAACTGCGCCCTAGAGTCGATGGGCTTCAAAACGCTGGGCTTTGCAGGTGGGCGCGTGGACGTCTGGCAGCCAGAGGAAGACATATACTGGGGTTCTGAGAAAACCTGGCTCGGCAATGAGCGTTATGAAGGCGATCGCGTGCTGCTGAACCCCCTTGCCGCCGTTCAGATGGGTCTGATCTACGTGAACCCAGAAGGGCCAGACGGCGAGCCCGATCCGATCGGTTCGGGTCGCGATATTCGCGAGACCTTTGGTCGGATGGCGATGAACGACGAGGAGACAGTCGCGCTCACCGCCGGTGGACATACCTTTGGCAAATGTCACGGTGCGGGCGAAGCATCGCACGTAGGCCCCGATCCTGGGGGTGCTACCATCATCGATCAGGGCCTCGGCTGGAAGAGCAACTTCAACACGGGTGTCGGCGTCGATGCGATCACCAGCGGTATCGAAGGCGCATGGACCCCCACACCGACGCAGTGGGACAACAGCTATCTCGAAACCCTGTTCAAATATGACTGGGAACTGACGAAGAGTCCTGCTGGCGCGTGGCAATGGAAGCCCAAGGGCGACGCTGGTGCGGGTACGGTACCTGACGCACACGATCCGTCGAAACGGCACGCCCCCATGATGACCACGGCGGACATGGCCATGAAGATGGACCCCATCTACAACCAGATTGCGCGGCGTTACCACGATAACCCAGATGAGTTTGCTCTTCAGTTCGCCAAGGCGTGGTTCAAGCTGACGCACCGCGACATGGGGCCGCGATCGCGCTATCTCGGCCCGGAGGTTCCCCAGGAAGAGTTCTTGTGGCAAGATCCCGTCCCCGCAGTTGACCATGAGTTGATTGATGAGCAGGATATCGCTGCTCTCAAAGGCAAAATTCTGGCTTCGGGACTGTCTGTCTCCCAACTGGTTTCGACCGCTTGGGCGTCGGCGTCAACGTTCCGCTGCTCCGATATGCGCGGTGGGGCGAACGGGGCGCGTATTCGTCTCGCGCCTCAGAAGGATTGGGAGGTTAACCAGCCAGAGCAGTTGGCAACGACGCTGCAAACCCTGGAGGGAATCCAACAGGAATTCAATAGCTCGCAGTCTGGCGGAAAGCGGGTTTCGATCGCTGACCTGATCGTTCTGGGCGGATGTGCAGGTGTCGAACAAGCGGCGAAAAACGCCGGTTATGACGTGACCGTTCCCTTCAAGCCGGGGCGCACGGATGCGTTGCAAGAGAAAACGGATGTCGAGTCCTTTGCCGTGCTGGAACCGACTGCGGACGGGTTCCGCAACTACACCAGCGGCAAACACAGCGAATCGGTCGAAGAGTTGCTGGTCGATCGATCGCAATTGCTGTTCCTGTCAGCCCCGCAGATGACGGTTCTCCTGGGCGGCTTGCGCGTCTTGGGAGCGAACTATGGCGGGTCTAAGCACGGCGTCTTCACCCATCGACCAGAGACGTTGACCAATGACTTTTTTGTCAACCTGCTTGACTTGGGTACGAAGTGGAAGGCGACCTCTGAAGATGAATATGAGTTCGAGGGGACCGATCGCAAAACGGGCGAACTTAAGTGGACTGGTACCCGTGTCGATCTCATCTTCGGCTCGAACTCTCAGCTCCGAGCTCTGGCGGAAGTTTACGGAAGTGTGGACTCGCAGCCGAAATTCGTGCATGACTTTGTGGCGGCATGGGACAAGGTGATGAACCTCGATCGCTATGACCTCAAATAATTTCAGCGCAAAGACGTTCAAAGGTTTCTAAGTGTAATATCAATTCAGAAATCTAGACTAACCGCGCTTGAAGGCGCGGTTAGTCTAAACTCCAGGAAGAAAAAAGCACTTGTAAATTTCAGCTAGCTGTAGTTTTTTTCTTAGTAGCAGTCGTTTTTCCAGTTGTTTTCGCTGTCGTTTTTCCAGCAGTTTTCGTTGCTGTCTTAGTTGTCGATGTGGACGACTTTTTGGCAGTAGAAGAAACGGCTGACTTACTAGATTTTCCACTGGACTTCTTAGTAGATGCCTTAGCCTCTAAAAGTTCCACAGCCTTTTCCAGGGTTATTTCTTCCACCGATAAATCTTTCGGAATGGAAGCATTCGTTTTCCCGTGCTTGATATAGGGGCCGTAGCGGCCATCATAGATATTCACGGGTTCCTCATCAGCTGGGTGAGCGCCCAAGGCTCTTAAAGGTTCCTTCGACTTGTTGCTACTGCCGCCGCGCCCCTTCTTAGGCTCAGCCAGGAGTTCCAATGCACGTTCTAACGAAATTGTCAATACATTATCGCTAGATTTCAAAGAACGAAAGTCTTTACCTTCCTTACCTTGGTCATGAACAACGTAAGGGCCAAAACGTCCCAGTGCAGCTTGAATTTTGGCACCGGTTTCCGGGTGATGGCCTAACGTTCTGGGGAGAGCCAGCAGTTGCACTGCTGTATCCAGAGTGACATTCTCCAGCGTGACATCTTTGGGCAAAGAAACACGTTTCGGCTTTTTGTTTTCCTCGGTGACATCGCCCAACTGCACGTAGGGGCCATAAGTGCCGATCAATACGTAAATCGGCTCCCCTGTTTCCGGATGCAGTCCCAGTTTTTCTGGCCCCTCAGTTTTCTGGCGCAGCAGCACCTCTACTTGTTCTGGGTTGAGGTCGGCGGGAGTCAAATCCTTGGGAATCGAGGCGGTAACAACACCGTTGCCGTTTTCTGCCTCTATATAAGCGCCAAATTTGCCAATGCGGACTTTGGCGTCGAGGTTTTCCAATTCGATCGCACGAGCTTCGTTGGGGTCAATTCCGCTTTCCCGTTCCTTCACCTGAGTATCCAGACCCTGTTCTCCCAGGTAGAATTCCCGCAAATAGGGGAGCCAATCTGCTTCACCGGTAGCGATATCATCCAAAGTCTGCTCCATCTGGGAAGTAAAACTGGTATTTACCAAATCGGGAAAGTGTTTTTCCAGCAACGCGGTAACGGCAAAAGCGGTAAAAGTGGGGATGAGGGCGTTGTTATTCATCTGAGCGTAGCCGCGATCGATAATCGTACCGATAATGCTGGCGTAGGTACTCGGACGCCCAATCCCTTCGCTTTCCAAAGTTTTCACCAGAGAAGCTTCCGTGTAACGCGCTGGCGGCTGGGTTTCGTGACCGACAGATTCAATCTCTTTGCAGTTGGGGCGATCTCCCACCTTCAGAGGTGGTAAAATCACCTCTTGGTCTTCCAATGCGGCTTCCGGGTCGTCGGAACCCTCCACGTAAGCACGCAAATATCCGGGAAAATCAATCCGCTTGCCAGTAGCACGAAAACCGGCATCCTCCACTTGCAAATCGACTGTGACGAGAGTTTGTCGGGAATCTGCCATTTGGGTAGCGACAGTGCGCTTCCAAATCAAATCGTAAAGTTTGAATTCCAAACCGCTGAGGGCTGTTTCTTGCGGTGTGCGGAAAGTGCTACCGGCTGGACGAATGGCTTCGTGAGCTTCCTGAGCGCCTTTGCTTTTGGTAGTGTAGCGACGGGGTTGGGGACTGAGGTATTGTTGACCGTACATTTGCTCGACGCAGCTGCGGGCAGCTGTGAGAGCTTGCTCGGACAAATTAACCGAGTCCGTTCTCATGTAGGTAATGTAGCCCTGCTCGTACAAATTTTGGGCAATCCGCATTGTATCGCGAGCAGAAAGGCGCAATTTCCGGTTAGCTTCCTGTTGCAGTGTCGAGGTGGTAAACGGTGGAGCGGGTTTGCGAGTGACCGGACGCTCCTCTAAATTGGCCACCGTCCAAGTTTTACCGATGAGTCGATTTTTGAGCGCTACAACATCGGCTTCGTTGAGCAGAATAACATGGCGATCGGCAGCAATTCGACCGGTTGAGGGGTCAAAATCGCTGCCGTTAGCTATTTTTGTCCCTCTCAGCGTCATTAGCTTGGCTTCAAAACCAGTTTTCTGCTGCTCGAGCGTGGCTTTGAGATCCCAGTAGCTAGCTTCGTGGAAAGCGCGGCGTTCCCGTTCCCTTTGCACCAACAGCCGCACGGCTACTGACTGCACCCGCCCAGCAGACAACCCCCAAGCAATCTTCTTCCACAGCAGGGGTGAAAGCCTGTACCCTACCAATCGGTCTAAAATGCGTCTGGTTTCCTGGGCGTGGACGAGCTGTTCGTCGATGTTGCGGCAGTTTTTCAGGGCTTCCCGGATGGCGTCTTGGGTAATTTCGTGAAACACCATCCGCTTGGTTGGTATTTTGGGCTTTAAAAGTTCTTTGAGATGCCAGCTAATGCTTTCGCCTTCGCGGTCTTCATCTGTTGCCAGTATCAGTTCGTCAGCTTCTTCAAGAGCTTTTTGCAGCTCTTTGACAACTTTCTTTTTCTCCTTGGGGATGACATATAGGGGTTCAAAATCTGCCTCTACATTCACCCCCAACTGCGCCCATTTTTCCCCTTTGACTGCTTCGGGAATTTCTTCGGCAGATGAGGGCAGGTCGCGCACATGGCCCATCGATGCCTCGACGCGGTAGCTGGAGGACAGGAAGTTGCGAATGGTGCGTGCTTTCGTGGGAGATTCGACTATTACGAGCGTTGACATGAGAACAAAGATAGTAGCAGCTTGGCTGGACAGTCAAATTTGGATAGTTGCCTCTGGATGTCAAAAGTCACCGGGAACACATGGAATAGAGGGTTATTGTGGCATCCGAAAGGCGCTAAAAGCGCAACAGCGATTAACTTTAGCCGGGACAGTTCGATCGGATAAGGTAGTCTTCAGTACTCAAGGTAGACAAGGGGGACTCTGGGAGAAGGAGAATTTTTTACCAACTGGTGAGAGACTGTATCTCAGAGAAGGTAAAGTCTTCTTTTCTATGTGTCCCACCTCAAGCTGTAGCAGCGAAACCGATTTAAGTCATATCTCATCTTTAACTTATATCTGACTTTTCTGGCTAGAGGTGAATTTTATCTTTTGAGCATAAATACTTAGGATATCCTGTTTGCCTGCTACTTGTTTGTGCCACATTGACATACTCACCGGGCTGAAGCCACGGTGATTCTTTACGCTTCATCAGGTTTTGCTACCTTTCGTAGTCTGACAATCCCTCGACGTACATTTAAAGTAACGGTTAGCACAATCCTTGATTACTGTTACCGAACTGGCTTGGGATGGCAACTCCTTAGACCAAATAGGTTTTAGGTTGCCAATTTTAGCAAGATACACTTCTGGGTCTTTTACTGAAAAAGCAGCTTTCGTGAAGGTTGCAGATTGGCTGTTTTTCTTTTTTTTAAAGCGAGGCTGACCTAATTTCTTACCTTTCCTTTTCCCTTTAAGAGAATCAAAGTAATTCTTGTAAGCCACCTCTAATTGCTTAAGAGATTGCTGCAATGGTACAGACGACACATCATTTAACCAACAGATCTGTTGCAGCTTGTCACTACACGCTCTCTGTTTGACCAGTATAAATTAAGTGAGAAACAATGGGCGGTTTATCCCCAATATGAAAAGCACGAACACGCGCTTCTTCTGTACGATCGGCAACAGTAAAACGCTCGTGCTGGCGCAAATGTTCTGCCCAAGATTCTACAACATAAGTTTCCACGTAACGACTCGGATCGGCAGTATCTTCCCACAAACCCCAACGAATCGCGCCATCGCGCCGACGCAAGCGACTCAAAGCGTGCATTGCCTTTGCAAATTCCTGCGATCGCGCTGTGTCGATGCGATATTCTATTGTGATCAGCACCGGCCCTTGTTCTGGATTCAATTCGATCGCCACCACAGGTTCCGGCCAGTGCAAAGATGGAGTTAAATCCAATTTCTCGCTGGTCACCAAGCGATAGGGGACAGCAGCGACCAACCCGATAACCAAACCGATCGCCGCACCTGAAAGTGCGGTAGAATTTCCCCAACGCTCGGCAGCTAAGCCCCAAAATGCGCTGCCAGTCGCTATCCCACCTTGAAATACTAACTGATAAAGACTGAGCGATCGCGCTTGCACCCATGTTGGCACTGCTAGCTGCGTCGCGGCATTTAAACTGGACATAATGCCAATCCACGCCAGTCCGCCTGCAACAAGCGCCAAGTACAACAAACCGAGATTGCGTAGATATGCCAGCGCCAGTGTCGCTAAAGCAAAGACTACCGTTCCCGCTACAATTAACACATCGGTAGAAACTTTTCTCCGTACTTTGGGCAGTACGAAAGCTCCTGTGATTGCCCCCAAACCGATGCAGCCCAGCAGTACACCGTATCCTAACGAACCGAGTCCGAGTTCCTGTTTTGCTACCAGGGGTAGTAGCGCCCACAAAGCACTACCGCAAATAATGAATACTCCCGTTCGCAGCAACACAGCACGCAAAACAGGGGCATACTTTAAATATCGCAGTCCGGCTCGAATTGCGCCGATCGTGCGTTCTGCGGGTAAAGCGCTTTTGGTTTGCGATCGCTTCCAACTATAGATTACCGCCATCACGCCCAGAAACGATGCCGCATTTAGCAGAAACACTACGCCTGCACCAGCTGCTGCTACCACAATACCACCCAATGCAGGCCCGACAGCGCGTGCCACATTAAAACCGACGCCGTTAAGGGTAATCGCGGTTGGCAATTGCGGGCGAGATACCAGTTCCGGTACAATGGCTTGCCAAGCTGGGGCATTCATCGCCGCACCCAACCCCAAGGCAAAAGTGAGTGCTAGCAGTAACCAAGGTGTTATGGCGTGGAATAATGTCAGCACGCCAAGTAATAAAGCTGCAACCAACATCCAAGCTTGCCAAAATAGTAGCAAACGACGGCGATCGATAATATCCGCTAGCGCACCCGCCGGCAGTCCGACGATAAAAACTGGCAAACTGGTTGCAGTTTGCATCAGCGCCACCATCAACGGCGACGGTGTGAGGGTTGTCATCAACCATACCCCGCCGACATTCTGCATCCAAGTACCGATATTCGATGCTACTGACGCGACCCACAGAGATCGAAATAAAGGTTGGCGAAGCGGATGTGAGGATGTGTTTGTCACCATTGGCGATGAAATTTTATTTGTAGTTATTCAATATTTTTGGATGAAAATTCTGCTTGTAGAAGATGACGATCGCATTGCGGAGGCACTCAAAGAAGCCCTCACCGACCAAAATTATACAGTGGATATTGCCGGTGATGGTGAGTCAGGTTGGAATTTCGCAGAAATTGGCGCTTACGATCTGATTTTACTGGATGTTATGCTGCCTAAGTTAGATGGTATCCGCCTTTGTCAGAGGTTGCGATCGCACGGTTTGAAAACGCCTGTTCTGATGCTGACGGCGAAAGATACCAGTACCGATAAAGTGATGGGATTAGATGCAGGTGCAGATGATTATGTCGTCAAACCTTTCGATTTACCAGAACTATCAGCAAGAATCCGCGCTTTACTGCGCCGAGGTAATTCCAGCTTACCGCCTATTTTAGAATGGGAACATCTGCGCCTCGATCCTAGTAGCTGTCAGGTGACTTATCGAGGGCAAGAATTGCGTCTGACTCCCAAAGAATATGGTTTGTTAGAATTATTTTTGCGTAATAGCGGTCGAGTTCTCAGTCGCAGTACGATCGTAGATCGTCTTTGGTCTTTTGATGATGACCCTCCCTCGGAGGAAACTGTTAAAGTTCATCTCAAAGATTTACGCAAGAAGTTGAAAACCGCAGGCGCTCCGACTGACTTCATTGCAACAGTTTACGGTTTGGGATATAGGCTCAAACAAATTAGTCATTAGTATTTATATTTGCTAATAAAATAACACTTCGCCATGAATAATATCCAATTTAAAGCTTTGCGATCGCGTCTGTTACTATCATACTTGACGGTGATGCTAGCAATTCTCGGTACTTCTACTGTAACCGTATACGGATTTTTTTCGCGCATTCTTTATCAACAATTAGACGAACGCTTAGAGCTTTTAGCTCAAGCAGCCGCCCACAGCTTGACCCAAATTAAACATGAATATCGCCAACAACAGCAGAGTAATCCTGCTAATTTAACTTCCGATACGCAAGTTTTTCGACGCTTAGATGGAGACGGAGATTTGGATATTCCCTGGCAAAATATGCGGGAACCAGATCAAGGTGTAGAATGGTTTGATGAAAATGGTCAGTTATTGGGAAATGCTGGCAAAACTTTTGACAATTTATCCCCCCATACTGGATTTGAAACATTACAGCAAGGCAAAATTCGCACGATTACAATTGGCACGTTCAGTTACCACCAAGGAGAAAAAAAATTAGAAGGTTACATTCGCACGAGCGAATCTACAGAAGAAGTGGAAACCGTTCTGATTCGCTTGCGCTGGGGTTTGGGTTTGGGGAGTGTGGTCGCGCTTAGTGTAACGGGGATTGGTGGTTTGTGGCTGACTAAACAAGCACTCAAACCAATTGAAGCAAGTTTTCAACAATTAAAACAATTTACAGCCGATGCTTCCCACGAGTTACGAAGTCCGCTGACGGCGATTAAAACTTCGGTGGATGTGATGCAAAATCATCCGGAACGAATTCATCCTGCGGATGTGAAGAAATTAGGTGCGATCGCATCTGCTACGCAACAAATGAGTCGGTTAGTAGAAGACTTGTTGCTATTGGCGCGGATGGATGCAGTAACAGTAGCGGTTCAGCATGAATGGATAGCGATTCCTTTAGATGAAATGTTAGAAGATTTGCTAGAAATGTTAGAATTACAAGCAGAAGAAAAAGAAATTTATCTGAAATCGAATTTGTTAGCGGGGATATTTGTGAAAGGGGATGCAGTTAAGTTGGTGCGTTTATTTGCGAATTTGCTGGAAAATGCGCTGCAATACACCCCCGCCGGAGGAACAGTTACCCTGACGATGAAAAACGTTGACAAATATGTCGTTATCAGCGTGGAAGACACGGGGATAGGAATTGCACCATTCGATCTCAAATCAGTGTTCGATCGCTTTTGGCGGGCGGATAAAGCGCGATCGCGTCGTCAAGGCGGACAGGGTATGGGTTTGACGATCGCTCAAGCTATAGCCCAATTTCACGGCGGCGAAATCACCGTCAGCAGCGAGGTCGGCGTCGGTAGCAGTTTTCGCGTCCGTTTGCCATTAGCTTAATTAAACCAGTCTTTTGGATCTACCCGGTTTCTTTACTTTTTAGTTTTAACCTTTAAAAGTAGCTCAAGTGCAGCACCCTTTCTGCCGTTGATTTTTTCAGGTAATCCATAATGAATCGTGCCTTTCGTAAATACCATCGCATGATTGCGATCGCAGTTTGTCTGCCTTTAATTTTAACAGTGGTGACAGGATTGGGTTATACAATTTTGGATGAATGGTTTCACCAAGATGAATTAGCTGAATTCCTCCTGGATATTCATACATTCAAAATTTTACATTTGTCAGAAATCTATCCAATTTTGAATGGTTTGGGCTTAATCGGTTTGCTCGTGACTGGTTTGAGTATGACTGGTTTATTTAGAAAACGCCTTCAACCACAAAATGAAGCCGATAAATATTGAACAAAACCCTCACTAGACAAGGAGATTTTTCCCATGAATCATTGCCTGAATTTATCTCAAATTAGCAAAAAAACATTTATTCTCCTCTCCACCGCTATAATCGCTGCACTTTCCCTCACAAGTACTCAACTTTGCCAATTTTCCTGAGTGCAACAGCGCCAAAGACCTTTTCCTAGAAATAGTTTGAGCGAGTTTTGATTTGGTTATCCGGACTTACGCAACAGAGTAAGCTAGTAAATATCATCCATAAGTCCTGTTACTTGTCAATATAGTTAAGGTGAGGTTTTCATGGATCGTCGTTCTTTCCTCGCTTGGGTCGGTGTCGGCTGGGTAGCAAGTTCGTTGCCGATCGCGATCGCAGCTTGTTCCTCCGATGCTGCCAAAAGCGATAATTCAGCTAACAAAGCAGCTACGGCTAATCCTACGGCTAATCCTACGGCTAATCCTACTGCTAATGCTGCTGCTAATCCTACCGCCAGGGCTGACGGATTTCAGCCAGTAGGGACAGTAGCGGATTTAGACCGCAAAGGTCAAATCCTCAATAAGCGATTGGCAAGTGGGCCAGTATTGGTGATCCGCAATCCAGATGACACCAATAGTTTAGCTGCTGTTAATCCCACCTGCACCCATAAAGGTTGTACCGTAGCTTGGAAAACAAATAAAAAGCTTTTTGTTTGTCCGTGTCACGATGCCGAATTTGCTGTGGACGGCAAAGTTGTTGAAGGCCCAGCAAAGAAACCTTTACCTACCTATGAAGCTAAAATTGAAGGTGATGCCGTTTTGGTGAAGGTGAGTTAGTCAATCAATTTTCGATTGGGAATTTTGCATTGACCTAGTTAAAACTGCGGTTTATCTGTAACATTGTTAGATTTGGGATGGCGATTTTCCCTGAAATCCCAAATCTAAAAATCGTCTATTCGGGAGTTAGTAGTGGTTGTATTTGTAATGTAAATTGCCAAAATAAGATGACAAATACACATCATTACTTGACGATAAGGAGCAGATTTCAAGTGGTTAAACACTCGCAAACAAAGTCAGAAGATCTACTAGAAGCACAACTGTATGGCACGCGCTACAGTGCATTTTTAAGCGAATTATTGACAAATAGTGGTTATTTTTTAATTTTTAATGCTTTTTCGGAAATTTCGTTAACAAGTTGGACTTTGTATTTAATACAGCCGACTCATTACCTAATTGCTGGGGCAATTTTGCTACAAGCTTGGTATTTAGCAGGAACTACGAGCCATCGGTTTTGGGGAAATTTAATCGGCCCTTTTTTATACACAACAATAGATTTTTTATTGGAGGGAATGGATTTTTTCCAAGAGCCAAATCATTACGTTTTGTGGTTCTTTTCGCTCACAATTGCCACTTGGCAAGGAATCAGATTTCATTGGCTACCCAGTGCAGCGCCCTTGATGATTCCTCTGGAAAGTTTGAGCAGAACTTTTATGGTTGTTGCGATCTATTTGATAGTAAGTTTTAAGGCTGACGGACAAACATTTAGTTGGGAAAACTTTCGTCAATTTCCTACCATTGCAACGCATAAGTTTTTGATTGAAAGTATGCTGTTTCTCGGCATTATTTTAGGTTTGCAAACAGTGCAGATCGCTTGGCAACGAAAAGAATTGCAAAAAACGGCTCAATTGTTGCGAAATTTGGCAGAGTGGGGAATGGGAAGTTATGCGGTGATAACTGCTGTCACCAATCCAGAGGAATTGGCCTTTCAAAGGCGAGATCGCACAATTGTATTCATGGATATTCGCGGTTTTACCGCTTGGTGCGAGAAAACTTCACCCGATGCCGTTGCTTCTGTACTGAACTCCTATTATTATAATGTCGAACCCGCAGCCGCACAGTATCAACCGCTACGCATTACCCTCACAGCCGATGAAATTATGGCCATTTACGCTACACCTCAGCAGGGAGTTGCGGCTGCCCAGTATATGTATCAAGTAGCACAAATTATTTTAAAACGTCACGGTTTGGGTGCAGGTTGTGCCATCCATTGCGGGCAGGTAATAGAAGGATTGTTTGGCGGTAAAGAAGTGCGTACTTACACAGTGATTGGTGATGTGGTGAATACAGCCAAACGATTGGAAAGTGCCACACCTGCGGGGGCAATTACGATTTCGGATGATGTGTATAAAGCAATGCAGGATGAGTTAAGGGTGGAAGCTTGCGAACCGATAATGGCGAAGGGGAAGACGAAGGCGATTAAAGCTTGGCGGTTGGTGGTGGAGTAAAGGCGATCTGTTAGGCAAAGATGTGACGGTTAGGTAAACCCACAAAAAAGCCGGCCTACGCAGCTTTGATTAGTTTCGGCAGTTCTTTAAAGTTTGCAGAGGTGCTAATTCTACATCAAACTACTTTTTACCTGTGTCGTTCTTGCCTTTACTTTTTTGCCCTGTAATTTGCTTAAAGCGTTTCTTTATGCGCTCTTTAATTAAGGGCAAATCAAAGTATCCTGGCAAGTCAAGAGCAGCATTATAAGTTACAATAGCTATGCCAAGCCCTATAAAGAGCCGATCGTCAAGCCCTAGCAGTTTTTGTAGCTCGTCTGAGAAAAATCCCAGATACATGAACTTAACGCCTGACGATACAGTTAGACTGGTAAGAAAAGCCCCTGTAAAGATTCGCGTCTTAGAGTATTCTTGCTTGTCTGGGTTCTTTGGCAACCGATAGTAAGAAATTAAAAACGCTGTCATTAGGAAGCCAAAGACAGCGTACTTGATTATTTCAGCCTCAACCATTGATAGTTTATGCAGTTTCTTCGGATTCTTCTTTACCAAGCAATATCATAGCTGTTCCTGCAACTACTACACCAACTGCTGCTCCTGCAAGTACTGCACCAAGAGCTACTCCAGAGGCAGAGGCTACCCCCAGTAAAGAGACAGCGCCAGCGGCTAACACGATGATTCTGTTACCCCGACTGCGAATGGTATCCAAATTCCTCTTATTCTGTTCTTGAGTTTTGCTGGGGGTGACATCTTCTGCATTTCCTGTGTTGCAGTCAGGCTTGTCCCTTAATTGGGTCATAATCCGACTCCTTATATTGCATATTTCTATGAAACACCCCCGATAAACAAGTTCAGTCCCAACTTTGCCCAACTTATTCCCAACTTATTCCCAACTTGTACTTGTTCAGATTGTTATACTCTATACAGATTTCTAGCTTTCAACCATGTCTCGCTCTGTTAGGGTTCGCTTAGAATATATCGAAACCGTCAAAATGGCGCTCAAGCGTAACGGTTATGTAAGGCAGCAAGATTTAGCTGAACATTTAGCAATCTCTAGAAACACTATCAACAAATTTTTCAATGGTAAACCTATTGACTATTTAAATTTTATAGAAATCTGTGAGATATTATCCCTTAAGTGGCAAAAAATTGCTGATTTAGATGATTATACGGAAACTCCACCAGAAAATGTAAAAGAGAAATTAGCAGATAGCTTGAATACTCAAACAAATAGATTTATAGAAAAAAGGGTTATTTTACAACAATCAATTCCTACCGTTCCTGTTTGGAAAGGCAGAGATGAACTTATAAGCAAATTAAAAGAAATATTAATTCTGGAAAAAAGATTAGTAACTGTTTTTTTAAATCCAACTAAAGTATTAGCATTAATCGGGCAAGCTGGTATTGGGAAAACCAGTTTGGCGGTAAAACTTCTAGAAGAATTTGGTGTTAACTTGCCAAATTGTAGTTTATCAAAAAATTCTCCTTATGATTGCGTGATATATTTCAAAGCGCAGGACGGAACGACTTTTGATCATGTGGCAGAGTTTCTGTTAGATGGGTTGGGAATTGAAACGCCGGAAACTTTGAAAAATGCGGATGAAAAAATTGGGAAAATTATCGCAAGTTTGGCAGAAACGCGCTGTCTTTTGGTATTGGATAACTTGGAAAGTGTTTTGCATCCAGCTAATCATCCGCAAGCGGGAAAAGCTGTTTCTTTGGATTTGCGTAAATTGCTGAATGCGTTAGCTTATCAGCAACATATTTCCCAAACAATTATAACCAGTCGGGAAGTCCCAGCAGATTTGGCTGATACACGCTATGAAGGGGCGGAACCTGATACGGAATTGGTGCATATCGAAAGGCTGACGGGCGTATCAACTCAGGCAGGTGTGGAAATTTTACAACAGCGCCAATTAAAGGATCAATTGGAAGATTTGCTATGGATTTCCGAGCGAGTGAAGGGTCATGTATTTTTGTTAACTCAACTGGCGGCGATTGGGAAAGGTAAACCTGGGTATCTGCGGAAGCATCCCGAATTGGTGACGAAAAAGGCGGAACCGATTTTGCAAGAACAATTGGCGCGACAAAGTGAAGCGGCGCGAGATTTACTCAAGCGGATGTGTGTTTTGCGCGTACCAATAGATGTCAGAGGTTTAACTTTTTTGCGATTGTATACGGATGATATAAAGAAGAATGCTCGATTTTTGAAGGCAGCAGAATTAGGAGAACCTGCTGAATTTACAGAGGAAGAAATTAGAGAAACAGAAGCGATTTTAGAACGATTGGTTGATAGCAGTTTGGTGCATTGTCGCTATGATGAGGAGAAATTCGATTTATTTTACGATTTGCATCCGGTAATTATGGATTTTATGCAAGGGGAATGTAAAGAGGAACTGCCGAAGCTGCTGGAAAGTGTTTATAAGTTTTATTGCACTGGTAAGAATGTGGAAAATCCGAAAACATTAGAGGATTTGCGCCCGGTTTTGGAAGCTCAATATTTTGCTTTTCAGTTGGGGAATTATAGCGAAGCGTACTACTTAATAAAATCTGAATACCTTTACAGATGGGGATATTGGAACTTGTTAAAAGATTTGTATGAACAAGTTATCCCGCATCTTGATGATGATAAACGTCAAATTTGCCTGCAATGGATTGCCACAATTTATCGTGAAGTTGGAAATTGGGATACAGCAGAAAAATATTATCAGGATGCTTTAGCTATAGCACAAGAACAAGAGGATAAAAGTAACATAGCATCTTGCCAAGGAATGTTGGGATATATTGAGCGAAATCGCGGTAATTGGGAAGAAGCGGAACGTCTGTATCGGCAATCTTTGCAATTGAGAACCGAATTAGGCGATCGGGCTGGTATGGCTTCTAGTTGGGGCGTTTTGGGAGATATCGAGCAAAATCGCGGGAATTGGGAGGAAGCGGAACGTCTGTATCGGCAATGTTTGCAAATTGAAACCGAATTAGGCGATCGGGCTGGTATGGCTTCAAGTTGGGCTAGTTTGGGAGATATCGAGCGAAATCGCGGCAATTGGGAAGAAGCGGTGAGGTTGTCTCAGCAGTCTTTAGAATTGTTTGAACAACTGGGCGATCCATTTGGTATTGTAATGGCACTAGATGATTTAGGTAAAACCGAAATCTGCCGAGGTAATTTAGATGCAGCAGAACCTCTTTTATTTAAAGCTTTGCAGATGGCACAACAATTAGGGATAACTAAGTATATTGCTGTGACTAACTACGATTTAGCACAACTTTACCGCCAACGAAATAACCCAGAACTTGCCCAACAACATTACAACACAGCACATCAAATCTTTCAACAATTAGGCGCAGCCAAAGATTTAGAGAGAATCGAGAAAGAGTGGAAAACCACCGATTTAAACGCGAATACATGAATAAACGAAAAATAGGTAAAGTGAAAAATTAACATTATGTTTTCTAAACGATACTCACTAAGAGATGCAATAAATACTATCAAACAAAATCGAGATAAACTAGAAATTGAACTTGGCAAAAAGAAGCTCGATCGATTGCTGTTTAATCTCGAAGAAATTAGCTTAGATTTGGAAAGCATTTCTAAACAGATAATTGATGTAGCAAAAGGAGATCCAGAAATAGAAAAGCTTACAGAAATATTTGATTTTTTCCAATATGGTTCTATTCCTCACATTTTAGGACATTTGGAGACAATAGAAGAACTACTGGAAAAAGAATCTAGCGATCGCGAAACATCTGGCGAAATTCACTCTAAAAACACGACAATTGTTAGAACGTTTGTTGCGAGCGATCGAACCGATTAATAACGCAAGTTGCTAGTTATAATCCGTCGGGTGTGTCAGAACCTAAAAATTACTGTGAATTGCCCAAATTTAACGCTCTGACGCACCCGACAAACCACTTTGTTGGGTTTCGCTGTCGCTTAACCCAACCTACAACTCCCCCACTCCCCCACTCCCCCACTCCCCCCACTCCCCCACTCTTTCCCCTATCCCCCTAAAGATAGCTACAATAAAAAGTTGGAGCAAAAACAGGACTGAGGTGACAACGATCGAACCTGAGTCACTGGGCTATCAAATTCGCTAGGACTCTTGATTTAACTATGCCTCTGCCTATTGTTGCTATTATCGGTCGCCCGAATGTGGGCAAATCTACTTTTGTCAATCGTTTGGCTCTTATGCAGGATGCCATTGTTCACGACGAACCGGGGGTGACTCGCGATCGCACCTACCGTCAAGCATACTGGGGCGATCGCGAATTCATCGTTGTGGATACCGGCGGTTTGGTGTTCGACGACGATACGGAATTTTTACCTTTGATTCGCGAACAGGTGATGGCGGCGCTGTCAGAAGCGACGGCGGCTATATTTGTAGTGGATGGCCAAAGTGGGCCAACGGCAGGCGATGAGGAAATCGCAGAATGGTTGCGTACTCAAACTGTACCCATTTTGCTAGCTGTGAATAAATGCGAATCTCCAGAACACGGTTTAACGCAAGCGGCACAATTTTGGGAACTCGCTTTAGGCGAACCTTATCCAACTTCTGCTATTCACGGTAACGGTACTGGCGAAATACTCGATGAGTTAATTAAATATTTACCGGCTGTTGGGGAAGAAGAAGAAATACCGGAAATTAAAGTGGCGATCGTCGGTCGTCCGAATGTGGGAAAATCGAGTTTGTTGAATGCGTTTGTCGGCGAAAATCGCGCCATCGTTAGCCCGATTTCCGGAACGACGCGGGATGCGATCGATACTCTTGTGGAACGAGATGGCAAAACTTATCGCCTCATCGATACAGCGGGTATTCGCAAGAAGAAAAATGTCGAATACGGGCCGGAATTTTTTGGCATCAATCGCGCTTTCAAAGCGATCCGTCGCGCCGATGTCGTGCTGTTAGTAATAGATGCACTCGATGGCGTGACCGAACAAGACCAAAAACTCGCAGGACGAATTGCCGAAGAAGGTCGCGCTTGTGTAATTGTAGTGAATAAATGGGATGCGGTAGAAAAGGATAGTTACACAATCTACGACTACCAAAAAGAATTGCAAGATCGATTGCACTTTACCGAATGGGCAGAAAGTATTTTTGTTAGTGCTAAAAGCGGTCAAAGAGTAGAAAAGATTCTCGAATTAGTAGACTCTGCCTCGGAATCCCACAAACGCCGAGTGTCTACTTCTGTCATCAATGAGGTAATAGAAGAAGCTGTACGCTGGCATTCTCCTCCCGTTACCCGTCAAGGTCGTCAAGGTAAACTTTACTACGGCACTCAAGTTAGTACGCAACCGCCTAGTATTGCCTTATTTGTCAACGATCCCGACCGCTTCAACGATAATTATCGTCGTTATATTGAAAGCCAATTCCGCAAACAGTTAGGCTTTAAAGGTACGCCCTTGCGATTGTTCTGGCGCGGGAAAAAGGTGCGCGAAATGGAAGCTGGTAGCCGAAATAAAGCAACTCGCGTTAAATAGTAGTCATCGGTCATTAACGACCGATTTCAGATTTCAGATTGAAAATTGCTTTCTTGATGGAATTTGGAAATCTGAAATCTAAAATTTGAAATTTCCCTCTTGGACAATCGATCGAAAAAAGGGATTTTATATCATGTCCGGTGGCATTGGTATTATATGATTGATGCTCTCATATTATCTGTGAGAGATCGGGGGTTAAATTTCTACCGCAGATGTGGGCAGATAAACGCAGATAAACGCAGATAAGAAAGGGATTTTTTATGCAACCGATGCTACTGGACATGAGATCGAGCCTTGCTTTTCGAGGGGAATTATTAAAAAATTTTTCCAAATATTGTAGAGACGTTTCATGAAAGGTCTCTACAATATTCAAAGACCAGCCAATCCAAAATCTAAAATCCAAAATCCAAAATCCAAAATCGCGTGACAAAAGATGGATTTACTGCGATCGCTACCTCTAGGACTGTACCTCGAACAACCGATTACCTGGCTGCACAAGCTCGATCCGCGAGTTAAGCTAGCATGGTTGATGAGCTTTCTGTTTGCTCCCATTTTGGCAAATCCGGAAAGCCGAATTGTGGTATCGGTACTGCTGATATTGCTGACTTTATCAGCCAGAATACCTCTGCGCGTCTGGCGTCAGCAAATGGGTTGGCTGCTGATACTGTGTGTGTTGGTTTTCTTTTTGAGTGCGATCGCACCTGACGGACTCGCAGTACAATATCAGCCGCGACTGCCATCATATGAGAAGGAATTTGTCAAGCCTCAGCCGGAAAAAAGTGGGGGAGCGGGAGAGGAGGAGAGCGGGAGAGTTTCTCAATCACCGCTGGCGAATCTAAAATCCCAGAATTATAGCTATATCTTATTCAAGCAAGGGCCGATTACAGTCACCCGTAGGTCTTTAGATTTGGCAATTCGCGTTAGTACGCTCTTATTCACCTTAATTTACAGCACTAACCTATACCTGCTCACAACTGCGCCAGAAGAAATCACGGCTGGGATAGAAAGCTTGATGCGACCCTTGCGTCGATTCAACTGGCCGGTCACAGAAATTGCGCTAACATTAACTTTATCTTTGCGCTTTATTCCCTTAGTCTTAGAAGAAGTGCAGAACTTAGTGCGCTCTGTGTGGACAAGAGCGATCAATTGGAAAAAGCTAGGTTTACGCAGAAGTATCCGACTGTGGATGACGGTAGCAGAACGATTGCTGAAAAATTTGCTTTTGCGAGCCGATCAAATTGCCAGCGCGATGAAAGTACGCGGTTTTACCAGTCCCGATCGACATCGCGTGCAGTGGAGTCAGTTGCGTTTGCGGACGGTTGATTGGCTGGCAATGTTAAGTTTAGCGATATTCTGGGGAATGCGGTTGATGTGGGGGTAATGGGGAACTCTAGATAATGATGATCAGAGCAGTGCAACCGTGGTATTGGCGATCGCTCCCTTTAGAAGGTAAAACCGGATCGGCAGTATTCGCCGCTTTGTTTTTGGGGAATAATGCGATCGCGACTCTACTGGAAAGTCCCTCGATTCCCTCTACTCAAAATAATTTAGCTCGATATTCCATCTGCGCTGGATCTCCCCGCATTCTCAACGGAAAACTGCAACTGTGGACACCAGCAATAGGTGAAATTCTACCCTTCCTGCGTAATTTGCTCTCCTCTCCTCCCCCCCACTCCCCCACTCCCCCTCTCCCTTTCACTGGCGGTTGGTTAGGTTGGCTGGGTTATGACCTCGCTTGGGAAATCGAGCATCTACCAAAATATAGATCTGATTCGCTACCGTTCCCAGTTGCTTATTGGTACGAGCCAGAATGTTTTGCTGTATTAGACCACTGGGAACAAAGCCTCTGGCTAGCGGCTTCTGAGCCAGCACAACTCGATTTCTTACAAAATCAACTGGAATCGGATCTGGAAAGAGCGGGAGAGTCAAAAGTCAAAAGTCAAAAGTCAAAAGTCAAAAGTCAAAATTCCGCCTCTTCCCTTTTCCCTCTCCCTGCTCCCTCACCCACTTCCCCCCAATTCTCCATTTCCCAAGCAGACTACGAAGACACCGTTCGACAAGCGAAAAAATATATCCAGGCTGGTGATATTTTTCAAGCTAATCTATCTGTGCGGTTTGAGGCTCGGACAACCGCTTCGAGTTGGTCAATTTATCGAGCTTTGCAGGAAATCAATCCTTCTCCCTTCGCCAGTTATTGGCAGACACCTTGGGGAGCTTTAATCAGTTGTTCTCCAGAAAGATTGGTGAAGCTGGAAGAACGTCAGGCGCAAACTCGACCGATCGCAGGTACGCGATCGCGCTCCTCAGATCCTACTCAAGATAGACGACAAGCTGAAGATTTACTGGCAAACCGCAAAGAAAACGCCGAACACATCATGCTGGTAGACTTGGAACGCAATGATTTAGGGCGAGTTTGCCAGTGGGGATCGGTAGTTGTCGATGAATTGCTTACGATAGAACGCTACAGCCACGTCATGCACTTGGTTAGCAACATCGTCGGTACACTGCGATCGGATTGCGATTCTGTAGACTTGATTAGGGCGATGTTCCCCGGCGGTACGATTACCGGCTGTCCCAAAGTCCGGTGTATGGAGATTATTGAAGAACTCGAACCGGTGCGTCGCAGTTTATTCTACGGCTCCTGTGGCTATCTCGATCGGCGGGGTCACCTCGACTTAAACATCCTCATCCGCACCCTTTTATTTTCCTCCCCCGCTTTCCCCCCCTCTCCCTCTGCCCCTGTGAATACAGTTTGGGGTCAAGTAGGCGCTGGGATCGTCGCTGACAGCGATCCGGAGAAAGAATGGTATGAATCTCTTGACAAAGCTCAAGCTCAATTGGCGGCTCTATCCCACGCCGAAATACCCATGTAGGGTCGGGGGAAGAGCGGCAAACCTTGAATAGGTAATGGTAACAAACAAATCCCCAGGAAATTGGTAACAAATTATCTTCAGTTAAATCGATGCTACCAACTCTCTAATATGAGCCCGCATTACTATAAAGTAATGGGATGAAAAGTTGAGATACACTGTTTGGCACATCCGTCAAAATACCCAACTTGTCTAGATCCCCTCTACCTAAGCTGCTGTTGACTGTGTTGGCGATAAATTTGCACTCTTAATCTGAGTCAATACCAAACAATAGGATGGCTGTCAAGGCTATGCAGCAGTAACAAAGGCAAGAGAGCGACAAAATCGCCCCCAGACGAACTCGTTGCCAGACTAAAGCTGGTGTCGGCAAGACGCAACTAAAGCCCTGCCTCTGGCAAAAGGTGCTAGATCGAAGGGAAGTAAGATAAGAAGGCGACCTAAACGAGTGCAATTCAAGTCTATCTCTACGGCTTAGGGATTAATTTTGGCACCTGCCGATCGATTCACCGCATCTGCTAGGTGTCCGAGTGCCCGTCCCTTGTTAATTTTTATAGCTGGAATGAGGATAAATCGGCTTTTGCTGAAGAATGAATGAAAACACAGAGACATACCTAAATCATCCGACATTTGGTTTACTTTACCGAGTGTGTACGCTAGAAGAAAACAAGGAATTGTTCACTACACTCTACGCGCAACGCTTATTTTTTTTAGTCAGTACTACACCTGCTGGCATCACTTGCGAGCCGATTAGCCGTTCCGATTCTCGCCTCTTGGTAGAAAATCGTCTGCGATCGCTCCGACGCAGCGGCCAAATACAGGAGTACGATAAGCTCATGGTCATTCACCACCGCACATTTCAATGATCGGCTCTCATTTAGATGAGGAGATCGCCTCTCGCATAGCCCTCGTCCGCCAACAGCTACCCGAATCTGTCTGTTTAATTGCTGTCACCAAACAGGTGTCGATCGATGCTATGCGCTCTGCTTATGCAGCTGGAATACGGGATTTTGGCGAAAGCCGCGTCCAAGAAGCAGAAGCCAAGCAATTACAGCTGCAAGATTTACCGGATATCACCTGGCATTTGATCGGACATCTACAAAGCAATAAAGCTAAAAAAGCTTTGGCGCATTTTCAGTGGATTCATTCGTTAGACAGTTTAAAATTAGCCCAGGAACTCGATGCCAAGGCAGGGTCGCTTTTACAAAAACCGCAAGTTTGTCTGCAAGTCAAACTTTTACCAGATCCCAACAAATACGGTTGGACAGTTCCGCAATTGCTAGCAGATTTAAGCGAACTCGATCGGTGTCAAAATATACAAATTCTTGGGTTAATGACTATTCCTCCCTTAGATTTGCCACAAGAGGAAATCTTGGCATTGTTTCACAGTACGCGGGAATTGGCCGAGAAGATCCAGGGGCAAAATTGGTCGCGCATACAAATGCAGCACCTATCAATGGGTATGTCTGACGATTATCTGCTGGCGGTACAAGCGGGTGCGACGATGGTGCGTTTGGGACGAACTTTATTTGGCGAACGATCGGGATAGGGATTAGGGCGTCGGGCGTCGGGCGTCGGGCGTCGGGAATAGGGAATGGGGAGAGGGAAGAGGGAAGAGGGAAGAGGGAGAAGGGAGAGGGAAAAGGTGGAATTTTGACTTTTGACTTTTGACTTTTGACTTTTGACTTCCCCCGCTCCCCCACTCCCATAAAGCCTAACAATTTCTAAAATTAAAGGTTGTAGGGGCTGATATATTGCCAACCGCAAGACATGATAAATAGAATAGGGTGCTTTCCAAGGCAAGTACCCTTACCCTATAGGAGAAGGGCTTGTAACCCAAGTAAAATGTAGTTGCATGGAGTGACAACAACCGTGAATGGTATTTTTAGCAAGCTAAGAGATATGGTTGGGCTCAATGAGCCAGTAGAATACGAATACGACGACTACGACGATGTAGACGATCGGAATAACTACCAAAACCAAAACCTCTATGCAGAGGAAAACCCGCAAGCAGCAACGGAAGAAGAGCGCCGTCAGCGCCGCCGGATGCGAGATCGCATCGGCGTAGCACCAGAAACGGCAATGCCATCGCCCATGAATAACGTGATCGGAATGCCAGGAGTGAACAACGGATTTTCAGAAGTTGTGGTCATGGAACCCCGCAGCTTTGAAGAAATGCCCCAAGCAATTCAAGCTTTGCGGGAACGGAAATCGGTGGTCTTAAACCTGACCATGATGGACCCAGACCAAGCGCAACGTGCTGTAGACTTTATCGCAGGCGGCACCTATGCGATCGACGGTCATCAAGAGCGCATTGGCGAAAGCATCTTCCTGTTTACGCCTAACTGCGTGCAGGTAAGTACTCAATCCGGTGTCGTTCACGAAGTACCGCAAGCGCAAGTACGCATCCCCCGTCAAACTGCGCCTTCACCCGCCTGGGTAGAGGATCGGCGGATTGTGCAGTCGAGTTAGCGATCGCGAGTCATTAGTTAGCGGTCAGCAGTCAGTAGTTACTTGAACGAAGCGCTAACTAATGACTGCTAACTTTTGACTTTTGAATGATTGAATGATTGACTTTTAACAAATGAGTATCAGGTTTGGCATCATTGGCGGCGGGGTAATGGGAGAAGCTCTCTTATCCCGCTTAATTAATCGACAAATTTATCTACCGTCAGAAGTTTTGGTAAGCGAACCGCAGACCCAACGACGCAGCTTTTTAGTGCAGGAATACAGCGTTGGCGTTACTGCGGACAATCGGGAAGTAGCTAGGGCAGCTGAAGTGCTATTTTTGGCAATTAAGCCCCAGGTGTTTGAGGCGGTAGCAGCAGAGTTGGTAGAAAATGTAGTTACTCCCGAAGGGCAACTGGTGATTTCGATTATGGCTGGGGTGACCTTGAATAAGCTGGAATGGGCTTTTCCAGGACAGGCGGTCATTCGGGCGATGCCGAATACGCCAGCAACGGTGGGCGCTGGGATAACTGCGATCGCCGCCGGCAATCACGTCCAGATCGGTCACTTAGAACAGGCACAGCGCATCTTTAAAGCTGTGGGAGAAGTGGTGGAAGTGCCAGAAACGATGTTGGATGCGGTGACGGGGCTTTCCGGATCGGGGCCGGGTTACGTGGCCCTCGTCGTCGAAGCGCTTACGGATGGCGGTGTAGCAGCCGGTTTGCCAAGGACGATCGCTTCTCAGTTAGCACTGCAAACTGTACTCGGTACCGCTCAATTACTCAAAGATACGGGAATGCACCCAGCGGAACTCAAAGACCGAGTTACCAGTCCTGGCGGTACAACTATTGCTGGTATTGGTGAGTTAGAACGTGCCGGTTTTCGTTCGGCTTTGATCGAGGCGGTCAAAAAGGCTTATCGGCGTTCTAAGGAGTTAGGTAGTTGATCGGGTTTTTTTTAACGCAAAGGAACGCAGAGGTAAACGCAGAGGAACGCAGAGAAAAGATGAACATCTAACCAACTCTGCGTCCCTTTGCGAAAACCTTTGCGTTCCTTTGCGTTAAAATTAAATTATTAAATATTATTTAAAATTCATCAAAAAGCTGTGCCTAATTCTTCAAGACGAGGATTTGATTATTATACTATAATTCCGCATAGGACTGAGCCCAAGATATTGATGTATGGGGTTGACAATGGTTGGTCTTTGCCTCATTTTTTACCTGCCAAAAATCATTTCGCTCATGTAGGTCAGATCGATAAAGCTATGCAGGAGCAGTTGGGTATCGATGTGAGGACTCTCTGCTGTGTTTATAATGATTTGGATACTGAGAGCGATCGCGTCAATCGAGTTTTTGCTCTGGAAAATCACAGTCCCAGTTGGCAATTACCTGCTGGATATGTCTGGATTGGCGAACAGGAATTAAATAAGCTTCAGCTAGCTGTACCGGAGCATTTTGCTGTACTTGAAGCTTGGTTTGATGAATTTAAAGACCCTAAAATCAGCATTCAGCGAGTGCCTTGGGCAAGATTGGGTTGGTTTGAAAGGGTATCTGCTTGGATTGAGGCGCAACTTAATCATCTTGGTATAAGTGCTATTTCTCCAATCGAACAATTGAGAGCTTGGGGTATTTCCTGCATCATGCGGGTGAATACAACAGCGGGAAATATTTATTTCAAAGCTTTGCCAAATGTATTAGCTAATGATGCTTTATTTACGCAAAGCTTAGCTGCATCTTACCCAGATAATTTACCGAAAATTTTGGCGGTAGAACCGGAACAGCACTGGATTTTGATGCGGGATTTCGGCGGTACAATTCTTTCTGAAAATAGCGATATCGCTCGTTGGGAAGCATCGCTACGTTTATATGCGAAAATTCAGATAAACGAAGCTAGCCGCGTTGATAAGTTGCTAGCTTTGGGTTGGCCCGATCGCCGGATTTACAAGTTGCCTTTTCATATCGAGATGTTGTTATCTGATACTGAGGCGTTGCTAGCAGGAGATTTTATCATTATTGAGGATGATGATATCGAAGAATTGCGTGGCTTGATTCCGCAATTCCAAGCAATGTGTGAGGCATTGGCAAGTTACAATATTCCGCAGACGATCGTACATGGGGATTTCTGGGCAAAAAATGTGGTTGTGACAGATAATAACTATATTTATTTTGATTGGCCAACAGGTGCGATCGCACATCCTTTTTTTGATATCGTTAACTTTTTGTATATCGAAAAATACGTTCCAGATATTCCCGATGTGCGGACTCATCTCCGCAATATTTATTTGGAAAATTGGACAATTTACGAACCGATGGAACGTTTAATAGAAGCATTTGAATTGTCGATAACATTGGGAATGTTTTATCAAGCAATTACATATTACTGGATAGTTTCTAATTTAGAGCCTCTGGCTAGATGGGAGATGGAAGTTGCAGTACCTTTGTGTTTGGAAAAGCTTTTGCAGTATAATAGAGGATTGTTACAAAGTTAAAATTATTGAGATGTGAAATGAATTATGTTAAACTTTAGTTATACCAGTTCCAAATCATTGCTTCATTAAAAGAATGTCAAGCATGGATGTGTATTTCGTACTCAATGGCATTACTTTTGTTTGGAACAACGAAAAGGCAAGTCGCAATCCACAGAAGCATGACGGCATTACTTTCCAGCAAGCTGCTGAGGCATTTTTCGATCCCTTTCTCGTAGTTATTGTTAATAGTTAATTGTATTGTAGAGGTAAAGTGAGCAATTGTTAAAATCGGGAAAATCGGCAAACCCAGAAAATAGAAAACGTTATAAATTTGAGATCTGGCTTCACTTTTGTATAAAGTACACCCCAGAAACCCGGTTTCTTCAAGAAACCGGGTTTCTCTGTTCCTCACTCTCCTGAAAAGTGCTGTATCCTTAAAGGAAGACCCATTTTAATAGCTATTTCATGGTCAACTAAGGTAATGTTATTTAAATCGAAGAGAGCTAATCTCCCTTTTAAACGGGATACTAATCGGGTTTTAAGAGGAGATAAATCTGCTTTGAGAGTAGGATTTTGAATTTTTAAGACAAAGACAATTTTTAGGCGACGAGGTTTGACAGGGAATGTTTGGCAGGAAGCAGGTAAATTAATTTTAATCTGTTGACCTTGTTCGGAATTAATCCAGACGGATGATAAAATCATTAAAATATCGGTAACTTTGTTAATTAGTTTCTCTAACAGGTAATCTGGTAGTCTTTCTGAGGGAGTTAATTGAGAATAATCTTTGACATCAAGTAACCAGAGAATTTGTTGAGAAGTATCCCACCAAGCAAAGTCCATTTCGGCAAGATTTTTACCTTTGAGTTTCTGATAAGCTGGATTATCTTGCAAGCGAAAGCTTTCTCCATCAGGTAAGTCAATAATTATCCCACTTTCTTGATAACTTGGCATGGTTATGATTCTAAATCTAAGCGCACATCTTCTTCGTAAAGTTGAATGGATGCTGCTATAATTGGATTATCTGGCATTCCTTGGCGCAAATCGCTAAAATTTGCTAATACAGTTTCTTGTTTAATTAAAGAATACAAAGGAATAATCTGTTGATATTTTCTGGCTAATATTTCTAGTTGTTTTACGACTGTATAGCTATGAGTTGCTAGGTAAATCTGCACGCCAGCTTGAGCTAAATCGAATAAAAGTTTAATGAATACCATTAATGCTTGGGGGTGCAGATTGGCTTCTGGTTCGTCAATGATGAGAATGGTTCCAGATTGCAGAGTGTGATTGCGAATTAAGGTGGTTAGAATACCAACTTTTTTGATTCCTTCGGCGGTTTGGGACATTCCAAATTTTTCTCGTCCCCGTTTAAATAGAAATTTATTTTTCTCTCTCGTAATTTCACCATTAAATAATGTTTCCAAGGAATCGAGAATTTCTGCCATCTTGGGGGGCAGTTTTTTTCTAGATACTGGAACTCGCAAAGCTTTGATTAAATCTTGATAGGTATCGTCAAAGCCAAATATTTTTAATTGTTCGGAGGTGGCTGCGATCGCATCAAAAGCAGTTAGAATTTCTTTAGGTGGAATAAACAGGGTATTTATCCCCGTTTGTGGGGGAATATTGTCTGTTGTTTCGGAGATTTTTTTAGTGGTATCGCGACCAAAAGAAAAGCGATAATCTGTATTTAGCAGTTTGGCTTCAACTTCTAATCGAGTTTCCCCTTTTTTCACCAATTCACCCAGTTTGCTATCTTCTGGTTGATAAACCCAGAACATTTTTTCTGCTAGCACTTCTCGCCAATTTGGTTGGTCGGATTGTTGGCGTTTGGTGTAATCTTCAACGCTTTTGGCAATGACATAGAGAAGTTTGAGTAAATAGGTTTTTCCCGTGTCGTTTTCACCAATTAAAACGTTGATTTGACCGTGTTGTTGCCAGTCGAGGTGAGAAAAAATGCCGAAATTAGATATTTTTAAAGACTTAAACATTTTTATTAACGTATTTTTGAGTTAAGTAGTTGCGCTAAATTTGGCGCTTTAGCGCAACTACTTACCTGGCTGAAATATGGAATTTCCTTGGTCATAATTTGTCTTATGCTTGGGGAATTTGTTCGGTTTCTGTTGGTAATTTTTGGCCAATCTTTGGTTCGGTTCCTGCTAGTAAACGCTGGATGTTACTGCGATGACGCCAGATGACGTAGATACCGGCGGCGATCGCAAATATTTGATAAGGTAAAGGTTGACCGAAGCCAAACATCAGCAGGGAAACTGCGATCGCACCTACAATAGAACTGAAAGACACGATGCGGGTGATGGCCAGCATTACTGCAAAAACGCCAAAGGTTGCCAAACCAACTTGCCAAGACATCGCCAGCAAAATGCCCAAACTGGTAGCAACCGACTTTCCGCCTTTAAAATTCAACCAAATTGGCCAACTATGACCGATAATCGCTGCTAATCCCGCCAAAGTAACCAGCGTTGCTAGAGATAATCCGGCTGTGCTAGAAAAAGAGTATGCTAAATGAGCCAGCGCGATCGCTAAAGCACCTTTAGCCGCATCGACTAGCAAAACGACGATCGCAGGCCCTTTTCCCAGAGTTCGCAGCACATTTGTTGCGCCAATAGAACCAGAACCTTGCTCTCGAATATCGATACCTTTAAGTATACGAGCGGCTAAATATCCTGTGGGAAACGACCCTAACAAATAAGATACCAACACCAACGCAATATTGACAGTTACCCCAAACATAATCAACCCATCCTTTAGTGCCAATCTCAAATTGAAAATAGCAGATTGCAGATGGAATCTTTCTATTTTAAATCTCGATCTGCAATCTGAAATTATCTAGCTTCTATCCAAAAACATCTGCGTTCATCTGCGTTCATCTGCGGTAAAATTATCTAAATCCTTAAAATCGATCGCGCTCCAACGAATAGCTAGGCGATTGCGGGTCAGGTGCAAAAGCTAACCACAAGGGAAATTGCAGCACAGACAGACTAATTAGGTCTTCCGTTTCGTCAATAACAATTAACGGCATTTGCCCTTCCTTCACCAAGCGTTCGGCTTTCATTGCCAACGCTTCTGGAGTTTCAAACAAGGTAATTCCCCGTTCTGGGCCAAAATCGCCGCGAGAAATGCCCAGACAATCTTGCAAACCGCGCCGCCATTCTCCCAGACGTTCGGGGGTATTTGCCAGAATCAAAGTGCGGAGACGATCGTGATATTGCGATCGCAAAACTGAGATAATCGATGAAGCGACGAGGATGTTTTGCAAGCGAGAACCCATACTCCGCAACGCTCCCTTG
The DNA here is from genome assembly GCF_041929145.1 of Aerosakkonema sp. BLCC-F183. NCBI lineage: Bacteria > Bacillati > Cyanobacteriota > Cyanophyceae > Aerosakkonematales > Aerosakkonemataceae > Aerosakkonema > Aerosakkonema sp. BLCC-F183. The sequence continues at coordinate 10,153 of NZ_JBHFNU010000058.1, read as the reverse complement.
CCACCCTGAGTGAAAAACCAGTACGATGCGCGTTCCGCATGAATTGGTTCAAAGGTGCGACGCAATTGCCAAGGCGGGCCATAATAATCCGGTCGCGTGCGATATTGGTCTAAAAGCTTGCGAATTTGCTTAACTTGTTCCTGAAAACCCTGTTCGGCAAATGTTGGAACTGAGGTAGATTCTTGCACGGGTTTGGCATCTCTAACAACCACCTTTTCTTCTGGTTCTGGTGCTTTGGGAATCAATTCCAATTCCTCAGCAGCCGATGCCAAATCCTGTAAACTACCGACTAGATAATCTTTGAAACCTTGTACCCGAATTGCCAAATCTTGCGAAACCCCAGCAAAAGTGGTTTTCATTTCGGCGCGGATGCGTTCTTGGCGGCGTTCCAATTGTTCTACGGCAATTTGCAGCGTTTGTTTGCGCTGTTCTAATTCGCTCAAGCTTTCTTGAATCAGGCGACCGCAAGTTGTTTGCATTTCGGCTACCTGCTGGGAGAGCATTTTTCTAGTGCTTTGCAGGGAGGAGATTTCTTGTTTGAGAGCTTGTTCTTCTTGTTTTAACTCAGCTACCCGTTCTGCTAACTCAGCGATGCGATCGCTCCCACTCTCCACTTTATCATTTTCCAGGGCGAAATCCCTTTGACTGATATTGTCGTTTCCTACAATATATTCTGTATTGGCAGACAATCCTAAGCCCACTACCAACTCATCTTTTGTCGGCAGATCTTCCGTGCTGGGCGGCGCTAAATCTCCTTCTATAAATTGATAATTTTCATCATCATCTATAGGCACTACTTCGCTAACTACAACATCCGCTGTCGGTGCTTGTTCGACCAACTCAATTATGGTATTTTGTTCTGGTGAATTTGACCATGCCTCAATAGCTGGTTCTCGTTCCGGCGGTTGCTCTTGTTTTTGGGTTTGGGGTTCGTCTGAATTCATTTAACAACTAACAGCTAACAACTCATAGTTACTAACCAGGGGTAAAGCTGGTGGTGGGCAATTCCCACCCTACTTTACTAAATCTTGGGACAGCGTTGCTCTAAACAAGTTTGTAGCATCTTGGGATCGAACAGAATCGGCAGGAAGTGAATGCTTTTGACTTCTTTAAAATAAAACAAGATTGGCACTCTGGGCCAAAAAATGCGCCAATTTTGCCATTCCCGGTAAGGGAAACTGCGAATTATCTTACCAGAGCGGTATATATCTAAAGCGGTTTCCGTAAATTTGAGGCGGATGGTGACAGTCTGGAACAAGAGGAACAATCCGAACAGGGAGATGATGGCGCTAAGCCAGGGTTGTACCAACAATAGCGGTATGGCGATCGATACTAAAACTATGGGTATGGTGTAACTGGGGGAGAGTTCAACCGTTTGTTGGGATTCGATCGAAGCAGCCGTGGTCACAGTCTTTAATTCCTCTTTCAGCAAAGACTTCTCTCTTATTCTATAAGCTCACGTTTCACAAACCTTGTAGGACAACGCTGCCCGTTCCCCGGAACATCACCCAAGTCAAGAAGAAATTGGCGACAAAGATAGCCAGCAGAGAGGTGACTACAGCAGTTGTGGTTGATTGTCCCACACCTTTGGCTCCCCCTGTTGTGGTTAAGCCCCAGCTACAGCCAATCACAGCAATCAACGCGCCGAAGCAAAAAGCTTTGATCGCAGCGCTACAAATATCCCAGACATGGAGAAAGTTACGGGCGGAGTCGAGAAATACTGTCTGGGAGATATTGTATAGATTGGTGGCAATCAGCAATCCTCCCAACATCCCGGTCACCAAGCACATTAGGGTCAAAATTGGCAGCATCAAGCAGCAGGCGATCGCACGGGGAGTTACTAAGTAGTCGATCGGATCGGTTTTGAGCATCAAGAGGGCATCGATTTGTTCCGTTACCCGCATTGTGCCGATTTCTGCCGCAAACGCCGACCCCACTCGTCCTGCGAGAACTACGGCGGTGAGGACTGGGGCAAGTTCGCGGCACAACGCCAGTGCCAGAACTCCTCCCACGGCGGTGCTGGCACCCAGGTTGATAAATTCTCGCGCTACTTGCACTGTAAATACCATGCCCACAAAAGCTGCTGTTACCAAGGCAATCAGGAGTGAATCTGGGCCAACGGCTGCCATTTGATCGATGGTATTGCGGCGGTGAATTTTGCCGTTGAGGATGTGGATGAGTACCTGTCCGCCCAACAAAATCGCGGCCAGCAAGCGCTGTCCCCATAACCCCAAGCTGAAATTAGATTTTCTCCCCTTCACCGCGCCAATGTACTCGCTGCGTTAAGAACTGTATCTAATCTGAACGATCCCCGTGAACAAATCCTTTATATTTTTAATGAAAACTTAAGATTTTTGACTTTTTGGTTCGATGGTGAATGTAACGCCTATTGTGGTAAGTGGCAAGTAGCCATTTTCTGGCATGGGCCTGTCAGTTCGATCGGAGTAGTAAATTTGCATGAATATGATGCCCAACTTCTTCCGCTCTCTGCTGCTGACGAGTTTTCTGAGCTTTGTCGCCCCTATCCTGCTAGTAGGGGGAACGTTAGCAGGTTTGTCTTTGATTGGCTATATTCCCGTTTTGGGAATTATCGGTCAGTCTGGCGCTGTATCAATTTGGCAGTTTCTGGCCGTTTTCGGTAATGGCTGTGCAATTGAGGGATTATTGACAATTGGTATGACTTGTGCTTTGGTAGGAGCTATGTTTGACACCTATGCTTTTTATAGGTATCAAACTTTACGCGGGAATTAAGGGATCGAGTATACTTAAATTCAGCCTATTCCGCATCTTGCGGAGTGCTGGGGAGTGCGATCGCTCAGTACACTTCGTCATGAGTACCAATATCAATCAATACAATCATATGCTCGCCGGAATCAGCATTTTCCTTGAAAGTGTAAATGATTCGGCAATCGTACTCAACCCAATAAGCCCATAACCCTTCCAGCGGACCCCTCAATTTATGCGATTTCAAAGATTGTCCAAAAGGAGCGGCTGCCAGCAATTCCAGCACCGCAAAAATTTTTACCTCTAGTTGGGGATTTTTACCTACAACGCGCTTAAAAGCCCGCTTAAAGCTACCATCCCAAACAAGAATTCTCATTATCCACAAGTAAATCAGCGCGTAGGTCAGCTATTGTACCACGCTTGGCTTGTCCCGCTGCGAATGCTGCCAGAGTCTCAGCAGCATTACTGGCGATTTCCTGGCGTCTTTGTTCAATCCGTTTTTTGCGAATCAGTTCAAACAACAAATCTAGATCCTCTGGAGAAAGAGCGTCAACGTATTCAATCACTGTTTGAAAAGATACAGGGTTACTCATCGACAGTTTTTCGAGGCTTCGGTAGACTTCACACACCATACTTTTATCGTACATGAGTTCTCATGTAGCAAATCTGGTTTAACAGAATCTAAATTATTTGCGGTATCGTTTTTAGCAAAAAAGATGGCGTGGGAGAAAGACGATAGTTAAATTTGCCTAGTGCGATCGATCCCCCTAAAGAAGTACTTACAAAAATTCGATCGCTGGCGATAAGATCGCTTAAGGAGAATATTGCTTTTTTCTTCCGGTAAATCATGAAAGGAAATTTATAAAAAAAGAGAATTTGAATCAATTACAGAGGTTTTCGCGGGACTGCTTCATTTTCCATCTGCGACTGTCCTTTTTGGATTGGGTGTCTGGCTTGGGTGAGTGCGATCGCTTCATCCTCAACCGTCAAGTTTACCATACCCAAACATAAAATTGCGAGGGCTGCAATAAGATTAAACATAATTTTGATTGGCAGCCCCCCAGCTTTATCTATGAGATTGTCTTTGTGCTGCCTTGCTCACCACTTCCATATCCAACTCTAACGCGATCGCAATTTGTTGCACACTCAATCCCAACTGCAACAATCGAGGCACTGTTTCTAGCTTGCCTTCTAACTTGCCTTCTAGCTTAGCTTCTTCAACAACTTCTTGAAAGTACCGCGTCTTTTTCAAATCGCTTAACCCGAACATCGCTTCTACCTCCCCGCGACTCATACTAGGAAATTTATAGACTTTTCGTAACTATTAGTTGGATTCTCCTCGTGCTGCCTTTCTCACTACTTCAATATCCAACTCTAACGCGATCGCAATTTGTTCCACACTCAATCCCAACTGCAATAATCGAGGCACTGTTTCCAACTTGCCTTCCAACTTGCCTTCCAACTTGCCTTCTAGCTTAGCTTCTTCAGCAACTTCTTGAAAGTACCGCGTCTTTTTCAAATCGCTTAACCCGAACATCGCTTCTACCTCCCGGCGACTCATGCTAGGAAATTTATACACCAAGACTGTTTCGATCAATTGTAGAACTTTTTGCCGGAATGCTTCATCCGACTGCTGTTGTGCATTCTGGATTAGCTGTCTGGCTTGGTCAATCGCTATTGTTTCATCCTCAACTATTAAGTTTAGCATCCCCAAACCGACTGACTGGTTTGCCGCTTGACCCAATTCTGACAAATAAACCCGCTGCACTTGTCCAGCCGCCAGAAAGTGCTGATATTCTAATGGTACTTCTGTATCGCTACTTTGGCGGTTGAATACCGCTACCGCACGCCAAGGTCTTTTCGGTTTGTATTGATACAGATAAACGGAAATTTCCGTAAAAAACCGATAGTAAAATTCTTCGTCTCGTTGAAACTGGACTTCGGCAAAATAAATTGGTTGATTGGGTTTCGATGGCAGAAATACGCCATCAATCCGTTTGATTATTTCTTTGATTTCCACTGACTTGAACTCGTAGCCGCTTGCTTCTGATGTCGGCTGACCGATTAGTTCAAAGAAGATGCTGGGTAAACTCTGAAATATTTGATAGAAGATGCTGTCTGTTTTCATGATTTTTTGGGGCTTAGATACTCACCTTAAGACGGCGGCAGGCAAGTTCTCACATATTCTCGAAAAACAGGAGTTAATATAAATGATATTTTATCACATTCTATTGTTTTGAGTAAATAGCGTTTACTCAAAGATTGTAAACCGTTAATCAAGTCCATTGATGACAAAGATAAAACTTGTCTTAAATCTTCTCTTGACACGGGTCGATCGCACTTACTTAATTCTACAACAATTTGTTGTTCTATAGGGGATAATCTATCGAATAATTCCTTTAAACGATATTTAATATCTTCGGTCAAGAGTAAACTGTCCTCCGTTAAAAACTCAGACACTTTTCCTAAAAAAATATTTCTAACTAAGCTGGCAATATCCTTTAAATAAACTGGGTTTCCTTCATATAATTCCAGCAGCTTTGGCCAGGTTTCATCATCCTTCAATCCCAGATTATTCAGGATTTCGGTATCGCCTAAGCCTCCTAATTCCAAACACTTAACAGGATACAATTCCTCATCTAAGCAAATCATTTCTTGGCATTGTTCTTGACCGATTAAGATTAAAGTGCTTTGATGCTCGATCTCTGTCATCCTTGTGAAAAAGGTTTTGTAGTCTTTATATTCAGTTTTGTACTGTCCCGCGAATTGTCCGCTGGTAAATAACTCTTGCACATCATCAAGGATAATTAAACATCTTTGCTGGCGTAAAAGATTGAATAGTTGGGTTAATTTATTGTCAGTTTGAATAGGTTCGTAATTAATCAGTGCGAAAATTTCAGTAATAATGGTATCTAAAGATGGGGAGAGTTTGATGCTTTTCCAGATGATTATATCAAATAGTTGTAAATTTAGGTCAACAAACTGTTTAACTAAGGTGGTTTTCCCAATACCACTGAGTCCTAAAACGGAGATGAGACGGGGGTTTTGAGTGGTTAACCAGTGGGATAGGGTTTGGAGTTCGAGAGTGCGATCGCAAAAATGAATTATCTTAGGCGCTAGGATTAAATCGTGATACACTGTCTTTTTGGTCGTTTTCTCTTCCTTATTGATAGATTGATTTTGCTCTGCTGGAGGATAAAACGGACAATAACTAATATTAGTATTTACACCAACAACAAACTGAGGAGAATTTATAGCTCTTTCTAATGTCCAAGAAAAATTAGATTTATTGATATCTTCATTAAGCTGTTCGGATAAAATCTTAAATAACTTACGACTAACATCTCCAACATAGTTTTTATCATACCCAGATTCATCTGCAATTTGATTGTAACTTTTCCCTTGCCAAACTCCTTGAATGACAGTTTTTTGCAGATCGTCTAGGTGTTGTCCCGTTTGTTTCTCGACTATTCGATCTACAAATTGTAAAATTTCCGTAATAGTCATAAAAGTCAGGTATAATAACGATTTTGGGCATTCTAGCTCAGTATAAACCAAGAAAATCAGGTTTTTTCTGGGCTTTACTTAAAAATTTGTTATAAAAATCCGATCGAATCTGTTTTTTTCAGTTGGTAGCATTTAGCACAAGGCATTTACTATAAGACAAATGACATTTTACCGATCTGGATAAAGTTCTACTTTGTTAAGTAAAACACCGCAAGCGCTAGATACCAAGGAAAAAATGAAATTTATTCGTAAATTTGCCGCAATTGGGGCAATATGCCTAGTTTTTGCGGGTTCGGCTTGGCAAGTAGCACAAGGACAGCAGCGCACCACTTCTCTATTTTCAACTGGTTGCGTTCGGCGCGGATCTATAATGGACAGCAGTCAGCAGGATATTTCTATAGGTAGACAGGTATTTACCGAAATTTTTTATTTTAGAAATAATAATGGGTATGGTGAAAAGTCAGACTTATTACTTACCTGTAGGATTAGACCTGCTGGATCTCAACCAAGGTTTAAAACTCTTCGTCTAGCTTTTGGTATTGCTGATGACCAAAGGGCTAATGAACAAGCAACTGTAAACGTTTATCTGGATGGAAATATGGCTACTTCTAGAACGCTGTCCGTAGGCGAAAAATCCCTTGTAATATTGGATGTCAGCAGGGTAAGCAGTGTCGCCATAGAAACTCCTCAAATTTATAGTATAAAAGTTTCGTTTGTTCAAGCTTTACTTGAGCCTATTTCCTCATCTCCCGGTCGCAGGCAGTAATTATGAGTATCAGCCGACGCAAATTTACTAAGTTAGCTATTTTGGGTGGTGCTTCTGTGGCAGCTACCTCTGGTATATTTTTCCCCAAACCAGCAGAAGCATTTGTTATTGGCCTTATTCTTCGCGCATTAACATCCCGTGCTGTTTTTGGTGGCTTATTGCGCTTTGCTGCTGGCAGAATTATTCGAGGTGCATTATCCGACGAATTTGGCCCTTCTGAAGAAGAACTTTTGGCAATTCAACTAGCCGACAAGGATTTCGTTGAGCGTCAATTCAGAGAAAATAAAACCGAACTTGCACGCGCTCAAACCAATATTATCTGGGGGCAACAAAGACAAGATAAATGGGGGCCAAATGTAGGTTTCGGTTTTGTTCAAAAGTATCAAGGTGAAACTAGCACTGCTAAAATTACTGGCCCTACAATGGCAGGCATTCACGTTGCCAGTCAAGTGCTAGCCAAACAGGGACTTTCTCCTAATCAGGTTGCGGATTCACTTTTCCCTGTAAATTCTCAATTTGATGATTGGTGTAGTTGGGAAGGAGATAGTTTCCCTGATGCAACTGGGAGCCGAAATGTTTGTTTTCAAAACTATCGTACAGCCTTTGGTGAAGTTACTTCTCGCTACGATTTAATCCAACCCGGTCGCGGTGGACGCGGTAATGTTGAACTAATTGTTGAAGGTGGTGGTCAGCCGCGCCGGGAAATTATCGTTGAAGTTAAATTCTCTTGAGAGGAACTGATGAAAAAATCTGTCTTTCGTTCAACTACAGTAATACTCTTAGCAGCTTCGTGTCTGTTATTTGGCAGCGAAACACAAGCCGCTAAATTTAGCAATACCACAAATACAAGCCATCCAGAATCGCACTTATTTTCAAACTCAGAAACTCTTTTAGCTAGAAGACCTCGCCGAAGTTTACCAGCATGGGTGGGAAGAGTACCTAGAAGCAGTAGAGGGCAATGGCTGGATGAAGAAAAGGGTATTTATCGTTCCAGCAGAGGTAGTATTATTGGCCCTTACAGTGCGCTGGCAAATCATCCACAACGACAAGCTTGGCTACGGCGAGAATTCCAAGGACAAAATGTTCAGGCTCACCATCTGATAGAGCGACGTTTTGCTAGATTATTTGGAATGAATGGAAATGATATGCCTGCCGTACTCCTGACAAGAGAACAACACAGTAGAAGAATGGGTAGTGGTGGAATTCACGAACGAATCAATCAACTAATTCGCCCTGGAAATAGATCTGGTAGTAGAAGATATAACCCCGCTCAAGTTTTGCAAGCGTACAGAGAAGCGTATAGGGAAAATGATGATTGGATTGATGCAATTGGGGCAATACTGAGGCCGTAGTGACAATGATGCAAGTGCGATCGCTTAGTTACTAATCCCCATAAAACTCAGCTAAAATAGAATTAATCTCATCAACTGTAATATCTTCTCGTTCTGATTTACTGTAAATAGTCAGCAATAAAACGTTGCTTTCTGATTCAACTAAATAAATTAACCTATACCCTGCACTTTTACCTTTTTGAATATTACTATTTTTAGCTCTCACTTTATAAACAAAATAATCTGCACCAAATCCAGATAAGCGATCGCCAACAAAATTTCCTTTCTGAACTTCCGCAATTATCGGTTCAACATCAGCCCGAATATTGCGATATTTTTTTGATAACCGATACAACTCCTTTTCAAATTCATTAGCGAATCTAACTGAAATTTGATTGAAATTATTAGCCATCGATTCTATTCCATAATTCAGAAATAGGTCGCGTTTGTCCTGCTTTTACTTCTTGTAAAGCACGTTTTAAACTCGCTTTAATTTCTTCCACAGGAGGATCGTCAATATCGTACTCATCTTCATTACTTACTAAAACAATTACTTTCACGCGACTTGGTGCAGGAATATTGAGATGGCTATCTAAAATCAATTGACCTTTTTCATCAATTGTTCCCATTACTTCAAAGGCTTGCATAATTGACTCTCCTCAAACATGGGATAACGCAATTATATCATAAAACTGCTTTTGTAGCGAGGCAATATCAGTTATCCATTGTAACTTGTAATTTCTGTTCGCGTAAGTGAGTGCGATCGCCTAGCTGTGGAGAGTGCGATCGTCTGTCCCGATAGTTTTCATCAAAGCAAAAAAAGTTATCCCTCGGATAATTAACTTAACAATCTGACGCACCCTACAAGCTATGGTTGAGAATAGCGCTTTTTGGTAAAGGTTGGATGAGGTACGATAGGATCTCGCTTCGTTTCACGCGAAGCCTACCTAACGGCATTTTATATGCTATAATTACCGAAAAATAGCATTTCAATAGGTTCGCTATGTCTTCCGTAGAAATCACACAAGCAATTTCCAAAATATCAGAATTATTCCATTTAGCTTTAAATGGAGAAGAAATCATTATTACAGAAAATCAGCAACCATTATTAAAATTAGTTTCACTTCAGCCAAAACCTCAACGTCCTCCTTTATTTGGCACGGATAAAGGAATCATCTCTATTTCTGATGATTTTGATGCACCATTAGAAGGATTTGAAGATTAACAATGCAACTTTTATTAGACACTCATGTAATAATTTGGTTTTTTTCTGGGGATATAAAACTTAGCGATACAGCCCGAAATTTAATTGAAGATATAGACAATATAAAATATATTAGTGTGGCAAGTGTTTGGGAAATGGCAATTAAACAAAGTAAAGGAAAACTTACTTTATCTGTCGGTTTGGACGATTATATTCAAGAAAAAATCAAGCTGAAAGATTTTGAATTGCTAAATATAAAGCTTAGCCATTTAAAAGTAATTTCGCACTTAAATTTTTATCATAACGATCCTTTCGATCGATTATTAATTGCACAAGCTATAGTAGAAAATATTTCTATTATTAGCCAAGACCCTATGTTTAATTTATACCCAATTCACCTTATATGGTAAAGCACAAGCCGTAATCGTTTTCCTCCCCTCCCCGTAGACGGGGAGGGGCTGGGGGTGGGGTTTTCCAAACTTAACCTGGAGTTCCCCGCGCTGCGGGGAACTCCAGAAGACTAAAACCCTTACCCAGAAATGGATGTAAAGATTATCGTTCGGTCAAGTTGTACCCATGTAATTTAAGCTTTTCTTTATTTTTGAGATGATTAGCTTATGG
>NZ_JBHFNU010000057.1:0-32592 GCF_041929145.1 Aerosakkonema sp. BLCC-F183 | reverse complement strand
TACCCAGCCTACTCCTCTGCAACAAACAGCTTTGGATTTGCTGGGAGTTGGGTTGTAGTGTACCCATGTAATTGGCCGAGCTTGAACCCTTAAAGCCAAGCCCAGCATACCTTCCCCCTTTTTGTCAAAAGGGAACTCCAGATTAACGGCACACCGAGCGATCGCATCGACGGCGGTACAATTCGCGACAGCAACCTGTTTCACAGCTTCAGCGAATTCAACATCCAAAACGGACGAGCGGTATACTTCACCAACCCAGAAGGAATTACCAACATATTCAGTAGAATTACTGCCAATAATCCCTCTAATATCAACGGCATTTTGGGAGTATTAGGTAATGCCAACCTATTCTTACTCAACCCCAATGGCATTATTTTTGGCCCAAATGCTCGATTAGACCTCAATGGTTCGTTTATCGGCACCACTGCGAGCAGTATCAAATTTGCCGACGGGGTAGAATTTAGTGCTACCAATCCAAGCGAGACAGCGTTATTGACTGTGAGCGTGCCAATTGGTTTGCAAATGGGACAAACACCAGGAATAATTACCGTCCAAAATACCGGACACCGCTTGATTGAGGGAAATGCCCCGCTTCAGATGGGTACAACTCCCAGCGGCTTGGGAGTTGCTCCCGGCAAAATCCTCGCACTCGTGGGGGGAGATATTGCCTTAGAGGGTGGCATTCTGACCGCCCCATCAGGTCACATAGAACTCGGTAGCGCCAGATCTGGAACCGTTAATCTCAGCACGGCATCTCCTGGCTGGAATTTTGACTACAGCACGCCACAGTACGGCGATATCCGGTTTTCGCGTCAAGCCCTTGCCGATGCTAGTGGTGCGCCTGCGGGTTCGATTCACTTCCAAGGCAAAAATATTAGCGTCAATCAGGGGTCTGTAGCATTGTTAATCAACCAAGGAGATCGAGGTTCCGGGGGTATTACGGTCAATGCCAGTGATTTCTTGGAAATGCGAGGGGTGGGTATCAATGGATTTACTCAAAACCTATTGGTTGCGGATACAATCACGGGGGCTGGCGGCAATCTGGTGATTACTGCACCACGATTACTGGTCCAAGATGGGGGAAAAATTAGTACTCGTACTTTTGGATCTGGAACGGGAGGAAACAACTCAGTTGCGGCAGATTCGATTCAAATCTCTGGGTTTTCAGCCCTGAAACCGACGACGACCTTCAGTTGGATCGATTCGGAAACCTTTAGTGCTGGAAGGGCAGGTGATGTTCAAATCACGACCCGGCAATTGAGCCTGCAAGAAGGTGGCGCGATATCGAGTCTCACTCGGGGTACTGGAGCAACGGGAAATGTGATTATCAATGCCTCTGAGTCCATTGAACTGACTGGAGAAACTCCCATCACCTTCAGTGCCAGCTTGCTCGGAGCGGTCAGCTTCAACCGGGGGAATGCAGGAAAAGTCACCATCAATACGCCTAGACTGAGTGTGCAGAATGGCGCAGGTGTCACAGCTACCACTCTGGGTCAGGGCGATGCCGGAACCCTGCGGGTCAATGTTTCAGAGCAAATTACCGTCAGTGGCGTGAGTGGTGCTTCGGGTAAGCCCAGCAACATTTCTGCCAGTGCGACGGTGCTACCTTTAGTCTTTCAGCAAGCATTCGGACTACCAGCTCTGCCCACGGGCAATTCAGGTGACCTGATTGTTAATACCCCACGCTTGGACATTACCGATGGGGGAGTGGTGCGAGTCAACCACCAAGGGGTTGGTGATGCCGGAAACCTCGACATCAATGCAGATACGATCGCCCTCGATCGATCTGGAACAATTTCGGCAACCACGAACTCCGGGCAAGGGGGTAGCATTAATCTGCAATCCAATGCGTTAATCTTACGTCACGGTAGCAATGCTATCGCCACCGCTGGAGGCACTGGCAATGGCGGCAACATCGCCATCAATTCCCCCATCATTGTTGGGTTAGAAAACAGCGGCATCACTGCCAACGCCTTCCAAGGCAAAGGTGGCAACATTCAAATTAACACCGAAGGTATTTTTCTTGCTCCCGACAGCGATATCACTGCTTCTTCTCAACTGGGGGTCAGCGGCACGGTTAGTATTTCAAATCTCAACTTGCACGCCCAAAATTTGGTAGTTCTTCCCAGCAATACCTTTGTCAACCAAGCACCAGTAATAGCCAGCAGTTGTTTGAATCAGCGCAACGCTCAACAAGGCCGTTTTGTCGTTACTGGTAATGGAGGTCTATCCGAAACACCGGATAATTTGCTGATGCCTTATGAAACAGTGCAAGTGAGGTCAATAAGCCAGTTACGCCAAAGAGAAAATAGCTCGCTCGAAACAACCAATTCCAGACAACTTACTAATCGAATTCAAGAAGCGACGGGATTTAACTTTACTTCCGATGGAAAAGTAGCACTGTTAGTAGATAAAGATAAGATTACTTCTCCTACAGATTTAACTTGTAGCAGTTAATCGATTTGCCTTTTGCCGTCAATTCAGGATTTGAAAAACTTAGATTTTAGGGGAAGTAACACTATTATGAAATTAACTAAATTGCGCTTAATTTGGTTTTGTCTGTTGTCAGTGGAAATGGCGATCGCGCTACCAAGTTATGGTCAAATAACACCCGATCGCACGGTCGGAACTACGGTCACGCCAAATGTCGAAACTAATACCGATCGCGTCGATGGCGGTACGATTCGCGGGAGCAATTTGTTCCACAGTTTTCAAGAATTTAATATCGAGTCTGGTCGCAGCGTTTATTTCAGTAACCCGGAAGGGATTATCAATATTTTTACCAGGATAATAGGTAACAATCCCTCTAACATCAACGGTATTTTAGGTGTATTAGGGAATGCCAATCTATTTTTGCTCAATCCTAACGGGATTATTTTCGGTGCAGGAGCGAGACTAGATCTCAAAGGTTCATTTGTGGCGACTACAGCCGATCGAATTAACTTTGCCGATCGCGCTTTTTTCAGTGCTAGCGATCCTCAAGCTCCTCCTTTACTTACGATCGGCACACCGATCGGCTTACAATTTGGTAGCAATCCGGGAGCGATCGCCGTCCAAGGAACGGGACACAAAGCACAGTTAAGCGATACTGCTCGCGTTTCGGGATTAAACGGCGCTACGGCTGGATTACAGGTGCAACCAGGGAAAACCCTAGCCTTGGTTGGTGGTAATCTGGCTTTGAATGGCGGGTTACTCTCGGCACCAGGAGGACGGATTGAGTTAGGAAGTGTTGCGGTCGGAAGTGCCGATCTAAATGCCATTCCCGCAGGATTTGCTATTAGCTATCCTAATATTTCTAACTTTGGAAATATCGATCTCAATGGACGCGCTTTAGTTTCCGTTGCTGGTATCAATCCAGGTTCGATCGCCATTCAAGGGCAACAAATTAGGATCTCGGATGGCTCGATCGTATTAGTACAAAATCAAGGCGATCGCACCGCAGGCAATTTGGCTATCAATGCCAGCAATTCCGTGCAAGTAGTCGGAAAAACTTCTGATAATAATAGTTCCAGCAGTTTGATCGATGAAACCATATCGAATGGCGCAGCTGGAAACATTATTATCAACAGCCCACAATTAAGTATCGATCGGGGAGGTTTTATTCTCAACCGAACCTTTAGTGCTGCGCCAGGTGGCAACATCATCATCAATGCCGATGACGTGCAAGTAAACGGTTATACACCCGGAGATCCGAATGCTTTTCGAGGAATTAGCTTGCTTTTAGCCGCTTCCAATGGAGATGGAAAAGGTGGAGATCTGACCATTTCTACGCGAAACCTATCGATTTCGGGGGGTGCTAACGTGGCAGCAAGACCTTATGGAAGCGGCAATGGCGGCGATGTCGAAGTGAAGGCAGATACGATTGAAATAAACAGCTTGGAAGCGCCAAGAGGTTTGTATTTTAGCCTGCTATCTGCTGCCACCTTCGGGACTGGCAATGCCGGAAGTCTGACAATTGATACCCGCACGCTGTCAGTTCGATATGGTGGAAGAGTATCTGCTTCTAGCATATTTTTGGGAGATGCAGGCTCGCTTACTATTAATGCCTCTGAATCGATCGAAGCGATCGGGGTCAAAATTGGAAGTACCCGAAGTTATATCGGTACTGCTGTTGTTCCTTCTGCTAATCAACCTTCCAACGCTAATTCAGGTACTACCACAATTAACACTCCAGTCCTCAATGTCACTGATGGTGCAACGGTTTTCGTCCAAAATAATGGTTCTGGTCAAGCTGGTATCCTCAATATCAATGCTGGTAAGATACACCTGAACAATGGCGGAAACATTTCGGCATCTACGCGATCGGGTGAAGGGGGCAATATTAACCTTCAAGTATCAAATTCTTTGCAGATGCGTCACGGTAGCTTTATCAGTGCAGAGGCAGGTGGTAGTGGCAATGGCGGCAATATTGCCCTCAATGCTGCCACGATCGCCAATTTAGAAAATAGCAACATCACTGCCAATGCCGTGCAAGGTCGAGGCGGTAATATTGAAATTGCGACTCAAGGTATTTTTCGCTCTTTTGATAGCAACATTACTGCTTCTTCCCAACTAGGAGTAAGTGGCATCGTCGATATTTCTACTCCCAATTTAGAGCAAAAAGAAGTTCTCGTAACATCCACGAGTAATTTTCTAAAGGAAGGCCAAACAATTGCCAGTAGTTGCCTGACCAGGCGCAACCTTCAGCGAGGAAGGTTTGTCGTTACTGGTAATGGCGGCTTGTCAGAATCACCAGATAATTTGTTGATGCCTTATGAGGTAGTACAGCTAATACCTGTCAGGCAGTTACAAATTCCCAGAAATCAATCAATAGAGTCTACCAATTCCTTGCCGACAAATTCTTCTATTCAAGAAGCAACGGGATGGGCGTTTACCCCAGATGGAA
Source organism: Aerosakkonema sp. BLCC-F183 (assembly GCF_041929145.1). Lineage (NCBI taxonomy): Bacteria > Bacillati > Cyanobacteriota > Cyanophyceae > Aerosakkonematales > Aerosakkonemataceae > Aerosakkonema > Aerosakkonema sp. BLCC-F183. The sequence continues at coordinate 27,707 of NZ_JBHFNU010000057.1, read as the reverse complement.
AATTAGCCTTAGTGGTAGCAAAAAGTGAAATGGCTTCTCCTACAGAATTAACTTGTAGCCAATAATTTCTTTGTCTGCGATAATCTATTTCGGTTTCTCAAAACAATCCAGGGTAAGGAACGTTTTTATGAAATTTACTTCGCTGTTAGTATTGCCAATAATGCTTTTTATTGATGCGCCAGTTAGCGGTCAGATCGTACCAGATGCTACTTTACCCGTTAATTCTACCGTTACCAGCAACGGCGATATATTTACCATTGAGGGTGGTACTCGTGCTGGCGGCAATTTGTTTCACAGCTTTCAAGAATTATCGATTCCGACAGGTAAAGAAGCTTTTTTTAATCAGGCTCTCGACGTGCAAAATATTCTGACTCGCGTCACGGGCGATCGAATATCTAATATTGATGGAGCGATTAAAGTTAACGGTAGTACCAGCTTATTTTTAATCAATCCGAATGGAATTATTTTCGGTGCAAATGCAAGCTTGAATATTGGTGGTTCTTTTATTGCTTCCACTGCACAGAGCATCAAGTTCTCCGATCGCACTTTCTACAGCGCCAGCAATCCAGAAACGCCGCCGTTGTTGAGCGTCAATACTCCAGTGGGATTGCAACTCGGCTCGAATGCCGGAGCGATTCAATTTATTGGAGTTCCAGCCGCCAACTTTTTTTTCCGACCCCAGCAATTATTCCAGGCGCAAACCTTGGCACTGGTAGGGAGTCAGATCGATGTGGATAGCGCAACTTTGGCTGTTCCCGATGGGCGAGTGGAATTGTGGGCGGTGCGAAATGCGGAGGTGTCAATTGGCGATCGAGGCAGAATGGAATTAGCTAGCGCTGCCGATACTGCTGACTGGGGAACGATTTCCCTGCGGCAATCCTCACAAATTGATACCAGTGGAATTAATGGGGGAGCAATTAACATTCGGGCGCGAGGACTTACGCTTCAAGATGGTTCGGTAATCTTTACTGCGACCAGTGCATTTGGGCAGGGAGAAGAGATTACCGTCAAAACCACTGAATTTGTCGATTTATTGGGAGTCTCTGCGGTAGAAAATTATCCTTTCCCTGGCATATTTACCAGCGTAGTTGGCAGTGGGGCGAAAGCGGGAGATATTACGATCGAAACCCAACGTTTGCGGATCGCTAATGGAAGTTGGCTTCAGTCGATTATTAACGGTAGCTTTGACCCCGTAACTTTACTTCCGATCCCGGTCGAGGACTCTCGGAGTGGAAATATTACCGTGCGAGCCTCCGATGTAGAAGTCAGCGGATACAATCTATTTCCAATTTCCTATCCCAGTCCTAGTGCTATTACCACTTTAGTTAGCAGTGGCAACAGAAATGAGAGTGGGAAGATAACTATCGAGGCGCAACGAGTTCGATTGATTGATGGTGGTCGGATCAGTACCGATATGTTGGGTTTCGGTGTTCCCGGTTTGCCCGCGCTCATTACGACGGGAAAAGCCGGGGACATATCGATTCGGGCGGCTGAGAGTCTGGAAATTTCGGGAGTTACACCTGCTGGACTGACAGGTGCGGCGATCAGTTCGATTCAACCTTTTGCAGAAGGTGAAGGTGGAAATATCTCGATCGATACCCAAGTACTGCGCCTGTTCAATGGCGGTGCGATTTCTAGTGCTTTAGGTGGTACTGGTAAGGCGGGGAATATCGAAATTCGCGCTACCGAAATAGCCGTTAGCGATCCGGCGATCGATAGTGTTAGCAATACAATTAGTGGGATCACAGTTGCGGTAGCTGAGGGTGCAACTGGTGAAGGTGGGAATATCAGGTTGGAGTCTTCTAGTTTGCGGGTTTTCAATGGCGGACAAATAACTTCTTCGACGCAAGGAAATGGAGATGCTGGCAATATTAACTTGCGAGTAAGTGAGATTGATGTAGAGGGAATTTCCCCAACGTTACCTGATGGTAGTCAACTACCCAGCAGTATTAGCGCTGCTTCTACTACTCATGCTAATGCTGGTTCGGTTAATTTAATTGCGAGTACCATCGACGTTCGCAATGGTGGGGAAATCTCGGTGAGCAATAGTGGAGGCGGTAATGCGGGTAACTTGCAGGTGAGTGCGAATCGCATTCAACTCGATCGAGGAGGTAGTTTGCGATCGGAAGTGGCAGCTGGCGATCGAGGTAATATTACTCTCAATACCGATTCGCTACTGATGCGTCGGAATAGCCAAATCACTACTAACGCTACAGGGACGGCTACCGGAGGCAATATCTCGATCGCTACCAATACCTTAGCGGCTCTAGAAAATAGCGATATTGTTGCTAATGCCGTGCAGGGACAAGGTGGCAACATTCAAATTAATACGCAAGGGGTTTTTCTTTCCTTGGATAGCGATATCACTGCTTCTTCCCAACTGGGGTTGAGCGGTACGGTGGATATATCCAATCCCAATTTAGAGGAACAGCATATCCCGATCGTTTCTGGGAGTAACTTTCTTGAGGAAGCACCAGTCGTAGCCAGTAGTTGCCTGACTCGGCACAACCGTCAACAAGGACGCTTTGTCGTAACTGGTAATGGCGGTTTATCGGAAACGCCATATAATATCCTGATGCCTTACGAAGTAGCGCAGCTAAGAACTGTGGGTCAGTTACAAAGTAGCAGAAACCGAGAACTAGAAACTAGCAATCCTTTGCGATCGAATTACTCAATTCAAGAGGCGACAGGATTTACTGTCAGTCCAGATGGAAAAGTCTGGCTTGTAGCTGATTCCCGTCAATACAAGCCTGCGGTTGATTTGATTTGCGGAAAATAGTCAATGGATTTAAGAATGTGGTTTTTCCGGTAACGGTCTTGCAATGACTGAATTTTCCAAATAACCGATCCCTTCGATTTCAATGCGGACGCGATCGCCTACCTGCATTGGCCCAATACCGGCGGGCGTTCCTGTCAACACTACATCCCCAGGTAGCAGAGTCATGACCTGACTGATATAGGATACGAGTCGATCGGGTGAAAAAACCATGCGATCGATCTGGTCAGATTGGACTGGCTGGGGGTCATCATTTAAAAAGGTTTGTAATTGGGCACCCGGACTCAATTCTCGGACTATCCACGGGCCCAAGGGACAGAATGTATCGAAACCTTTCGCCCTTGTCCATTGACCGTCGCGCTTTTGTAAATCTCGTGCTGTCACATCGTTGGCGATCGTATATCCCCAAATTTTTGCTTGCGCCTGCGCTGGCGTACAGTCAGTACAGCGTTCGCCAATTACCAACGCCAATTCCCCTTCGTAATCCACCCGCTGCGACTGGGGAGGATACCATATAGGCGCATCGGTTGGAATAATTGCTGTCGAAGGCTTGAGAAATAATAGCGGTTCTGTGGGGACATCCGATCCCATTTCATTGGCGTGAGCTGCGTAATTTTTCCCCACTGCCACCACTTTAGAGGGAGCGCAAGGAGCCAAAATTTGATAAGTGTCCGGTTTTAACTCCGAATCTGTCGGTTGTCCTTGCAACCAGGGTGGCGCATCAAGCACAGTAACGCTGCGGTTTAACTCTAATAAACCGTAGTAAATCTGTCCTTTTGCAGTTTGAACTCGGACGTAGCGTTTTGCCATATCTAGACAGATGTCCTCTGGGAAAGCCAATCAAAAGCTGTTCGTAGGCACCCCCTTTACCACAATAAATCATTTTTGTCAAATGATTTATGAGCGTGGTTGCAAGCTGGTAGTAAGATTTTACATTCCCGCGATTTGTTTTCCGAACTTATACCGCAAAGAGCAGGGATTGGAGGCTGGAAAGAGGAGATGGCAAGGCAGAGACATTTTGCTTCGTTACCATTTCTATAAATATAAAAATGTAACGAAATTTACAAATTCACTATTTTTTCAGAAATTCGAGGTTAGGCTACGGATAGAAACATAGTTAACACAGATACTGCGATCGAGAGAAAGCTATATGAACTTAGTAACGCTGCCGCTTGAAACTCCTAGCCCTGCCCATATTTGTCCGTTCGACCAAGCTTGTAGCTACCTAGAACAAGCAGCCAAAGAGTTACGGATGGAACAAGGTTTGTTGGAAGTTCTCAGTCACCCGCGCAAAGTTGTCACCGTTTCCATTCCCGTCAAACTGGATAACGGTCAAGTGCAGGTTTTGGCAGGACATCGGGTACAGCACTGCGATGTTCTTGGGCCATATAAAGGCGGAACCCGTTACCACCCGGCTGTGACGCTGCGGGAGGTATCGGCGCTGGCAATGCTGATGACCTGGAAATGCGCTTTAGTGGGAATTCCTTATGGTGGTGCTAAGGGAGGAATTGCGCTAGACCCTGCACGTTATAGTGTCGGCGAGTTAGAGCGAATTACCCGCCGTTACACGAGCGAATTAATTAAAGATATTGGGCCTTCCGTAGATATTCCCGCCCCAGACATCGGCACTTCTGCCCGCGAAATGGCTTGGATGATGGACACTTACTCGATGAATGTCGGTCACGCCGTACCGGGTATAGTGACCGGGAAGCCAATTTCGATCGGTGGTTCGAGGGGACGGGAAATGGCGACCGGACGGGGTGTGATGATTATTGTACGGGAAGCTTTAGCCGATCGCGGCAAAACGCTGGCCGGAACGCGAGTCGTAATTCAAGGCTTTGGCAATGTGGGTGGCGCAGCAGCTTCATTGCTGCACGAAGCTGGAGCTATAGTTATGGCTGTTTCCGATGTGTCTGGCGGGATATACAATCCCAATGGGCTGGATATTCCCGCACTGAAGGCGTATGCTGCCCAAAACCACAGAAGTATTGTCGGTTTTCCGGGATCGAAATCGATTACAAATACGGAACTGCTGGCTTTGCCTTGCGATGTCCTGATCCCGGCTGCTTTGGAAAATCAAATTACCGAAGACAACGTACATGAAGTGCAAGCCGAAATTGTGGCAGAGGCAGCAAATGGCCCAGTGACGCTGATGGCAGACTTGGCGTTGGAGGCGCGAGGTATAACTGTACTGCCAGATATCCTGACCAACGCCGGCGGCGTGGTCGTGAGTTATTTGGAGTGGGTACAGGGTCTTTCCTACGTTTTCTGGGATGAAGAGCGGGTTAATCGGGAAATGGAAGGTTTGATGGTATATGCTTATCACCAAGTCACCAAAGAGTCGAAAATGCGGCAAGTACCTTTGCGGTTAGCGGCATACACTTTGGGTGTGGGTCGCGTTGCACAGGCGCTGACTGACAGAGGTTTGTATCCTTGAGTGGATACTGAGTAGTGGGTAATTTCAGATTTAACAAAAATGGAGCAAGAATTCCCCCACCATGTTTTACATGGTGGGGGATGAATTGAAAGCAAGACGATCCTTGGCAATCGGGCAGAAATAAAGCTAATCTGAAAAAGGTTTCTTTTTTAACTGTACTGTCGGCAAGACCGGATTTATCCGGTTGACTATGTACTGTTACAAACTCATGCTCTGCTCTCCGTAATAATACGAGGATGGCCGTCATGTTAAAACTTCTAGGGTACGAACTTACCGAAGCTATTCATGAAGGGGTAAAAACGGTTATATATCGTGGGCTTAAACTATCTTCACAAACCTCAGTAATTATAAAAACTCTACTGGCAGAGTACCCCAGCCTTGAAGAAATCTCGCGATTGCGGCATGAATATAAGATTCTTGCCCCACTAAATATACCAGGAATAGCCAAACCATTAGCTTTAGAAAATTATAGAAACGGTTTGGCCTTAATACTAGAAGATTTTCAGGGAATCTCGGTTAAACAATTGTTAAGCGAGCAAAAAATATCTATACTCAGCTTTTTATCTCTCGCCAGTCAGCTAGCAGAAATTATTCACGAGCTGCATCAAAATCATATTATTCATAAAGATATTAAACCTCAAAATATTCTGATTGATACCCAAAAGTGGATTGCCAAACTGATTGATTTTAGCATTGCCTCCCGGTTATCCAGAGAAACTCCTACGATCGGCAATCCTGATTTACTGGAAGGAACTCTCATCTATATGTCGCCGGAACAAACCGGGCGGATGAATCGCTCTGTTGATTATCGCACTGATTTTTATTCTCTGGGGGTCACATTCTACGAAATCCTCACGAGAGAAGTACCTTTTAAAACCAACGATCCCTTGGAATTGGTACACTGCCATATTGCAAAAACACCTGTACCGCCCCATCAGGTTAACCCAGAAATTCCCCAGGCGGTATCCGAGATAGTGATGAAATTAATGGCGAAAACCGCTGAGGATAGGTATCAAAGTGCTTTAGGGTTAAAAGCAGATATAGAAACTTGTTTGAATCAATTAGCTTTGCGCGGTGAAATTGTTGACTTCGTTACCGGAAAGATGGATAAATCGGGTCAATTCCTGATTCCCCAAAAACTTTACGGCAGGGAAGAGGAAGTTGCCCAATTATTAGAAACTTTCGATCGCATCGCCGCAGGTAACACCGAAATGATGCTCGTTTCCGGTTATTCCGGGATTGGCAAAACTTCGGTCGTCAACGAAGTCCATAAACCTATTGTACGGCAAAGGGGATATTTTATCTCCGGTAAGTTCGATCAGTTTAAGCGAAATATTCCTTATTCGGCACTCATTCAAGCTTTCTCGGAGTTGATGCGTCAAGTGGCGACGCAAACTGAGGAGAAGATTGCTGATTGGAAATCAAATTTATTACAAGCGTTGGGACAAAACGGACAAGTTATTATTGATGTAATTCCAGAAGTAGAATGGATAATTGGGAAACAGCCAGAGGTAGTGCAGTTAGGGCCGACGGAATCGCAAAATCGTTTCAATGGCGTATTTCAAAAGTTTATTGGCGTTTTTGCTCGAAAAGAACATCCGCTTGTCGTATTTTTAGATGACTTGCAGTGGGCAGATTCAGCTTCTTTAAAATTAATTGAGTTGATAATGACCGATGCAGCAAATCAGTATGTATTGCTAATCGGGGCGTATCGAGATAATGAAGTTAGCCCGACTCATGCCACTATTCAAACTATAGAGAAAATTCAACAAGCTGGAGCAGTAGTTAACAATATTGTTTTACAGGCTTTGAATTTGGGAAATGTTTTAGATTTGCTAGCAGATACGCTGAATGAAACAGTCGCATCTTCACTATTAAAATTAAATGGCTCGGAAAGAATCGTACCGCTAGCTGAGTTAGTTTTCAACAAGACTCAAGGAAATCCTTTCTTTTTGACAACTGTACTTTCTAGTTTGTATTCGGAAAAGCTGCTAACATTTGATTTTAGCGAAGGACGTTGGTTGTGGGATATTGAAAAAATTCAAGCACTTGGCATTACCGATTACAATGTGGTTGAATTGGTGGCTAGAAATATCCAAAAATTACCTGAGACTACGCAGCACGTTGTCAAATTAGCTGCTTGTATTGGCAATAAGTTTAACTTGGATAATTTAGCGATCGTTAATGAAAAATCTTTATTGACTACTGCTGATGAGTTGTGGGATGCGTTGCAAGCTGGGCTAATTTTGCCGCTTTCGTCTGATTATAAAATTCCGTTGTTTGTTGATGATTTTGAACAGAAGTATTTGCAAACTCAAGATTTAAAGGTAAGTTACAAATTTTTACATGACCGAGTACAGCAAGCCGCATATTCTTTGATTCCGGAATCCGAAAGAAAAATTACTCATTTAAAAATAGGAAAATTGCTGCTGCAAAAAACGGCTAAGTTTGCTTTATCGGAAAATATATTTGATATTGTCAACCAACTCAATATAGGGGTGGAATTCGTCACGGAAGAGGAAGAGAAAGAAGAACTGGCTAAATTAAACTTGACGGCGGGGAAGAAAGCTTTAGCTGCAACTGCTTACGATGCTGCTGCTAAATATTTAAATGTTGGTTTGCAATTACTTCCGCCAGATAGCTGGGATACAAAGTATGAATTGACGCGAGATTTATATGTGGAAACAGCAGCAGCAGAGTATCTCAATATTGACTTCGATCGGGCCAAACAATTGTCTGATGTTGTCTTGGAACGCGCTAAAACATTGCTGGAAAAAGTCCCTGTTTATGAGACGCAGATTCAGTTTTATATAGCGCAAAATCAAATGCAAGCAGCAATAGATACAGCGCTACCAATTCTTAAGATGCTAGGAGTTTCTTTGCAAAAAAAACCAAGTAAATTGAATGTTATAGTGGGTTTACTACATACAAAAATAAAATTAGGAAAAAAGCCAATAGAAGAGTTGCTAGAGCTTCCAGAAATGCTAGATTGCTATAAATTGGCAGCCATGCGGATTTTAATAGTTATCATTTCTGCTGCTTTTATTGCAAATCCTAATCTTTTTTCATTGATCGTTTTTAAAATGGTTAATCTTTGTATTAAATATGGAAATTCACCACAAGTCACTTACGCATACGTTTTTTATGGCTTACTTATCTGTGAAGCATTCGGAGACATCGATTTGGGATATAGTTACGGGAAGTTAGCTGTGAGATTGGTAGAGCGATTTAATGCTAGAGAACTCAAACCAAAAGTATATGTATTATTTAATGGCGTAATCCGACACTGGAAAGAACACGCTAAAACAACAATCGAACCATTCTTTGAGCAAATTCAAATTGGACTTGAAGTAGGAGATACAGAATATGCTTGTTATAGTGCTATGAACTATTGCACATATTCATTCTTGCTTGGTAATCATCTCGAATTTTTAGCTAACGCACAGAAAAAATATCAAGATATGATGCTGAGTTTGAAACAAGAATCTCCTTTTAATATCACTAAATTATGGAATCAATGTGTTCTGTCTTTAATGAAAGAAGGGATTGAGAATATATACGATTCTGAGTTTTTTTTTAAACTAAATAATGAAGATAATTTAAAAAAAGAAGCGAGTAAAAATCTGATATTTATATTTGATTTATACTTATTAAAGTCTTTTTTGTTTTATTTATTTAGAAACAATCATAGTTCTCTTGAACAAGCGAAAATAGCAGAAAAATATAAAGAAGGTGGATTTGGTAATATGACATCTGTTGTCCACAATTTCTACTATTCTTTAATACTTCTTTCCCAGTATTTTAATGTCTCAAAAGTGGAACAAAAAAAATACTTTAGCAAAGTAGTATATAACCAAAAAAAAATGAGTAAATGGGCGCATTATGCTCCATCAAACTATCAGCATAAGTACGAACTTGTAGAAGCAGAGAAAGCGCGAATACTAAGGCAGTATGAGAAAGCGATCGAATATTACGATCGTGCCATAAAAGGAGCTAAAGAACAAGGATACATCCAAGAAGAAGCTCTAGCCAATGAACTAGCCGCAGAGTTCCATTTCTCTTGCGGTAGAGAAAGAATAGCTCAAACCTATCTGACAGAATCTTACTATGCTTATATTCGCTGGGGAGCCAAAGCAAAAGTCAAAGATTTAGAAGAAAGGTATCCTCAGTTCTTTTCTCAAATTATAAAACGGGAACCACCCGACATAGATATTAGTCGAACAACTTCCTCCAGTACCACGGGAGGAAGTGCAGCCGCATTGGATTTGGTTACGGTAACGAAAGCATCGCAAGCGATTTCTTCGGAAATTGTTCTTGACAAGTTACTTTCCAAGTTGATGCAGATTATCCTTGAAAATGTTGGCGCTTCTAAAGGTTTTTTGTTTTTGTCAAAAGCTAATAAATTGGTGCTGGTAGCTGAAGGTTCGGTTGAGAAAAGTAAGGTGCGCGTACTGCCATCAGTTCCCATCGAGTCGCGTCCGGATTTGCCAGGATCAATTATTAACTATGTGGAAAGAAGTCAACAAACTGTAGTTTTAAATAATGCCACAGTTGAGGGGCTATTTACTAACGACCCTTACATCCTGAAAGCTCAACCGAAGTCTATTTTTTGCTGGCCTCTTACCTATCAAGGCAAATTTACGGGTATTCTGTATGTGGAAAATAATCTGGCTGTGGGTGCTTTTACGCCAGCGCGATTGTCTGTATTAAAACTTTTAGCTGCACAAGCGTCTATTTCTTTGGAGAATGCAACGCTTTATAAAGATTTGCAAACTTACTCTCAACAATTGGAAGCGAAGAATCAAGAGTTGGATAGCAAAAATGAAGCTTTGCAAGAGTCAGCAGCGCAGTTAAAAGAAAAGAACGAAGCGTTAGAACAATATCTGTATAAGTTGCAACAAACGCAGGCTCAATTGGTGCAAACTGAGAAGATATCTAGCTTGGGACAGTTGGTTGCAGGTGTAGCACATGAAGTAAATAACCCGGTCAGCTTTATCAATGGCAATCTACATCATACTTCTAACTACGTGCAAGGTTTGCTAAATCTTTTGAATCTTTACCAGCATTACTTTCCCAACCCACCAGATGAAATTCAAGAGGAAATAGAAACAATTGACTTGGAATACTTGAAGGAAGACTTACCGAAAATGCTTTCTTCAATGCAAGTAGGGACTGAGCGAATTCGGGAGATTATGCAGTCGTTACGCAATTTCTCGCGAGTTGATGATACGGGTGCTAAGTGGGTTAATATCCACGACGGATTAGAAAGTACGTTGATGATTTTGCAGCATCGTTTGAAAGCTCACGGAGAGTTAAAAGCAATTCGGGTGGTGAGAGAGTACGGCGACTTGCCTAAAATTGAGTGCTATGCAGGGCAGTTGAATCAGGTGTTTATGAATCTGTTAGCGAATGCCATTGATGCAATGGAAGAGGAAAGAGTTTCTAAGGAGAAAGAAATTCGGATTCGCACCGAACTAGAAAATAGGTCATTAGAAATCGATAATAACGAAGGATCTAACTATTCTTCTATCCCCAATTCTCAATTTGCCGTAGTTCGGATAAAGGATAACGGCCTTGGAATGACGGAAGAAGTAAGATCTAAGTTATTCAATCCTTTCTTTACTACTAAACCTGTGGGAAAGGGTACTGGCTTGGGTTTGTCGATTAGCTACCAAATAGTGGTGGAGAAACACGGGGGTAAGATTGAATGTATTTCTGCACCGGGCGAGGGAGCAGAGTTTGTAATTGCGATTCCGATCAAGCAACAATCTCAAAAAGTGGCTTACGCTGAGCTTGCCTAATTGAGAAGATGTGAAAAATAATTGGGTTACTGGCATATAAAAAATCACAAGTTAGAAGTAGAATAAAATCTTGAACTTGTGCATTTTTGGTTCTCAGTTATTCATTTGGTTAAATAGCAACATATCGCCGTGTCAAAGTGTAGCTATAGCTTTTTGAGATTCACGCTTACTTGTTACTACCAATTCCAAACTAGCCGGAGGAGCTTGGGTGAGTCCACGACGAATAGGCTTGAGGGACTTCGGATCTTTTAGAGCCAAGTTATTAGTACGGAGGATTTCAGCTAAGATTAATTTTATTTCAAACATGGCAAATGCCATACCAATACAGCCACGGTTGCCGCCTCCAAAAGGAAAATATTCATAGGGAGAAAATTGTTTTTCTAAAAAGCGTTCAGGTATAAAATGTTTTGACTGTGGGTATAAATCTTCTCGGTGGTGGGTTAAATAAATACAAGGTATTAACACCGTTCCTGGATTAAACTGGTACTCCATGATTTGCAAAGGTGCTTTCAAAATGCGATTAGAAGGAGCCAAAAGAACTGGGTAGATTCGCAGAGTTTCTTGACAAACCGCAGTTAAATATGGAAGCCGGACTATAGAGCTACGATCTGTATCAATGTTAACGGTATCAATCTCGGCGAGCAGCTTGCTATGAACTTCTGGAAGGTAGTGAATCCAGTATAAAGCCCATGTTATGGCTGTTGTAGTGGTATCGTGGCCTGCTATCAACAGGGTTATTAATTCATCCCGTAACTCATCATCAGTCATCGGCTGGCCTGTTTCATCCCTCGCCATTAGTAATAGGCTAAGGATATCGTTACGTTCGTTAATGGTATTAGACAGATGATCCTCTTCGATTAACTGCCGTCGCAATTGGATTTCGCTGTAGAGTAATCTATCGATTTGCTGACGAAGTTGGACAAATTTTCCCCAAGGACTCACAGCTCCCAAGTTCAGTCGCAGGAAAGGAAAAAAAAGCATACTTGCGGTTAAGGGTGAGCCTATTGATTCTAGGAAAGAAATGAGCAGTTGTCGTAGAAGATCGTATCGATCTCCCTGATGCAGGCCAAAAACCGCTTGCAGGATTGCACGTAAAGAAATCTCTTCGATTAATGGACGAACTAGGAAAGCTTTTCCAATTGGCAACTGTCTAATTGCTTGTGCGGTTATATCGCTGATTAGTTGACTGTAGGCTTTCATGCGTTGTCCATGAAAAGGAGGTATGAGAAGACGACGTTGCCGTTGATGAGGCTCTCCATCTAGGAGTGCTAAAGAATATTCACCTAGAAGAGGTTGTGCAAGCGGTTTGTTTCCACGCCCAGAATCAAACAAATTACGATCGGCAGTGAAAATTTCTTCGATCGCTTGCGGGTGACTTAAGTACACCACTGGAGAATCCGTATTGCTTCCGATCGTGAACGCATCACCGTAGCGTTTTTGCCGCGCTTCTAAGTATTCTATGGGTCGGAGAACAAACTGAAGCGTCTCTAGCCAAAGTGGAGTCTGGGGGCCATTAGGTAGTTTCAAGGGGTTTTTTTCCTTTTTGTGTAAAACTTAATGCTGAGCAGATATTATCTCTCGATCGTGTCTGGTGCGATCGACTTCGGACACCCCGGACAGTAAAAAAAATAACTCCGCATTCCATTCTGGCTTAAACTTATACGTGGCAAGGCTTACAGCGATTAATTTAAAAATCTTCGCTCGGCTTTTTTCCTGCCTGCTAAAGGGTTTTATTAAAAAAACTTATTGTAAGTTTTGTTACGTTAAGGTATTTAAATAAAAATACCTCACCGTAAATCTACTAAATGGCAGTTTTACTGATATGATTGACCAAGTGTAGTGATGCAGATCACCGACAAACAAAAATTGACAGAGTAATCCTATGGCCGAAGCCCATACGGAATCTTCTGTATTGATGGTGTGAGGACAAAAAATTGTCAGTAAAAGCAACCGTGTTATCATCCCTGTTGGCCTTAAGTAAGAAAATCTACCGGAGCCTCCGGCACGAAGTATGTCTGAGTTGGCAATTCATCAGTGGCGATATTTCAGCATCGATCGTACCTGGGCTTCTATTTATGATGGCGGCGTGGAAAACTCATCCAACAAATGCAGTTGATTTCCTGATGGTATTGGGACGGGGCATAGTGTACTTTTGGCTGTATATCGTGCCGTTTTGCATATCAAACCAAATCGTCGGTATTGAAGAAGATCGAATTAACAAACCCCATCGTCCGTTGGTGAAAGGTTCTGTTTCACTTCTAGGTGCAAAAGTGCGGTTAGTCGTGAGTATGGTGCTGTTTGGATTGGTGGGATGGTGGTTTGGTGTTTTAGAGTGGGCGCTGCTTTGGCAAGGTTGTATTTTTCTGCACAATTTAGGTAGCGGCTCTAAGCACTGGATTACCAAAAATCTTTTTATGGGAGAAGGAGCATTAGCTCAACTTGCAGCAGCTTGGCAACTGGTAACTCCGATTACCTCGATCGCTTGGCAGTGGATCTTAGTAGTAGCTGGCGTGTGGCTGTTTTTAGCTGCTATTCAAGACCTTCGGGATATTGACGGCGATCGCGCAATTGGTCGAAATACTTTCCCGATCGCCTTTGGAGAAACAACAAGTCGAGTCGTACTAACTTCGGGTTTTGGACTATTACCTTTCGTGATACATTTCGCACTGATGGTACCAGCAGGTTTAACTTGGAACGTTATCCTGTGCGATATTGTGCTGGCGGTGATCAGCTTCACGATCGCAGCCCGAATTGTTTCTTTCCGCTTACCAAAAGCAGATCATTACAGTTATATGTTATTCACCTATTGGTTTTGTTCAGTATTAGTTTGTGCGATCGCAGTTATTTAAATTCAAGCTTTGGTAGTCTTAGCTCCATATATATATATAGATAGCTCTATTTAAATTACGCAAGTAGGCAAAGCGTGTCTCGATCGGGAAAACTATTTCAACAGTCCTCTATAATTTGGCCAGCCTGGTTTCCAGCAAACCAATATCCCCGATGTTAAGCTCGAAAAATGGGGCAATTTCAAGATGGGAATAGTTCCACTGTGCTGAAAATATACGGATGGCTGCATATTGAAATTTAAAATCGAAAACCTTACACCTGACCAAGTAGTTGCGATCGGAGCGAGCCGTGACAAGTGGAGAGCGATCGCCCTTTCCACAGAGAGGATCGATCGTCAAAAAGCAGCGTTAGCAATCCAAGCTGTTTACAGTGCGATCGGTCTCGGTCAACCTCAAATCCAATTTTTTGATAGCCCATTTGCAGCTTTGCAGAAGCCTCCCTCCTTATTGGGGCGTTTCCTGGGAAGTTTGTTGAGGGGTAAAATCGAGAAGCAACTGGACATTCCACCGGGTAGCCAATTGGGAAGCCTGGTAGAGAATAATTTGGAACTAGAAGCGATCGATCCGCTCAAAAGATATCTCTGGACGCCTTTGTCAAAACAACTGGGGATTCAACTCGGTAATTCTTTGTGGAAGCAACTGAGGAACCAACTGACGAGTCAAAATGATAACTGCATACAACCCGAATTGTGGGCAGTGTATGCTAGTGCTTTTGACTATTGTATTTCAGTGTTAAACTGCGAATACTCCCCTGGCAAGTGGGAAGCACTTCAGTCTGTAGCGAAAGAATGCGGTTGGATTTTCCCTTGGCAGAAAACTTGCTTTGTTTGCGATCGACCGTCAAAACTTAGTTTTGATAACGAACGACGCCTTCACGCAGAAGGTACGCCAGCAATTCAGTTTACGGACGGATTTAGCGTGTACGCTTATCACGGTGTAGTCATACCTGAAAAATATGGTATAATTCCACCCCAACAATGGCAAGCACGGTGGATTCTCGAAGAAAGCGATCGCGAACTAAAGCAAGTGTTAGCTTACGGAATTGGGATGCGACGAATTCGTCAAGAATTAGGAAACATTGAACTAGATTTGTAACCATTTGAGGAGGTAGAGGACAACTAATAGAAACCCGGTTTTTATAAAAAACCGGGTTTTTTAGGACAGTTTTTCACCTTTTCCTAATCCCTACCGATCGCTAACAGTTGTGGTAAAATTTCTTCGGCACGTCCGAGATATTCTTCTTGGAAATATGGATTGGGTGGATCGATCGCTTCGAGATTTACCATAATTGTTCTTGCGCCAACGTAAGCTGCTGACCTGACAAAGTTAGCAGCAGGAAATACTAAACCGGAAGTGCCAACAGCAAGAAATAGGTCGCAATCTCGGAGCGATCGCTTTGATTGCCAATCTGCTAATGGTGAAAGGAACTCCCCAAACAATACAATATCTGGGCGCAACAGATGTCCGCATAATTTACAGGAAGGAATGGAGTCTGTATGCAGATTCTCCTCTGAGTAAGGTTCCAAAGTACACTGTGAATTTGTACACTTTGTTCTATGTACGTTTCCATGCAATTCGATCACATTTTGACTCCCCGCACGCTGATGCAGTCCGTCTACATTCTGAGTAATTAAAGTGAACGATCGGTCGGCGCGAAGATGATGTTCCAAATTCGCAAGTGCGAGATGCGCTGCATTCGGGATAGCTTGTCTGGCGGTGATGCGGAAGTTGCTAAAATAATGCCACAAACCAGCCGGGTCTTGTTCGACTGCCTCGACGGATGTATATTTTTTTGTAGAAGATTCTTCACCTATACTGCCAGATCCGCGAAAGGTAGGGAGTCCTGATGCTACCGAAATTCCCGCCCCGGTTAGCACAACAATGTTTGTATAGGTAGAGAAATCGATCGCAACAACCTCGTTCATCATCAATACCCGTATCCTGTTGTAGAATTTCTGCGACCTTTGGGATAAAATGTTCTAACTTGCCATGATAAAGATGGATAATATTGTAAGAGAAAAAATGTTGGTTTTCCTAAATTAAACCCAAGCTAAAAGAAAGGGCGATAATGCTACGCAGCGCTGGCGCAAACAAACTTTTGTGAATCCCCGACATCAGCATAATTTTGAAACAGTTAATTAGGCCGAGACAGACTTGGCAATTTTTGCAAGCAATCGCAACGCTTCATTTACGGAAGCTGAGTCTCGAAATATTTCTGCTACGTCTGGATCGAGAATCACAACATTGCTCGATCGCATATAGGATTCATAGTATTTGCCACGAACGCCACCTGAAAAATCGTATTCAGGTCTCATTTCGTCATCCACTTTTGCTTCAGGTTCCTGATTCATAACTTCTTCTCTCTTGTCGGGTGGCTAAACGGGCGCTGATTAAACGCACTTCACCTTCTCGTTCTGTATGGGACACAACCAAAAGGCGCTGTAAACTTGAGTGACCTATCGTTAAAAAACGGAACTCCCCTACCGAGTGGTCAGGGTCAGAAATTGTCACAGCTAGTGGATCTCCAAAGACGGTGACAGCCTCTTCAAAAGATACACCATGCTTTTTAACATTGCTAGTCGCTTTCTCTGAGTCCCACTGAAACTTCATAGAGCTATTCTACTCGGCTCTCCCGTTTTCGTGGTGATAATAGAAACTTATCTAATGGTAGGGTGGGTTAGGCACGGGCGATAATTTCAACACTTTCGATCGATAATTTAGTTTCCGTGCCATAACCCAGCGATCGCAATCAACTGTAACATTTACGAACATTTTTCCCCATAAATCCGAAAGAGCCCTATTCCTCGATCGTAAGAGCGGGATAAACCCACCCGTTCGGATAGCTTCTTTTTGGTATCTAAAACACTGTTTGTAAAGAAAATGTTAATTAAGTAGGGTGCGTTAGCTCAAGCGTAACGCACCAATCTCTTGGATCTGGTGCGTTACGGCGAAACTTGCCTGACGATTAAAGCTATTTTATGGAACTAGAGCGCCAGTCCAGTAAAAGAGACCACGGCAGGGCGAAGCATTTGGACAGAAAATCTTGGGTTTTGTGTAGTAAATTGTCGCCCAAATGCTTCTCCCCTACATAACACTTATGTTGTTCTTTTTGTCAATTTATTCTACTGGACTGGCGCTCTAGCGCCTAACGCACCCTACTTAATCTTTTGTTTGCGAACAGTTTCTCACTACAACCTCACGCAAACTGACTTAACTTCGGTGTAATTTTCCAGGGCTTCGCGTCCCATGTCGCGACCCCATCCAGATTGTTTGTAACCGCCAAAAGGTAAAGCGGCATCGAAGATGTTGTAGCAGTTAATCCAAACAGTACCAGCGCGAAGTTTGCTGGCTATATTGTGTGCTTTGGCGATATCTTTCGTCCAAATGCCAGCAGCTAATCCGTAGATGGTATCGTTAGCGATAGACACCAATTCGTCGATTTCTTGGAATGGTAATACCGTGACAACGGGGCCGAAGATTTCTTCTTGCACTACCTTCATTGTTTGTTTGGTATTGACTAAAACTGTCGGTTCGACAAAGTAACCTTTATCTCCAATTCGCTGTCCGCCGATAACAGCAGTTGCACCTTCAGATAAACCGGATTGCAGATAGCCGCAAACGCGATCGAGTTGTTCGTCGGAAACTAATGGCCCCATTTGGGTTGTGGGGTCAAGACCTGGGCCTACTTTAATTTTCTTGCCTTGTTCGGCAACACCTTCTACAACGCGATCGAAAATAGATTGTTCTACGTAAAGTCTCGAACCAGCACAGCAACATTGTCCGTGATTGAAGAAAATCGCATTAGCTGCGCCGGGAATTGCTGTTTCTAAATCGCTATCTTTGAAGACGATGTTGGGAGATTTACCGCCTAATTCTAAGGAAACTTTTTTGAGATTTCCGGCGGCTGCTTGGACGATTAATTTGCCTACTTCTGTCGAACCGGTGAAAGCAACTTTATCAACATCGGGATGGGCGGCGAGTGCAGCGCCAGCAGTTTCACCGTAACCTGGAATAATGTTAACTACTCCATCGGGAAATCCAGCTTCACAAATTAATTCGCCTAAGCGAAGTGCTGACAGAGGAGTTTGTTCGGCTGGTTTTAAGACGATCGTACAACCAGCGGCAAGTGCGGGGCCTAATTTCCAGGCTGCCATTAGTAGGGGGAAATTCCAAGGAATAATTTGTCCGACTACTCCCACTGGTTCCCGTTGGGTATAAGCAAAATATTTGCTGCCGGGATCGTAAGGTACGGAAATGGGGATGGTGCTGCCTTCAATTTTAGTTGCCCAGCCTGCCATGTAGCGGAATAAATCGATCGCGAGGGGTACGTCGGCGACTCGCGCAACGCCGATCGGTTTGCCGTTATCGATCGATTCGAGTTCGGCAAATTCTTCTAAATTTGCTTCGAGTAAGTCGGCTAGTTTCCAAATTAATTTTCCGCGATCGGAAACGGTTATTCTTGACCAAGGGCCATTCTCGAAAGCTTGGCGTGCTGCTTTGATGGCTTGGTTAATGTCTTCGGCTGTACCTTCGGCAACTTGTGCGATCGCTTCTCCGGTGGCGGGGTTGTAAACGGGAAATGTTTTACCGTTAGCAGCATCAACCCATTTGCCATTAATTAACAGTTTTTTAGGTTGTTTCAAAAAGCTGGAAACTTGGCTATGAAGTTGAATTTCGGAAGTTCGATCGAATGTTGCTGTCATATAGTTATCCTTGTTAAATGCTTTATACCCCAACTAAGGGTAAATGTTATTATTTCGATCTTACGCTCTATTAATGTGTTTATATGCAGGCGCTCGGTTGACAAATATAATAATTATTTTGTCGGTTTTATAACTAATTTTTAGAAATATGTATAAATTTAAATAACGTGCAACAAATAATATGCTAAACAAATAAATTCCTCTATCTCAAGACATATTTAATCGTTTGATTAACCTTTTGTAATACAACCATTGGGCGAAAAAGCTGGGACATCATGCTTTAGTACTGTATGCAGTTTGAGACTATAGGCAGACAGCAGTCAATCAGCGGCTAGCTAGGATGAGAGTGTGATTGATTTGTAAAGGAATGTTAACAATGGAAAGTCGTCCTTCTACCGAGCTACCTCCTGTTGCTAAGGAATACAATGGCGTCGATCGCAATGCTTTTCTGTTTGGATTTACTCCGCAAGCAGAAATTTGGAACGGTCGCTTAGCAATGATTGGTTTTTTAGCTTACCTTTTGTGGGATTTAGGTGGCTATAGCGTACTGCGTAATGTGCTACACCTGCTTCCTCAGTACGTTGTTCGTTAATGATTGAATCGCTTTGCACTTAGGCTGGTAGTTGTCCGGAATTAGCAAGGCTATCAGCATAATTGCAAAGTTTCAGGTCGGGCGATTTCGTGAGGGATTTAGTTTTATTTATAGTTGAATCTCTACAGCACATTTGTAACCATTGCTCCTCAAAATACGGCTTAATTGCCTGAATTGTTCGTGAAAGCGATCTCGCTTAGGTACGTAGTTGCGCTTTAGCGCTCTTATTGCCACTGAATAAGGCGCTGAAGCGGGAAATTAGGTACGTAGTTGCGCTTTAGCGCTCTTATTGCCACTGAATAAGGCGCTGAAGCGCGAAATTAGGTACGTAGTTTATTGCAACTAAATAAGAGCGCTGAAGCGCAACTACATACCTTTCTATCGGGGGCGATTTTTGGTGTTGGGATTGTTATTCGTTGAATTTTGCGATCGCATCGATAAGCTGATTCTCTTCAATTTTTCATTCACTTCCATTACTCGCACTTTTACGACTTGTCCGACTTTGACAATTTCTTTTGGATCGCTAACAAATCTGTCTGCAAGTTGGGAAATATGCACCAAACCATCTTGATGCACGCCGATATCGACAAATGCGCCAAAATTAGCAACGTTGGTAACAATTCCTTCTAATTCCATCCCCACTTTTAAGTCGGAAATTTCTTTGATTCCTTCTTTGAAAGTGGCATATTTGAATTCCGCACGCGGATCTCGTCCCGGTTTTTCCAATTCGGCGATGATATCGCGCAGTGTAGGTAAACCAACGGTATCGGTAACGTATTTTTTCAAGTTGATGGATTTGAGCTTTTCAGGAATTTGCGTTACCTGATGCAAAGGTACGTTAAGATCGGATGCGATCGCTTCCACTACTTTATAGCTTTCTGGATGCACGGCGGTATTATCCAACGGGTTTTCGCCGCCGCGAATACGCAAAAAGCCAGCAGCTTGTTCAAATGCTTTTGGCCCTAATTTTGCCACTTTCAGCAGTTGACGGCGATTTTTAAACGCGCCGTTTTCGTTGCGGTAGGTAACGACATTTTTGGCGACAGTTGGCGTCATTCCAGAAACAAAAGTTAGGAGTTCTTTCGATGCGGTGTTTAAGTCTACTCCAACGTAGTTAACGCAGCTTTCTACGGTTTCATCCAACTTTTTCTTGAGTAATTTTTGATCGACATCGTGTTGATATTGTCCGACACCAATTGATTTCGGATCTATCTTCACCAATTCCGCCAAGGGGTCTTGCAAACGGCGACCGATACTAATCGCACCGCGCACGGTAATATCGAGATCGGGGAATTCTGCGATCGCCACATCAGAAGCAGAGTAAATCGATGCACCAGACTCGTTTACCATGAGTTTAATTGGTTTGCGATCCATCGTCGCTAAAACTTCCGAAACAAATTCATCTGTTTCGCGAGAAGCTGTACCGTTTCCGATCGCAATTAGCTGGATATCGTACTTTTCAATCAGCTTTTTCAGCGTGTTAGCAGCTTGCGTGCGTTGTGCGGCGGCTTGGTGGGGGAAAATTGCCTGATATTCCAAAAATTTACCAGTGTCAGAAAGTGTCGCAACTTTGCATCCAGTCCGAAAACCGGGATCGATCGCTAATGTTGGTTTCATTCCCGCCGGTGCAGATAGCAACAACTCGCGCAGATTGCTTTCAAAAGTTTCGATCGATTGAATATCGGCGTAATCTTTTCTATCTGTACGCACTTCCGTAATGAGGGAATTTTTCATCAAACGGTTAAACGCATCTTTCAGCATTTCCCGATAAAATTCTTTCACGGCTGGAATTTTTGTTTTAATTTCCTGCGATTCCAGATAATACAATACAGCTGATTCATCAAAGGAAACATCTAAATCCAGTATTTTTTCATTTTCACCCCGCAGTAATGCCAGCATATTGTGCGGTGCAATATTTTTCACCGGAATCTGGTAATTCCGATACATTTCAAATTTAGTACTACCTTCGGGATGCTCCTCTTTAATCTGCGAGACGAACACGCCTTCATTCATCAGATATTCTCGCAGATAAGCACGCAATTCCGCTTTTTCCGATACTTCTTCTGCTAAAATATCATTAGCACCTTTGAGCGCATCTTCGGCAGTTTTGACACCTTTCTCTTCCGAAATATATTTCGCCGCTTCTGGTTCCAAAGGTACAGGTTTCGCATTGCGGTTGTTCAAAGATTTGATGAATTCTGCTAAAGGTTCCAAACCTTTTTCTCTAGCAATAGTAGCGCGGGTGCGTCGCTTTGGTTTGTAGGGAAGATATAAATCTTCCAATTCGTTTTTCTGCAAGCAGGATTCGATTTTGGCTTTTAGTTCGTCGGTGAGTTTCCCCTGCGACGATATTGCATCCAAAATCGTCTTTTTCCGTTCTTCCAATTCCGTCAGATAGGTATGTCTGTCCGAGATGTCGCGAAGTTGGATTTCATCAAGTGCGCCAGTACGTTCTTTACGGTAGCGTGCGATGAAGGGAATGGTCGCACCCTCGGCGAGTAGTTCCAGAGCGTTGTTGACTTGGGAGAGGTTGAGGGATAGTTCTTGTGCGAGGAGTTGAGGAATGTCGAGCATAGAGCGTATTTAGTCTGCTTGTTCTAGGATAAACTGAAAATAACCAAATGATAAAGTAATCAAACGATGTTACTGGGTATTAGTTGGATACTTGGATAAAAGTGTAGAAAAACTTATGAACAACATTTTTTTGCTACCGCCTGAACTTGCAGAGGAAGATCGCTTTACAGCTTGTTTACATTATGCCATCGATAACATACCCGAACTAGGTCAAGTAATAGTAGATTTTTTACTGATTCAATCGGAAAAATCTTCATCTCCTTTCATTAAAGCAGTAAATCGTAACCGTTCAGGGGGTGCGCCGCAGGCGCACCCCCTGAACGGTTACAATCTATTTGACTGAGAGTGCGTTCGAGTTTGGGATAAGGCGATGGATAGCTTCACTTCTTTGCATCCAGATGTACCCGAAGTTGAGGTAGAACTATTGAGTGCTGAATGTGACAATAGTACTCAGATAATATCCCCAATAGAAGAACCTGAATCCCTGGAAAAATGGTGTCAACAAAGTTTGATTGGTAAAAAATTACCCAACGCTCTCTACGTTCACATTTCTGCCATAGAAAAACTCGACCCGCCGCTGCGCCAGCACTACGAGAAATTTTCCCAGATTATCGCTACGGGAATGGTTGGCGCAAATATAATTAAATTCCATAGCGATCGACCAAAAATATCTTATCTTTTCTATCCCGATTTTGATACAGACCCTCATCCCGCTTTACTTGCCAGTGTCCAAATTAACCTGGAAAATAATGAAATTTCACCGATGATGAGATATCGCGATTATTCTAATTCGCATAATCCACCTATTCTACATCGAAAAGAAACTTTTGTCACTCCCGAATATCCTTACTATCAAGAATTTGAACAACTGACAAAGGCAGAAGAAAAGTTAGGTCTTCTGGATAAAACCAGCAGTATAGGTACTCGTCAAGGTTGGATGCAATGGTTACAATACCAAGGTGTAGAAATACAAGGTCATCGTGTAGTAAATGAAAATGGCGATCGCTTATCGCGAATACCCAAAATTGAACGCCACAGAGCAGCAATTGTTCGCACCGATTTATCTCGACCATTGCGTTTTGCTTTAGAAGCTAATTTATTCACAGAAAATACGACGTTTTTTGATTATGGTTGCGGTCACGGCGGTGATGTAAATCGGATTGCAGAACGCGGGTACACTAGCAATGGATGGGACCCTTTCTACTTTCCAAACGAAGCTTGCATTCCCGCAGATATTGTTAATATCGGTTATGTCATTAATGTCATCGAACATATCGAAGAACGCGGCGAAGCTTTGCGAAAAGCTTGGGAACTTACCCGTCAGGTTTTGCTTGTGTCCGCGCAAGTTTTAATTGATGATGAAAAGCATGGAAAAATTGCTTTCGGCGATGGCGTGATTACTCGTCACAACACTTTCCAAAAATATTACGAACAGGAAGAACTGAAAATTTATATCGATCGAGTACTTGGTGTCGATTCTATTCCAGTTGCTTTGGGAATTTACTTTGTGTTTCGGGATGAAAATCAAGCACAAAATTTCCGCGCTTCTCGATGTCGATCGCGCATTTCAACACCGAGAATTCGCACCCAAGTCAAGCGGTTTGAAGATTACAAAGATTTGCTAGCACCGCTCATGGCATTTGTGACCGATCGCGGTCGTCTTCCCGTACCGGGAGAATTACCGGAAGAAGCGGAAATTAACTTTGAATTTCGCAGAATAACGCGAGCTTTTGATGTAATTTTACAAGCAACAGAAGCAGGAGAATGGGATATGATTAAACAAAAGCGTCGTTCCGATTTGTTACTTTACCTCGCCTTGTCAGAATTCAAAGATTACGTACAATTTAAAGATATAGAACCTGTTGTCCAAAAAGATATCAAAGCTTTGTTTGGTAGCTATAAAAAAGCTAGAGAAGAAGCAGAAGATATTCTATTCAGTTTAGGTGACTTGAGTGTCGTTGCTAAATGTTGCGAAGAAAGCGCGATCGGTCACAAACGACCCAACGCTTTATTCATTCACGTTTCTGCACTTTCCGAACTCGATTATCGATTGAGAATTTACGAAGGTTGCGCCAGCAGAACGATCGGTCGCATGGATGAAGTCACCTTAATCAAATTTCACACCAAACAACCAAAAATATCCTACTTATTTTATCCCGATTTTGACACAGAACCGCATCCAAAATTACACACAAGTATGCACATCGACTTGAGAGATTTGCACGTCAGCTATCGAGACTATTCTGATTCCCAAGACCCCCCTGTTTGGCATCGCAAAGAAACTGTCCTGACAGCCAACTATCCCGGTTATGAGAAATTTGCCAAACTCAGCGAACAGGAAGAAAATAGGGGATTATTTGACGATATAAACGCAATTAAAACTTTGAAAGGATGGGAACGCTGCTTAGAAGAACATTGCGCGGAAATTCGCAATTATCGTTTATATTGGCGCAAAGATGCCGATCCTTATCGGGTAAAATTAGTGCGATCGGCAATCAGAGCCAGAAAAAAAAGTAACGACTAATATCATCTCCGAGCGAATCGTTTCAACATATCTTAAATTGTCTCGATCTGCGTTGATCTAGGGAGTCGGTGGAAGTCCTTGGTATAGTACGCCTGGTTGTGGTATTTGAGAGTGCGATCGCGATTTCGATACCTAGCACGATCGAACTCCAGCACTGACCAATTTCCTCCGATTGAAGTATTGACCTTTCAAACAGAGTATAATGCTAACTCATAGTGCTAAAGCAAGAAATATTAATTAGCGCTCAAGCTAGGTGCTTTTGGTGAGCCATTACCTCTCAAAAACATGAAACTGCTTTCTCTTTCTCTCTATTTCGCAACAACCCTCTACTGTTTATGCGTTTTCTCTCCTAAACCCACCATTGCACAGATAGTTCCCGATACCACCTTACCAAACAACAGCATTGCCATTCCCAATGGCAACAGCATCCGCATTGAAGGCGGGACAACGGCTGGGGGCAATTTATTTCACAGCTTTCAAGAATTTTCTGTCCCCACAGGTACGGAAGCTGTTTTCAATAACTCATTAGATATTCAAAATATCTTCAGTCGAGTTACTGGTAGCAACATCTCGAATATAGATGGCTTAATTCGCGCTAATGGTGTGGCGAACTTATTTTTAATCAATCCCAACGGCATTATCTTTGGACAGCACGCTCAATTAAATATAGCTGGTTCTTTTACTGCCGGCACTGCGGATGGTATCACATTAGGAGAAAATGGCTTTTTTAGCGCCAAAGATATTAGCAATAGCAGTTTGTTAAGCGTGCAACCGGGCGCATTATTTAGCAACGCGGTGCGAAATTCGCCAGCCCAATTAGTCAATCGAGGGAATTTAGCTGTAGCACCAGGACAAAATTTAACTTTGCAAGGAGATGAGCTAACTGTAACAGGTTCTCTGACAGCACTAGGAGGAAATCTTATCCTCAAGAGTAACGGCAATATTTCCTTCACAGATAGTCTGGTAACCAATACCAATATCGACGTAACAGAACATAGTAGTATTCAGCTACAAGGACAGAATATCAGCTTAGAGCGATCGCAAATCCTTTCCCGCAACATCAGCGATCGAAACGCACCCGATATTACCGTCAATGCCACTGGAAACATTACTATTAGCGGCTTTAGTTCCCCTGACCCCAATCAAAATCCCCTCACGCAACTACTCAACAGTCGGATTGCCAGCGAAACTTATAGCGCAGGTGTAGGAGGAAATATTAACGTTGCCGCTGCACAAATTAACTTAATTGATGGCGGACAAATTTCCAGCTTAGTAGGGCCACAAGCAACCGGAAATGGCGGCAAAATTACCGTCAATAGCAACGCGATTACTGCGATTCGATCTAATGCTTTTAATCCGCTTTTTCCAAGTGGAATTGTTAGCTATAACTTGGGTGCAGGAAGAGGTGGAGATGTAGATATAGCCGCCTCTAGAATTGACCTATCGGATGGAGGAGCAATCTTATCTTTAGTGCAGGGAACGGGAAGGGGAGGAGATCTCCAAGTAAATGTTGGTGAGTCTGTGGAAGCAACAGGACTCAATCCCTTAGCGCCGCAACTTTTTAGCGGTATTGCGGCACTAACTTTAGGAAAAGGTGATAGTGGAAATCTTAATTTATCCAGTCCACAATTAAGACTATTTGAAGGAGCAAAAATAGGTTCACTTAGTTTGAGTCAATTCATTGGCGAACCACTTCTAGGCGCGGGAGAAGGCAATGCAGGGGATGTCACCGTCAATGCCACACAGGTGGAAGTAGTAGGAAGCAGCCCTCTAGCTCGCGACAATCTTACTGGAATATTTAATGTTACTACTGGTTCGGGAAACGGAGGTAATCTCACTTTAACCACCGAAACCTTAAGCATCAGGGATGGCGCAGGGGTAGCATCCGGCGTTACCCAGTCCATTTTCACCTTTGGACAACCTCTACCCAATTCTGGCACGGGCAATGGCGGTAATCTGACCGTCACCGCTTCCCAATTTATTGAAGTGATTGGTAGCAGTCCCTCGCTGGTGGCTCCCAGTTCACTGGGAACGGTAACCTTGGGTAAGGGAAATGCAGGTAATGCTGTGATTACTACTCCCCAACTGAGGTTACTTGATGGGGGAATAGTTGATTCAACTACAGCTGCCAGTGGAAATGGAGGTAAGATGACTATCAATGCCTCTGACATTTTCATTAGTGGCACTGCTCCCGATCATTTTCCAGCTGGAGTAGAAGGTAGTTCTGTAGTCTTTAACAGAACCATCCAACAGAATTTCTTCCTTCCCGAACAACTCACCGGTAATACCGGAGAAATTACGGTTAATACACAGCGATTAACCATCCAAAACGGCGGTCAAATTCGAGTTAGACATGAGGGAACTGGCGATGCGGGAAAATTAACTATTAATGCCGATACAATTTGGCTCGATCGTCAAAGCCAAATCAATGCTACAACAGCTTCCGGATTAGGCGGTGAGATTTCCTTGAATGTGAATTCTTTATTATTACTTCGCAATGGCAGTGCCATTACTGCTACGGCATTGGGAGGAACAGGAAATGGTGGCAACTTAAATATTAACTCTCAATTTATCGTGGCTATGCCTTTAGAAAATAGCGATATTACTGCCAATGCTAAAGCAGGTTCTGGGGGTCGAATTAACATCACCGTTGCGGGTATTTTTGGGACTCAGTTTCGAGATAATTTGACTCCCGAAAGCGATATTACCGCTAGCTCGGATCTGGGCGCTCAGTTTAGCGGTGTGGTAGAAATTAATACTCCCGATCTTGACCCCAGCGCTGGTTTAGTCGAGTTATCGACAAATTTTGAGGATGTAGACAGGAGTATTGTCGCTAGTTGTGCGACTTCTGTGGGTAATAGCTTTACAATTACCGGCAACGGCGGTTTACCCGATGACCCAACGCAAGCCCTCAGAAGTAGGGCAGTTTGGCGGGATGTGCGTTTGGTGGAAGTGGGGTCGAGTGGCAGAAGGGGAGAACGGGACAGTCGAAGAATATCGGTAATTCCCAATACCCCAATTGTAGAGGCGACGAGATGGCGGGTGAACGGTGCGGGGGAAATGGAATTAGTTGCAAATGCTTCCTCGATGATTCTCGGTAGTAGTTGGTACAATGCACCGAGCTGCGGTGGAAGATGATGGTTAAGTCTACGCTCGCCAATTTCATCCTTTGGGAGTATTGATTTTTCAAAAAGGGTAAAATGAGTGCTGCGGGTGTCGATAGCAACACAAGGCTCATTCACACTCGATCTGGGTGCTGTTGACGACCGATTATCCCGTAAAAAAGATGAAGCTGCTTTTGCGATCGCTCTATGTACTGGAGTTTAGACTAACCGCGCTTTAGGGCGCGGTTAGTCTAAACTCCTATACAAGGCAAAATAGCTCAGCTTTTAGCTGAGTAAAAAAAGATTGATTTAATCAGGATTTAAGAGAAAAATAAGTTAGCTTTTTGAGT
>NZ_JBHFNU010000056.1:0-42816 GCF_041929145.1 Aerosakkonema sp. BLCC-F183 | reverse complement strand
ATCGGCAAATATAGAAAAAGTCGGCACGGGGCATCGGCACGACTCTAAATGTACGTCGAGACAGATTAAGACTACCTCGGTAGCATCCGTCAATGAAGCGTAAAGAATCCCCACGCCTTCAGGCTGGGGAGTATGTCAATTATCCGGGGCCACTATGCCTGATGGGACTAAGCACAAGTAGCTTGGTTGAGCTTTATATCATAAAGGCTGTTATTTTTTGGTTATCTCTGAGACCAAAAGCTTTAACTTATGTCAAGATTTAGTGAAATTTCTGGTTGCTGGATTTATCCTTACATGATAAGGGGTAGGCGATCGCACGATGCCAAGTGGACTTCTCACAGCAGAGGTTGAGTTTATTCAGCTCAACCCAAATTACTATTTCCGAGATCTACAAGCCCCTGCAACTTGAACTACAGCATTGAAATACAGCTTAGAACAGGAAGTAAGATTATGACTCAGGAATCTGCTGCCCGCTTTTTTAAAGCTATCCAGCAAGATGAAGCTTTAAAAGCTAAATTGAAAGCAACCAAAGATCCAGAAACTTTTGTCAAAATTGCTGGAGAACGCGGTTATCAGTTCACGGTT
Organism: Aerosakkonema sp. BLCC-F183; assembly: GCF_041929145.1. Classification (NCBI taxonomy): domain Bacteria; kingdom Bacillati; phylum Cyanobacteriota; class Cyanophyceae; order Aerosakkonematales; family Aerosakkonemataceae; genus Aerosakkonema; species Aerosakkonema sp. BLCC-F183. The sequence continues at coordinate 42,231 of NZ_JBHFNU010000056.1, read as the reverse complement.
GAAGATTTGCATATTCAGATCGAAAAATTGTCTCCAGAGGAGATAGCATCTGCGATCAATCCGGGTGTAGGCCCTCGGCGGCATCTTGTGCCAAGGTAATATTTCGTAGGGTGGGCATTGCCCACCCCTAAAGCCAATCAATTTGCGATCGAATCTTGTAAAGCATTTTGCAAATTTTGAGTTAAATCGGCAACAGCTTTACGGCGACTGCTTTGATAGGCATCCCACTGAGATGAAACTGATATAGGTTCTCCCAGTGTTATTTTTACCTTTTGCTTACCGAGTCGCGGACGCCCGAAGGGATTGCCTCCTTTAATGCGGGTTAACATATCCCAAAGTAATAAAGTTGTTTCGGCAAATCTTTCTACGGTTGGTTTTTCCAAAACGTAGCTGCCTGTAACAGCCACAAAACTTTCTACCAGTCGCATATGCCACATTCGCAGCGCTGCTTCTTCGGCGATGCGATCGGCCAAACCGCGCTCTAGAGGCGATAATGCTTCTAGATTCTTGATATCTTCTCGATAAATCCAATCCCAACCGGCTTGTTCCAAACGGCGACAGCGATCGATTAAACTGCCTTTAGCGGGAAGATTAAAAGACTTTTCTGCTACTTGCAATGCCACATCAAGCAGTGCCTTGAGTCGAATTGCCAGTACTTCGTTAGCATTCCCCGTTGATATTTCTGGTGCTTTTGGCAGTGTTTGATGATAAAAACGGACATAAAAGTCTTCCATCAAATTTAATATATGCTCGCCCAATCGATAAAGTCTTCGATAGAGCAATGAAGAAGGATGAAGAATAGATGATAAATCTTCATTTATCGCTTCGGTTTGGTCTTTCATCCCCACAGGTAAACCGCTATCGATTTCCAACTGGCTCATCAGCTTTTCTAACGATTTCCAAGGAGATTCAGTATATTGGTATTTAATGCCGATCGGCACGATAAAAACTTGTTCTTGCCGTTCCGCCTTCAGCAAATCTTCCACACACCAAAATCCCATTTGGGCAATCCCAGGCTCAAGCGGACTGATAATTTCATTATGACCGTTGGTAGCTCCTTCTGGAGATGCCATCATTGGAAATGGTGCATTAGCAAATAAATCGCGTGCCGATCGCAAACCCACTCGGTCTAGTTTACCGCGATGAATAGGGGTACCGCCCAATTGGGAATATAGCCAGCCCACGGAAGATCCAGCCCACAGGGGTATGCCGCGATCGTATATAAAATGAGCGTGAATTGGGTATTTCAGAAAAACGCCCTGCTGTTTGGCTACTCGCGGCACTAATTTCCAAAGCAGATACATCAGGCTGAACGGATCTTCGGTGCTAGGATGCCGAAACGCCATCAAGAAGCGGATTTTACCTGCCTGAAACTGACGGTAGAGATCGACTAAAACTTCAACATTTTCAGCTGTAATTTCACCGATCGCAGTTTGATATCGCAGCCAAAAAGGTAGTATCGACTCTGTACATCTTAGTACTAGAGGGTTGAACGCTGGGGCGATAAATTCTAAACGCGGTTGAACTTGGTTCATAGTAGTTGAGGTATGGAGGATGGGGCATGGAGGATAGGGCACAAGCCATAACTGCATAAAAGATCAAAAATTGTCCGATATCCTGCGCCCTATAGAATTTAGGTAAGCATTTACTTTAGCTGAAGTTCACTTCTTCCAAATTTAATTTATCGATAGAACCCTCCCCGATTAACTATGCCCTATACCCTATTCCCAATTTTGCAATTCAGAGAGCGAGTTCCGCACCAAGCTGGCGATTTGGGAACGGCGAGTTTCAAAATTGGCAGCAAGCAACATAAAACCGATACCGACAACTAAACCGATCGCCCATTTTAAAAACGAGTAGCGATCGTTGAGAATCACTAGCTGAAAGCTAGCATTAATTAAAAATGTTACAGTGCCAATAAACAGGAAAGCTCTTATTCTCAAGGCCAATCCCACAAAAATCGCACTACAGCTTATCATGCCGGAAACCAAACCAGTCCAATGCTCAGTCCATAACGATACTCCACAAATCGAACCTATTCCCAGCAGGCGTAAAATATGACGAATCTGTTTTTGTTCTGGCTGCTTTAATCCAGGATCGACTTGGGCAAGGTACAGCACAGCCAAAGCTACGGGGATGACATACCACAAGAAATGATTCGAGATATTGGTGAGTTGCATCTCTTGCCAAAACCAGCGGTAAGTGACCCACTCGACGATGATAATGCTGACATAAGTTAAGCGCACATTTTGTGCTAGCTTGGCCAGCAATAAATAAACAATGGCAACCACAATTAAAGTGATGCGATCGATTACTAAACTTGTCGCTAAAACAGTAAATCCAGGCAATATTGCCATTGAGTTCTTCCAGGCAGTTGCTGGCCAACCCCAATTTTGCCAAGGGGCATTGTACATAATTAAGGCAATGACACAGACGAGCGCTGCCAACCAAGGATCTAATACGCTCAGTTCCGTCCAAAATAATCGCCCATAGGCATATACTCCGGCAACTTCAATTAATCCCAAATATACCCACTCGCTAGGATTAAACCGACTAAACTCGTAGCGTCCCTGTGCGATCGCGTAAGCAGCTAGCAGCAAACTTACCGCAACTCCAATTACCGTCAGTTGGGGCCCAGTGCCAACTCCGATCGACGCTACCGCAAACATCAGGGTACTACCGAGCGCCCAATGAATATGAGCCGTATTGATAATTTCTGCTAAGCTGAGGCGTAGCAATGGTTGTAACCACCTTGCCAACAAACGATAGATAAAAGCGATCGCCGCACCCACTACTGCCAATACAGTCAAACCATCTGCTAGGTTACCTCCCCCTGACAGTCGCATTTGATAAATTACCAGCTCGTATACAGATAGAGAAATACCTGTAAGCGCAAGATATTGCAACGCTTTCCAAGCCGGACTTTTACCGCCAATCCCAAGTCCAACGATTGATGCGCCAAATAAAAGTACTCCCGTCCAACTGTTAAAAGTACTCCCTCGCAACGCCAAACCCAAAAAAGCATAAATTAGAGGCAAAATTCTGATACTGCTTGGCGCTGATGGATAGCGTTTTATCGACCATAAAGCGAGAATAAAACCGACGAGTGCGATCGCAATGTTGGCGATTGCTAAATCGAGGTAAGAACCGCCCCCCAATTTTACGCTTTCTGCGACGAACAGCTCGAATCCCCAACCGATCGCATAAACGCATAGATTCCTGGGATGTGGCAAACAGCGATAAAAATTTGCCCCCATCAGCAAGACAGCAGTTGCTAAATAGGTAAGTGCGGCAGTAAAAATATCGCTATAAATTCCCACACTGCGGAATGTCAGCACCACAAGTTCCTGACTGCACAGGGCGATCGCCCACAGATCCACTGCCCGGGCATAAATAATATATAAAGATGGAGAGGATTTTTCTCCTACACCTTCTGCTGCGGCTTGCACTGCTTTTACAGATCGTTCCAGCAACCAACTTCGCAGCCACCATAAAATATTGATGGCGATCGCACTTACCAGAAACCAACCATCTACCGACAGTGGCGGGAATCCTGGAAAGCCCTCCCACAAGCTAAAACCGAGGAAGCTAATTGTAAAACCTACAGTAACTAATGTTGCTGCCAAATGGCGTAAATAGCGGCTATTTACCAACATCGCCATACTGGCAATACCCAGACCGACTAACCTAGCATCTGGTATGTACACCGTCAAAATCTGCGCCATCCCAAAAGCAATTAAGCTTAACCAACTGGCAAGGGATCTTTGGGATGTTTCGCTGCGATTGGCAACTAAGGTTAGAGTTAGCGGTACTAGCAGCCACGACAACCTTAAAATAGAAGTGCTGCTGAAATCAACCACAAATAGTATGTAACTCAGCGCAGCTAGGCTCAATCCTATGTACCAAGCACTACGACTTGTAGTTTTAGATTGAGGATTTGGATTTTTATATAATAGGGAGCTTTCTGTTTCTGGGATGGGCGTTTGTATCTGCGGTACTCGATCTCTCAGCCCTTTAAGGCTTAATAACCACTCGGCGATCGTTAAACCTAATAAAACCGTCGCCCAATTTTCTAAACTGAAATTTGGCAACAAATAATCGAGCGCGGAGACAAGCGACAAAATAATGCTGATGTGGGTCAGATACACCAATGTACTTCTGGGGTGTCGCCAATTGACTATTGCCAAGTTGATGGTGACAGCCAGCAAATTGAGCGATCGCAACAAAGGGTTAACTAAGCTGATGCAAGTAGTAATCAATCCAAAGGAAAAGGCGATCGTTTCCCCAAATTCCGCTAGTTCCGACTTTGACCGTCTCCAGAGCCAGTCTGTCAGGATGACTATCCAAATAGCATAGGGAAATAGCACTAGGCTCAGTAAAGGATAGGGATTTTCTTGTGCATTGCTTAGCTCGATCGCAGTACTTATCAACCGATCCTGATTTTCTGGAGGAATTAAGCGCCAAAATAACCAAATTGCTTGCAACCCAATCCCCAACATGGCAGAGAAATCCACCCACAACCAAAATCTTTGCAAGCGACTCCAAAAAAACCATAAACCTAAGCCGCTCACTCCGATCGCCTGCCAAGCTGGATCTACGCCGACGGAAACTACCCAGCCTACCAACAACAAAATAGCGCCGATCGCTTCCCAATTCGATTGTGAAAACGCCGATGAAAAATTTAAGGGACTGGGACGTTGTAGCGATAGCCAAGCTAAAAGCCAACCGCAAATTCCTACCGCTAAGCCGAGTTGTCCGATTTCTACATAGTTAGAAAATATCGCCCGCACCAGCAAAACAGCAAGAGCATAAACTACAATACCGACTTTTCCTTGGCGGCGATCTGTCGCTGGCGGCTGAGAACTGGCAATAGGCCAACCATTTGATAATAAATCATTTGGTAATCCGGACAAATTATCTTCCCCAGGCGTCTCACCTACAGACTGCAAGTAAGACAGGAGCAAATCTATGTTTGCCTCTGCGCCTGTGTCTGTGTTGCCATTTTCCCCTGTTTCTATCTCCCCCTTTTCCGAAGTGTTGCGAGAGCGGAGTTTGGCGACGCAAAAGCGCCAAATTAGGAAAACAACCGTTCCTACTATTCCCAGATAAACTGCTAGCAGTGGAAATCCTGAAAATTCCCAGCCCCAGTGCAGGTAGCAAAGTCCTAAATAGTTGATCGGTACAGAGTATTCGAGATTGCGAGGTTGATTTTTGAGAATGAAAGCGGTTATGCCCGTTAAAGTAAGGGACGCGATTCCTACAGTCACCCATTCCGTAGGGTTTCCCCACAAGCGAAATCCATCCATCGCCCAGAAATTCACCGGCACTAGAAACAAAGTCACCAGTTGCAAAGTCTGAGCGGTCAGTTGTAAATTTTTCTGTCGAGCTGTCCAGAAACTTGCTCCCCAGAAGATTAAGGTGTAACCGAGCAACACCGCATACTGTCCAAATGCCGGAAACCTCTGCCATTGACTGGCGGCTAGCACCCCAGAGGACAGTACCACCATAAACACGCCCAAAAACAAAAACCACCGGACGCTGAGTTCTGCCAATAAGGACTGGAATATCCTCTTTCGCCTCTTCGGTAGCTGCGGTTCGTTTACTGGCGTTAGTGGTGGTTTGCTCTGAGCTGGGACTGTCGTCGCTGGTACTTCTAGTGTCTCGATCGGCTGGGGTAGAGGACAGCTGAGATACTTTTGGCACAACTGCCTCACCTGTGCATCAGAAATCAAACCTAAGCGCAGCCATATGTCTAGACCCTCTAACAGCGTTGGCTGCGAGGACGAGAGCATCATTTCTAGTCTGATCTGACGGTCGGGTTGAGATGGCATTTCCTACTTAGTCGCTACTCTCACACTGGGAGATACCCAATTATGAACTTTTTTGAAGGCTTTAGTTATGTGTTGCTATGCCACTTCTGAAAGCGATCTGTTCTGATTGTCCCGATCGATCGCACTCTCCCAGAGGTGCAAAGAAAAGGGTATAAGAAAGCTAATTGTATCAATGTAGCTTGGGTTTAACTTAAAATTTTGCCTTCCATCGCTACTTATTTAACCGCGCTTTCCGTAACAAAAGTAGCTGTTCTGTATAGTAATACTTTAGGATTTTAGGTAATTTTAAATTATATTAATTATTCTTAAAAATTTTGCCCTTAATATGCGATATATGCAGATATGTCCATTTGCGTACTTACGCAAAAATATCAAAATATATACAAATAAATCTACGTACACTTAAGGATATTTCCTATACTGTTTCAGATTTGCACATATCTGTCATTCTGGCAACAGGGCAAACACTAAGTATCATTTTGTCTAAAACTTCATATAAGTGGCTATATATAGTCACTTATATGAAGTTTTGGTAAAGTTAGGCGATCGAGTGGTTGTTAATGCTCTTGATATGTAGTAGATGTCTATTAATACTATTCGCACATGAATTTTTACTGGAACGATCGCGAATGGCTCAAGCTGATTAGGGCTTTCGTTACGGTTGTGAAGTATATATGTTCAAATTTGATGTTTTTGCACAGAATCGTTGAGAAAACGGTGTATGAAAAACCTAAGTAAACCCGGTAGCTCCACCGATGGAGCTTTGAAGTTTTTGGAGCAGAATACCTGCTTCTTACGCTCTTTGTTTGCTAACTGCAACCAAGATGTCGAGAGGGTAACAACAATTATTGAGCCAATATTGAATGCGCCGAAACGCTGCGAAATCACTCCTTTTTACATCCAGGCTATCTGTACCGAACACACAACTTTTCTGGTGACAAATATTACAGAAGGCCAAGTAGTTCGAGTGGTAGACAGTGCTTCTAGTTGGTTAATCGGTAGGCGATCGAGCTGCGCGATCGCCATCCAAGACCCCTGCGTTTCGCGCCAGCACGCTGTACTTGGGCACGAAAGAGGTCAGGATTTTCACATTACAGATATCGGTAGTAGAAATGGTAGCAAAGTAAACAATCGCCCCTTAGCAACTTTGGAGCGTCGCAACCTTCGCGATGGAGATTTGATAGAGCTAGGCTTTGTTCAGGTAGAGTTTTTTGTTACTACCTCTCAACAATCATCGCAACTTGGCACCGATCTCAGTATCACTGACTGGATGTAGAATCGGAAAAGTTACTTTTCCGATTCTGTTCGGTAGTAGACTGATGATTAATTTTTAAATTTTTAATGTTTAGTTTTTAACTAACTGCTGTTTGCGCCGCCCGATCGACAGTTTCTTGGAACTTGATCGCATCTTGGCGAGGATCTACGTGGGTAACGCGCACTTCCATGCGATCGCCTAAGTACACAGAACGCCGAAACACCATCGGCAATTCCAATCCCAAATCCTCTAACAGGATTAAACCCAGCCTGTCATCTTCCCTTAACCAACGCAACAGCAGTGCTTGCCAGACGCGATCCGAATTGCGTCGCAGATACTCCAAAGCCCAATAGCGATGGGTTTGGCGTTCTACTAAACTCGCTTCCTGGCTGACAGCAGTAACGCTCATCATCACTTCCTTCATTTCTTCAGCGGAGAAAGGCAGCTGTTCTCCTCTCAGGTGAGCCTTAATTTGGAAATGGCTGAGCAAATCTGTGTAGCGACGAATGGGAGAAGTTACCTGAGTATAAGTCTGCAAACCCAGACCGGCATGACGAGCGGGAGTGATACTCATTTCGCTGCGAGGCATACATCGACGCATAGCGGCGGCGCGAACCCACCCGGCGGGAAGTTGCAGCAATTCCTCTTCTGAAGGTAATTCTGGTTGAGGCTGACTGCGAAACGGCAAAGGAATTTGGTGAGTGTGACCGTACCGAGCAGCGACTTCACCCGCGACAATCATCATTTCCGCTACCATTTGGCGGGAAGCCGAATCTTCTAAAACGTGGATATAAATCTCGTCATCTTCAACCTTAATTAATCCTTCCGGTAGATGAATGCCGATCGAGCCTTGCGAACGCCGCCATTTTTCCCGTCGTTGCGCTAAAGATGCGATCGTAGCTAATTCCGGTTCGCCAGGGACAGCCAATTCCAGCATCTCATCCACATCTTCGTATGTCAGACGATAGGTTGGCTTGATAATGCTGGCATGGATGCTGTACTCTTGCACGGCTCCATCTTCATCCAGTACAATACCGAAGCTGAGGGCAGTACAAATTTTTCCCTGCACTAAACTCATTGGGCCGGTAGCCAGTTCTGGTGGGAACATGGGAATCATACCAGTTGGCAAATACAGTGTTGTACTGCGACGTCGGGCTTCCAGATCTAATTCATCCCCTGGCATCACCCAGCGAGTGGGGTCAGCGATGTGAACCCAAAGTTTTGCCCGCCCATCAGCCATTGTTTCACAGCTCAAACCATCATCTATTTCGCGGGTACTTTCATCATCTACGGTGTAAACTTTCAAGTAAGTTAAATCGAGACGATTTGTGTCCGCATCGGGGGGTGGAAACTCGATACGCTGCTGAGCCACTTCTAGCACCTTAGTTGCAAAGTTAACAGGGATCTGGCTGCGCCGCAGAAACAGGTTTTCGTGCGTACTCCACAAACCCATCTGCACCAGGAGATCGAAAGCCGCTTGGGGAGTGTTGGTTCGTTCCAAAGCTACCAGCGTTTCTTGGGCTACAGAACGTCCGGAAGCTTCTTCCCCCAGAGAGGCAAACTTTTCTAATGCCTCCAAGCGAGTGCGATCGCTACTCTGCCATTCTACCGACTCACCAGAAAGCGCTTGCTGCACGCGAGCCAAAAATTCTTCCGATTCTCGTTTGCGCTGTCCCGCTACTTGCAACTGATGTTTCAGTTCCTCGACAAGATTGCGAGAGCGAGGTTCGTAGCGGTCTCCCTTTTGTTTGAAATATAGTTTGTCTTCCGACAGCAGGTAGTAAGCTGCGTAACACTGAGGCGCATTTTGCTCGGAAAACAGTAACATCGCCATTTCGCCTATGCTGACGCTCGTACCATCTTCGGCCAATATTTCCCAGGCTACTTCCAAACTGGAAGGGTCGAGATACAGCTCTACCTCTTGCCGGAATTTAGGAATATCCTTTGGCTGGTAACTTTGACCAGTCACTTCATAACTGATTTGCTGGGGATTGACGGTATATGATTGACCGCGCTCATCTTGCACGACCCACTTTGTTTTGCCTTCCGGGCGTTCTGCAACGGTCAACCGCCGCTCTCCGTGCAGCCGAACTTCTATCAGCCTTCCTTTTTCCACAATTTCTCGTTATCCCCGTGCAGTCTTGTGATTTTAGATTTTGAGATTTTAGATTTTGGATTTGGGGATAGCTGTATTAGTGGCAAATACTTTGGAACTTAGCTGTAGCCTAATAATCTCACGACTTAGGCTCTTGCGAGTCAGAAACCCGGTTTTTCCTGGATCTCCAGTTTCCCAAACCACGATTTTTCATAGCAACCGGGTTTCTTTGTAGTCCTAAATCTAAAATCCTTGCATCCAAAATCCAAAATCTGCTTAACCTTCTTGGTTAATAAAGGGCAACAGTGCCAGTATGCGGGCACGCTTAATCGCTATTGTCAAGTCTCTTTGTTGCTTGGCGGTCAAACCTGTGATGCGGCGCGGCAAAATTTTACCCCGCTCGGTCACAAATTTACGTAATAAATCGACATCCTTATAGTCGATCGGTTCGCTTGGTTTTATGGGAGAGAGGCGACGACGGTAGTAGGTCATAGACAATTGGTATTTGGTGAAAGGTAATTGGTAAAAAGGTAATGGCGCATTGGAATGTAGGATTCTAAATGAAGGGTTCTGGATAAAAGACATTTTTCCAGTCCCCACTCAACAGTCCCAATTACCATCTACTTGATCTCCTTGTGAACTGTGTGTTTGTTACAGTGAGTGCAGAATTTCTTCAGTTCTAGCCTTGCCGTCGTGTTGCGGCGGTTCTTTTGGGTAGTGTAACGAGACACGCCATTCGATCGCTTCACTGAATTAGAGCGACACTCGGTACATTCCAGTGTCACTATGATACGAACACCTTTAGCCATAAGTTTACTAGCTGCAACGTCAGGGCAGAATTAAACACAAATATCTATCATTTCATAAAATGGGTAGCTTCAGCAACCGATCTGTGAAGTTTTTAGGGGTTAGGGGTTAGGGCGTCGGGGCTAGGGGTTAGGGGAAGAGGGAAGAGGGAAGAGGGAAGAGGGGAGAGGGAGGAGGGAAGAGGGAAGAGGGGAAGAAGTTTTTTAATATAAAAATAAGTGTTGAGGGTGGGTGGATGGCGATGCTGTCGGTTGAACAAGCAGAAGCAATTATTTTAGAAAAGGTGCAACCGCTAGATACAGCGCGGGATACAGAAGTTATAGACTTGTTGGAAGCAATGGGTCGGATTTTAGCGACACCAGTTACAAGTCAGCTAGATTTTCCCCACTGGGATAACTCGGCGATGGATGGATATGCGGTGCGTTATGCCGACGTGCAAGGCTGTAGTGCCGAAAAACCAGCTATTTTAGCAATTGTGGACGAAATACCCGCCGGATATCAACCCCAGCATACTATTCAATCGGGACAAGCTGCGAGGATATTGACTGGGGCGATGATGCCAGCCGGTGCGGATACGGTGGTAATGCAGGAAGTAACGAGACGAGAAGGCGATCGCATTTTCATTCACTCAGCACCAGAACCGCAAGCATTTGTCCGCCATCAGGGTGCTTTCTACAAAGCTGGCGAACCGCTATTACCAGCGGGAATTGCTCTCGGTGCTACGGAAATAGCTGTGCTGGCATCTGCCCAATGTAACCAACTTTCTGTTTACCGTCGCCCTCGCGTGGCAATTATCTCCACTGGCGACGAATTGGTAACGCCAGACCAAGCTTTGCAACCCGGTAAGCTTGTAGACTCGAATCAGTACGCTTTGGCGGTGTTGGTAGCGCAAAGCGGCGGGATACCGGAAATGCTCGGTATTGTTCCGGATGAACCGGAGGCGCTCAAAAGTACGATCGCCAAAGCAGTCGCCTCTGCTGATATGGTAATTTCTTCCGGCGGCGTCTCCGTTGGCGATTACGATTACGTCGATGCAATCTTGGCTTCCCTCGGTGCCGAAATACACATTCGCGCCATTGCGATCAAACCGGGTAAACCGCTGACTTTCGCGACATTCTCCCAGTCCGGGGAAATTTTTTCCTCTCCCCCATCCCCCATAACCCATGCCCTATATTTCGGTTTGCCGGGAAATCCGGTATCATCTTTGGTGACTTTCTGGCGGTTCGTGCAACCTGCGCTGAAAAAACTGGCCGGACTTTCCCAATTTTGGGGGCCAAATTTTGTGCAGGCGAGATCGCACCAAGAGTTGCGATCGGATGGTAAACGGGAAAGTTATGTTTGGGGTAAATTGCAATTAGTAGATGGTCTGTACGAATTTGATTTAGCCGGAGGAAGTCACAGTTCCGGTAACTTGATTAATTTAGCCCAAACTAATGGTTTAGCCGTTCTGCCAGTTGATGTAAAATTTATCCGCCCTGGAGAAATGGTAAAAGTTTTACAGGTCGGCTCCCCTCTGTTAAATTAACGATTAGCCCACCATTCCCAACGGCCTTTTTTTCTTTTGACTTTTGACTTTTAATTTTTGACTTTCTAGTCCCTAGCAGGCGTATAGTAAAATTGCCCTTAATTCTTCAACAATTGTGAAAGCGATTACACTTCTTGGTTCCACCGGCTCAATAGGTACTCAGACTCTGGATATCGTCGCTCAGTACCCCGACCAGTTTAGGATTGTGGGATTGGCAGCAGGAAGCAATGTGAAGATGCTAGCTGAGCAAATTCGCCAATTTAAACCGGAAATTGCTGCTATTTGTGCTGAAGATAAGCTGCCAGAACTGAAAGAGGCGGTTGCTGACCTCGACCCCCAACCGATTTTACTGGGTGGAGAAGCAGGTGCGATCGAAGTGGCACGCTACGGCGATGCAGAATCTGTAGTAACTGGTATTGTTGGTTGTGCGGGATTGCTACCTACCATCGCCGCCATCGCAGCTGGCAAAGATATCGCTTTGGCAAATAAGGAAACCTTAATTGCTGGCGGGCCGGTCGTGATACCTTTGGTAGAGAAACACAACGTCAAGTTATTGCCAGCAGATTCCGAACATTCAGCGATTTTTCAGTGTCTGCAAGGCGTTCCACCAGGAGGTTTGCGGCGCATTCTGCTTACGGCGTCTGGCGGTGCTTTCCGAGATTGGCCGGTGGAAAAGTTGGCAGAAGTTAAAGTTGCAGATGCGCTGAAGCATCCCAATTGGTCGATGGGTCGCAAAATTACTGTCGATTCTGCTACGTTGATGAATAAGGGATTGGAAGTAATTGAAGCACATTTTCTTTTCGGTTTGGATTACGACAACATCGAAATTGTGATTCATCCGCAAAGCATTATTCACTCTTTAATAGAATTGCAAGATACTTCTGTTTTAGCTCAGTTGGGTTGGCCGGATATGCGCTTGCCGCTGCTTTATGCTATGTCTTGGCCGGAACGAATTTACACTGATTGGGAACGCTTGGATTTGGTGAAAGCTGGCAGTTTAACTTTCCGAGAACCGGATCACCAAAAATATCCTTGTATGCAGTTAGCTTATGCTGCGGGTCGCGCAGGCGGTTCGATGCCTGCGGTATTGAATGCGGCAAACGAACAAGCAGTAGCGCTATTTTTAGAAGAGAAAATCGGCTTTTTAGATATTCCGAAAGTGATTGAGCGGGCGTGCGATCGACATCAATCGGACAATCACCTAAATCCATCTTTAGATGATATTTTGGCCGCAGACAAATGGGCGCGTCAAGAAGTTCTGTCAGCCAGTAAAATGTTGGAAAAGCCTGTGATTTCAGTTGGATAAAATGAATTATATCGCAAAGGCGATCGCTACCTCAGTAATTTCTGCTGCCATTGGCGGATTAATTGGGGCTTGCTCGATTCAAGAGCCGAAAATCCTCATTAATCAAAAAATGGCAGAACATTTCTATAACCGAGGATTGGAGAGGTTGGAGAAAAGAGATTACCAAGGTGCGATCGCCGATCTCAACGAAGTAATTCGACGGCAATCTAGTAATTATCGAGCTTATACAAACCGCTGTGTCGCCCGCTTTAAAATGGGAGAAATTCAAACGGCTATAGCAGATTGCGATCGAGCAGTTAAACTCAATCCAAAAGATGGTGACGCCCGTTACAAACGGGCGGATATCCGCCTTTCTCTTGGCAATAAGCCAGGTGCGATCGAAGATTTGCAGACGGCAGCATTAATTTATCAACAAGAAGGAAATATGCCGCGATACCAAGATGCAATGGAGAAATATCAAAAATATTCAAAAGATATAACCCAGGATGGAAACATCTGATTCAATCCGATAATCGAATTATAAAAATTATCCATTCCAAAGATGTAAGTTGAAATTAAACAGGGAGTTTTTGACATATACAATTAATTTGCAAGGGTGGGAAAAATGAATTCAGAAAAATTATTTAACCAAGCTATAGCAAAATTCGGACAAGGAGATTTTTTGGGAGCGATCGCAGATTTCGGTCAGTCAATTTCGCTTAATCCTAACTTGGCTCCTGCTTATTATGAATTAGGTAAAATATGCTACCAAGGTGGAGATTATGAAGGAGCCATAGAAAATTTCGATCGAGCAATTCAAGTAAAGCCTGACTTTGCAGATGCCTATTATATGCGGGGTAGCGTCCGTTACAGCCAGGGGGATTTTCAACGAGCCATTGAGGATTTCACTCACTACATTAATTTGCATCCCCATATTGCTAATGCCTATTATATACGAGGTGCTACTCGTTCTTATATAGGGGATAATCAAGGAGCAATTGCAGATTTTACGGAGGTTATACGTCTCAATCCCACCTACAATAACTACTACAACCGAGGAGTTATTCAGTATTTGCTAGGAAATTATCAGGAAGCGATCGAAGATTTAACTGAAGCAATAAATCTCAATCAAAACTTTGCTGATGCCTACTACAATCGGGGAAATGCACGTTATGAGTTAGGCGACGAACAAGGAGCTTTTGAGGATTACAACCAAGCTCAGCTAATAGACGCATCTGAAGGTAATATTGATAGCAAAGACGAACATGGATGTTACGGACGGGGTATAGCCAGATCTAAGTTAGGGGACGTTCAAGGAGCAATTGAAGATTTACGAAATTCGTTAAGAATCTGTTCTTACCAGAGAAACATGGCTTTCTACAAAGAAGTCGAGCGGGTGCGGGGACAGATCCAGCAGGATAATATTTAAGTAAAAATATGGCTTTTTACCAACAAGTGCAGGAGACGATCGCACAGCATCAGCAGTAGTTTAGCGAGATTGCTCATTAGCGCATACCAATTCGATCGCACAAATGGCGCTCGGTGCTGTGTACTTCTTTATTAGTTCGCAGATAATCTCGTACCCACTTGCAGCCATACTGTAGCGGATCGAGCTTGAGAATACGGTTTAAGTCCCACAGAATCACCATTTGGTCATCACCTCCAGAAGCGATCGTCTTGCCATCTGGACTGAAAGCAACTGCAAAAAGACTGGCGGTATGTCCGCTGAGAGTTTTGAGCAAAGTGCCGTCTAACTTCCACAATTTGATCGTATTGTCGGAACTGGCAGCAGCGATCGTCTGACCGTCTGGACTGAAACTAATGGCAGTAAAACCGCTCATACTAGGGCCAGTAAGTATTTTGTAGGGCTTAGTTTCAAACTCACCCGTAGTATCTTTTCTCCAAAGCTGAATAGTGCCGTCCACACTTGCCGAGGCAATAGTTTGACTATCTGGGCCGATCGCAATTGCCCAAACAGCATTTTTATGTCCCTGAAGGCTGCCAAGCCAAGTGCCGTCAGGCTTCCATAAATCAATTAAATTATCTGCGCTGGCGGCAATATATTGACCGTCAGGGCTGAAAGCAACACTCCAAACTCTAGAACCGTGAGCCTTGAGGTGTTTGTAGGGTTTGGTTTCAAAAAGGTTCATACCGTCAACCCTCCATAGATTAACAGCCCCATCATCACCTCCTGATGCCAAAAGCTGTATAAATTCTGACTTGTGAGCATCTGAAAATTTGGGATCGACGCGCTCGGTGGAGGTCACGTTCACCCAGCCGAAGGCAACATCAAGAACCATAGCACTATGCCCTTGGAGAGTTTTGCTAGCAGTGCCATCTAAGCGCCAAAGTTTCACCGTATTATCGTCACCTGCCGATGCCAGTATCTGACCGTCAAGGCTGAAGGCGATGCCATTGATTCCACCAGTAGTGTGTGCTTGGATGGTTTTCAGCAAAGTACCATCCGATCGCCAAAGTTTGATTGTTTGGTCTGCACCCGCAGAAGCGATCGGCTCACCGTCAGGACTGAAAGCGATACTCGCAATGGATGCCGTATGACCGTTAAGGGTTTTTAGCAGTGTCGCAAACGGTTTCCAGAGTTTAACAGTGGTGTCGGAACTTGCCGAAGCGATCGTCTCACCGTCTGGGCTAAAAGTAACATCCCATACAGTAGCGCTGTGTTCCCTAAGTGTTCTCAATAAAGTTGGCTCTTTTAAAGTAACTTCCGGAGGAGCCTGAAATATGGGTAGCCCTCTTGTGCCTTCTGGAACAGTTTTAAACACGATCGGTTCAGAAGTCTGCTCAGAAAGTTTAAAAATATTACCGTTGTAAAAGCCGGAAAAAATGCCATCCAACTTCCAAAGTTTGACCGTTTTATCTGAGCTTGCCGAGGCAAGGATCTGACCGTCTGGACTGAACGCCACTCCATGCACTTCCGCTTGGTGCCCTTTGAGCGTTCGCAATAATTTGCCGTCTCGTTTCCAAAGCTTAATCGTATTATCTGCACTTCCAGAGGCGATCAGCTTTCCGTCAGGGCTAAAGGTAACATCCCAAACAGATGCCTGATGACCTTCCAGACTTTTCACAAAAGTACCGTCTGTTTTCCACAGTTTGACGGTGGCGTCTACACTGCTAGAAGCGATTGTCTTACCGTCCGGACTGAAGGCAACATTCCAAACGCTACCGCGATGTCCCAGCAATGTTTTCAACAAAGTGCCATCCCGTTTCCAAAGTTTAACGGTTTTGTCTGCGCTGGCAGAAGCTAGAGTCTGACCATCGGGGCTGAAGGCAACGTGCCAAACTGCTGCACGATGTCCTAACAGGCTCCCTGCTAAAGTGCCGTCCAGATTCCACAGATTAACGACTCCATTTACATAGGCCACCGCAATCTGGTGACCGTCTGGGCTAAACTGGACTCCGTAGGCTACCGAATCGTATTTTATAGTTCTGATGATGGTACCGTCTCGCTTCCAGAGTTTGACAGTTTTGTCGTTACTGGCAGTTGCGATCGTCTTTCCATCCGGACTGAAGGCAACGCTCAAAATTGCACCGGTATGTCCTGACAGGCGGTTGAATTCCAAAGCTCCATAAACTGTCTGTTGCAGTGTATTTTCAACTTTAGTCTCGGTTTCTGCATCTGTATTTTGGCTCCTGGAAGAACTGAAAATATTGCTGCCCCATGAGTTTGTTGTTAGTGTTATCCCTTGCAGTCGTTGTTTTGCTTTGATGGCATCTACCAGCGCATCTAATGTTTGATTGGAGGCAAACAGTCCTTGAGATGATGAAGCGAGTGCCTGAACTTCACTAATTCTGGCGTGCCATTCGCTGACTATGGCTTTGCGGTATTGCCAGAAAACTGCCGCTCCCAATCCAATCGCGATCGCTAATGCAATACTCAGTACGGCAATAAATAATTTTCCCAACAGGGCACTTTCTTTTTGTTGTACCAGTCTCTTTTGTTCTTCTGCCAGTCGCGCTTCTACTTCTTCCGCTCGTTCTGCCTCCAATCGGATCTCAACCTCTCGCCTGTCGAGTTCTTGAGACACAGCTAAAAACTGATAATCTAAGTCGCTCAAACTTTTACCTCGCGACCACGATTGGGCATCAGTTAAGGCTTGTCCGCGCAACAGCCGCGATTCATCTGTTCGATTGGAAGCTATCCAAGCATCAAATACCTGCGAGTAAGGGCGCAGCGAACTTAGTTGTTTTTCTACCCATTCTAAATTGAAAACTTCTTGATAAATCCGGTTCCTAATCTTCAGTTTTCCCTGGTCTTTCACTACCAAACCAGACAGCAACAAATCCACTTGTTCTTGCGAGTCATCCGTCTGCACTTCTGTACCTTGTAATATATGCTGGTACAGCCCCAACAATCTTCCCGCACGAAGCTCGTTTCTCAAAAGACGATCTCTGATCGTCCGTAAATGTTCCGGCTCATCTTGGGATTCCCATTTGTGAATGATGCGCTCTCGCACCAAATTTTCTAACCAAAATGCCTCTGTCCCCGGCGGAAGAGTTAAGTTATCGCTGAGTGCATCTTGAACTGTCCAAACTACCAATTGACACAATTTTTGGGTTAGAAATGGTTGTCCTGCTGTCCAAGCTAATATCTCTTTGAGAATGTTTTGAGGATTACTTACTTTTCCCTCTAGCCCTTCCGCTAGCGGTTCCGTCTCTGCCAATGTAAAACCATGCAAATCAATAGCTTTCCCGATATTAAAAGGCGTTCTATTTTTATCTTTTATTAAATCGGAAGGGCTTGTTACGCCAAACAGTGCAAAGCTAATACGGTTATATTCTGGATTAATTGCTCGCTGATTATAGCAATAGCGAATTAGTGCAAAAAAATCATCTATTGGAAAATTTAAACTGATAATACTATCGATTTCATCTATAAATATAAACAGTCGTCGTGTGGGGAATTGCTTCAGCAATAATTCAGCAATAAACTCGCTTAGCTTTTGTAAAAGGGAGTATTCTTCTTTTTCTTGCCACCAGAATTTTAAGTTGATTTTACCCAAACAACCGAACCCCAACCACAGATCTCCCACGACTCCCTTATACCACTGCAAAGGAGTAATATTCTCACTACCGATCCGAGTCATGTCAATGCTAGTGCAGAGGTAACCTTCTTTTTCTAATTGATATTTTGCTCTCACAAGGAGAGAAGATTTCCCCATCTGACGGGAGTTAAACACATAACAAAATTCACCATCTCTCATTGCTTGATATAGTTGTGAATCAGCAGAACGGACAACATATGTAGGGTCGCTATTGTGAAGACTGCCACCAACTTTATACCTGGTAAAAGCCATTTGGGTAGCTCCAAAAATTTCTAAGTTTGCAGTATTTATTATTGGCTATTACAACTATAATATTTGTAATCATTCTGAGCCGAATTTAAATAATGTCCGATAGATTTACCCCAGCAAAAGGAATATTTCTGTCCGATCGAATTCACAGCTAACATTCTGTTATCTGTGAACTTTTCCTTAGTAATAATACCGCTCATTAGACATCTCCAAAAATTCTTGTGGTGTAGGTATATTGCCTGCCGAAAGAGATTCTTTTGGAGGAGATGTCTATTAGGAAAGTTTTTAGCATTTGCCAAACGACTTTATTAAAGGTAATGCTTACCAGTTTTAAAGTCAAAGAGGTGGTGAAAAAGGGAGGGTTCTTTTATGGCAGGATGTTCTTCTGTAAAGTTTAGAGTTTAGGGACACAGTGCGGCTGGTAAATTCCGGAACTGCTTAAAATATAAACTTTTTTATGCAATTAGGGATAGTTTCTTCTTCAAACAACTTTACTTTATATTGTTGACAAATTTGCATGTGCGTGCATTGCTTTTGATTTCAGCTGTTGCTGAGGAGGCAACTAGAGGTAACCGCGCCTCTGCTTGCGATCGCACTCTTACTAGAGCGCCAGTCCACTAGAATAAATTGACAAAAACAATGAAATATGTGTTGTGTAGGGGCGAAGCAAGAGGGCGACAATCGATCCTCAGAAGCAACAATTTTTATGTCCTCTTGCTTCGCCCTGCCGATCTATACAAATACACATCTTATTTCTTTTGTCAACTTCTTTGACTGGACTGGCGCTATAGCAGCAGTTGTTAGAGCCCCTTCCCTGACAATTACCAGCTATAGTAGAAAATAGCTGGCTGGTTACTACGCTTTTATGTATTGATAAATCAAATTATGCCAATAGATTTAATCATTTGGATTGCTGCTATAGTTGTAGCTGGTTTAGTGTTTACCTTGTTGCTTAAAGTAGTAAAAGCAACTATTAAAACTGCTATTACTATCGCTATAATAGTTTTGATTTTGCAGTTATTCTTTGGGATTGGCCCCAATCAGCTTTGGCAGCAGATTATTTATATTCCCCAAGCATTTTGGCAAGCAGTAACTGGCAAATAAGCACATCAAAGATACTCCCTTTATTGCAGGTAAAGAGAGTATCTTAAAACATTTACAATTTAGTGGAAAGTCTGACTAAGGCATCTTTTACTGCTGGTGGCAATTGGCGCATAATCTTACCTTTTTCGCGATCGACTGCTACCAACGTTACCCGCGCCGATAAATATAGTTCTTCTCCATCTAGGGACTGAATTTGGTTATCCCAATTGAGTCGCACGCCTTCGATTTCTGCCATTCGCGCCTTAACTTTTGCAGTCATTCCCATTCGCAAGGGGCGATGATAGCGCACGGTAAGTTCTACCACAGGTAGATCGCAACCCAAAGCTACCAAATCCGCGAATTCAATGCCAATCGATCGCAAACATTCTACCCGCGCTTCTTCCATCCAAGCAATGTAAGAACCGTGCCAAACATTGCCTGAATAGTCGGTGTGGTGAGGTTGTACGCGGATTGGATACTCAAACCACGTTGGAGTTACCATTTCCCGCATGGTTTGAATAGCACCAGTGGGTGGAAGTTGAAGTTGTTCGCTCATCTTTCAGCGGTCAGTTGTTATTTGTGAGTTGTCAGTTGTGATGATTATTTTTTGAGTTTTGATTGAGTGACTTTTGATTTTTCTATCCCTTACCTATTTTATCGCGGTTTGATAACTTTGGGAGCGGCAACGGCTGCCACAATACTCGTATCAATAAGGAATTTATCTGCATCGTAAACGCCAGACCAAGCTGCGAGAAGACGAGCTGCCAGTCTTAACAGCTCCGCTTCGGAATTTAGCCCCCACAATGTAGTTAAAGGTGAGTCATTCTCATATCCGGGAAAGCTGTGACGATCGCCCAAAGCCAGCCGCCATCCCACAGGTATACCGGCTATGCTGTTATAAGCTCCAGAAATAGCACCTGCGATCGCACTGGTAATTTGCGCTTGCGGACAGCGAGCAGCCCGAATAACGCTAAGGCGGAGGTCTTCCAGCGTACTCAAGAAACAGTAAAAAGCCAAGGCAATAGCGGCATTAGGACGCGGTGCTGAATGACGGGGCATCAAAGTTGCCAAAGTCATTTCCAATCCAGCGCCTTCATCTAATAAACTTTGGACTTGTTTAAGCTGCTGTACCAGTGGGGTTTCGACATCAAGATACTCAAGTGTTTGCGGAATGAGGGTAGCAGGATCGAGTTTTTCTTTGAGTGCCAAGGCGATCGCATATCCGACAGCTAAAGTGCCATCTTTGAGCACAGAATCATCTTGCCACACATCTGCCACTTGATGTAAATTTTGTCGCAGTTTTGCTTCATCTTCATGGAAAAATAAAGCTACCGGCACAGTAGCAACAATGCCGGAACCAGAAACGCTTTTTGGTGGAAAGTAGGATGAAGCAGTAATATCCTGACGCTTTCCTGTGTCTGTGGGGGAAAGTAGCGTTTCTTCAACAGACTCGCACCAATCGGCTAAATCTAACTTTCCTTGTCGGATTAAGCCTTCAGTACCGCGCACAACCAAACGCCCCCAGCTATACAGCTGCCCAGAAGGTTGCTTTGTACCCAGCTGCCACGAGTTACCGTAAGCGCCCCAAATTTCTCCTACAGCAGCGCCCAGCAAGGCACCGCGAAACCTGCTTAATAGAGAGTACTGCATCAATCTATTTTGTTAGCAACCGTAATGACACCTAGATTCGTCATCGTAACTTAATCTATCTTTGGTGAATACCTATCTTTTGTTAGAAGTCTAATACTATTAAGCAGTTTAGCCTGAGATCGGTAGGAAATGGGTAATGAGTGTAGGCGACGATCTTGAAAAGACGCTCATGCGATCGGTAATTGGCGATCGTTTTGTTTGTCTGTTGTGCTTGTGCCTTCGTCATTTCCCGATAACCGATTGCCGATTGCTGCATCAATTATGTTCGATCCCAGCCAAATACTCGCTACCAAAATTGACCAGATTCTCGAAAAGTGGATGGATGCTGTCCGCAAAGATAAGCACGTAGAAAGTGCAAAGAATCTATCGGATACGGCGTTGAGCAATTCTTTGACAATCCTGCTCGATCAGTTAGTCAAGGCGCTGTCTCACTCTCAAGCAGAGAATAAGTCAAACTGCTACAGGGTGAAATTCACCTTAATTCTCAAAAAGGTGTCGGGTCTACTTTTACAGTGACTTTTCCGCTCAAGATTACAGCCAATCGAACTTTTGCCGAAGAAAGAACACCCTAAGCTGATGTTTGAGATTTCCGGATCTCGTTGACCAGAGCTTGTAACCCCAAACGGTAACTTTGCGCCCCAAAACCGCTGATTTGCCCAATTGCAACGGGCGCGATCCAAGAATGATGCCGAAATTCTTCCCGCTTATAGATGTTACTCAGGTGAACCTCTACGGTTGGGAGCGCAACGCCTGCGATCGCATCCCGAATCGCTACACTGGTGTGGGTATAGGCACCTGCATTAATCAGAATGCCTTGATGACGCCCCAAAGCACCGTGAATTGCATCGACTATGATGCCTTCGTGATTCGACTGTAGCGCTGTTACCTCAGCGTTTAACACCTGCCCTTCTTTTTCTAGCAGGCGATTGATTTCATCTAAAGTTACACTACCGTAAACTCCTGGTTCTCGTTGTCCCAGCAAGTTTAAATTCGGGCCATGCAGTACCAGAATACTTAGTTTTTGCAATTTAGTTTTTGCAATTGTTTAACTTAATTCAGACGGACTAGCGGCGACGCCCTGGTTCGTTTACAGGAATGGGAATCGGTTCTGGTTCCGGTTGAACCTCTGGGCCGAGCAGCACTTCGAGAATTTTACGTGCCCATTCCTTCAGCGTTTCCAGTATATCTTCGATAAGGTCCATTGAAAAGACAGCTCCTTCAATACTGCCTGAGTCTTCCGCTCTAGAGCGAAACACCCAGTATTAAGTCTGAGGTTTTGAGAACTCAACCAAGATTTTTGTATCTAAATATACAAAAATTTCTCAGCATGGTTGCACTGGTTATTGAGTTCTTTACTTTATGATAACCAATAAATCCTACAAGGTTAAGGATTGTTAATAAATTTTCAATAGTTTAGGACAACAAATAGCGCCGCAAGCGATCGAGAGCGCTACAAGTGCTGAAGTGACGAATCAAAGAGCGGTCTTGCAGGGGATTAAAGCGATGCTCGAAACTTTTCACCAGGGCGTTTGGCCCAGCCAACCCGATGTAAACTAAACCTACAGGCTTAGTTTCCGTACCGCCCCCCGGACCGGCAATTCCCGTAATACTCAGTCCCCAAGTTGTAGAGAGGAGAGATCGCACACCTACTGCCATTTGCTTGGCCACCGTCTCGCTCACCGCTCCATATTGAGCTAAGTCATCCGGATTCACTCCCAACAAGGAAATCTTGACCTGATTATCGTAAGAAATTATCCCTCCTTGGAAATAAATAGAACTTCCGGGCACAGAAGTAATCGCACTACCCAAACCGCCGCCAGTGCAGGATTCAGCAACGGAGAGAGTTTGATTGGCTGCTTGGAGGAGTTTTCCCACTACCGAAGCGAGAGAGTCGTCGTCTGCACCGTAATAATCCAGACCGGCAATTTCTTGCAGTTGTTGTGCTACTGGCGCGATCGTTTCCTCAGCCAACTCAGCAGATGCCGCTTGAGCAGAAACGCGCAACTTCACCTCACCCATACTCGCATAAGGAGCAACAGTCGGATTTGAGAGATTGAAAAAAGGAGCAACTTTTTCCGCCAATGCCGCTTCGGCAATGCCCCAAAATTTTAACATCCGGCTATAGATAATTTCTTGACCCCAACCTTGACTTTTCAGGTAAGGGACAGCAGTTGCATCCCACATCCGCTGCATTTCAAACGGCACACCTGGAAACGTGAGGATAGTAAGGTTGGGGCGGGGTTGCCAGATGATACCGGGCGCTGTTCCCCACTGATTCGGTAGAATTTCTGCGCCTTGAGGAATAAGGGCTTGTTTGCGGTTGCTGGGAGTCATTTCGCGCCCGCGTCGGCGATATTTGTCGGCGATATCTGCGAGAATTTCTGGCCGTTCCACTAGAGGGACGCCAAAAAAGTCGGCAATGGTTTCCGTCGTGAGATCGTCTGGGGTGGGGCCAAGACCGCCCGTAAAGATGAGGATCTCAGATCGATCGCACGCAATCGCCAGCACTTGTTGGAGGCGTCCGGGGTTATCTCCCACAACCGTTTGGTAATAGTGAGGAATTCCCAATTGAGCTAATTGCTGGGCTAAAAACTGGGCATTGGTATTGACAATATCACCCAGCAGTAACTCAGTTCCGACACAAATAATTTCTGCGCTCATTTTAGGTGTACTTCGACTGGAGACTAGGGACTGGGAGGGGAAAAATTTTCATTTTTCCTTCTAGCAATGTATTGCCATACCTTCCAACTGGTAAAACCCAGCAGCAAGGTTCCAGCTAAAGCATAGACTAGCCCATGAGGTACGCCAGCAAAAGCCAATGCCCAACTGCCCGCCCACAGAGTTAAGGAATAGATAAACAATACCGTCAAGCGGTGTGATAAACCAGCCTTGAGGAGTCGGTGATGCAGATGTCTTTTATCGGCAATAAAGGGAGATTTACCGTGACGCAGACGATCGAGGATCACCGCCGACATATCCAAAATCGGTACTGCTAAAATCACATAAGGCAGAGCGAAAGAAGTGAAAGCAGTAGTTTTTACCAAACCGATCACACCAACGCCAGCCAAGGTAAAGCCCACAAAGTAAGCACCGCCATCCCCCATAAAGATTTGGGCTGGATTGAAGTTATAGCGGAGGAAACTCAGCAGCGCACCCGCCAAGGCTGCCACAATTAAGGCGGCTGCTGGTTGACCCATAAACAAACTGACAATCAGCATCACGAAGGCGGCAATACCTGACACACCGGCGGCTAAACCATCCAAACCATCTATCCAGTTGGTGGCGTTGACCATACCCACTAGCCAGAGTACCGTAATCGGCAGACCGATCCAATCTGGCAATGGTAGTGCTTCCTGAAAAGGCATGGAGAGAAAATTAATTTGCACACCAGCTTTCCAAGATGCGCTGGCGACGATTACCTCGATCAACAGCCGGGAGAAAGGTGACAAGCCAAATAAGTCATCTGCTAAGCCAATCAAGAAAAAAGCCAGACCTCCAATTGTGACACCCCAAATTTCGTACTCCTGATTTGGGGGGAGAATCTGGCCACGGGCATCTACAAAGCCGCCAGACCACCACACGACTAAAAGTGCGATCAGAGTTCCGGCGAAAATGGACACGCCTCCCAAGCGCACCATCGGGCGTTGGTGAACTTTGCGTTTGTCCGGTACGTCAAACAGTCCGCTTTTGAGGCCAAATTTGTTGACAGCTGGCGTACTCCAGAGGACAACTACGGCAGAGACTGCAAAGGCAATCAGATGGTAGGGGTAAGGCATCTGAAATCAGTAGGAAGTGCGACAAAAATGCGTCAGGCAGAGTCTACTACATTTCAGACCTTCACTGTTCCCGCTCTCAATCCGTAAGGGAAGCGATCGAATATTTTCATAGGCCCTATGCCAATGCCGGTAGTGGTATGGTGAGATGAGGGTACAGGGGAAAGCGATCGCATAAAGAAGCTACCCGACGCCGACATTCTTGGGCAACTGCGCTGTCTTCCGGATTTAGGAGTCGCTCGGCAATTATATCGCCAATTTCGCTAAATTCTGGCGTTCCTAAGCCCCGTGTGGTCATGGCGGGAGAACCCAATCGCAAACCGCTGGTGACGAAGGGCGATTCGGTATCGAAGGGAACGGTATTTTTGTTTGTGGTGATGTTTACTTCTCCCATCAGTTGGTCTGCTCGTTTGCCGGTCATACCGATGCAGCGCAGGTCAACTAGCATGAGGTGGTTATCCGTGCCTCCAGACACAATTTTAAAGCCGCGTTCTTTGAGTTGGCTCGCCAAAGCGCGGGCATTTTCGATTACTTGGGCCGAATAAGTTTTAAATTCTGGTTTGAGGGCTTCTCCAAAGGCAACTGCTTTACCAGCGATGACGTGTTCCAACGGCCCACCTTGAGTGCCTGGAAAAACGGCTTTATCGAGTTGTTTGCCCAATTCTGGGTCGTTGGTCATAATTAAACCACCTCTAGGGCCGCGCAGCGTTTTGTGGGTTGTGGTGGTGACGACGTGACAGTGGGGGAGGGGATTGGGGTGATGACCGGTAGCTACTAATCCGGCAATGTGGGCAATGTCGGCTAACAGGTAAGCACCCACTTCGTCAGCGATGCTGCGGAATTTGTCAAATTCAATGATGCGGGGATATGCTGAGTAACCGCAAACAATTAATTTGGGACGATGTTGTTTTGCCAGATCCCGAATGCGATCGTAGTCTAGTTGTTCTGTTTCCTGACTGACGCCGTAGTGACAAACTTTGAACCATTTCCCGGAAACATTGACTGGCGAACCGTGGGTGAGGTGTCCGCCGTGGGACAAGTCCATTCCCATAATCGTGTCCCCAGGTTGCAACAAGGACAGGAAAACAGCAAAATTAGCCTGAGCGCCAGAATGGGGTTGTACGTTGGCATGAGCTGCGCCGAACAATTGTTTCACCCGATCGATCGCCAGTTGTTCGACTTTATCGATAAACTCGCAGCCGCCATAATAGCGCTTACCGGGCAACCCTTCTGCGTACTTATTGGTTAAAACAGAACCTTGTGCTGCTAAAACAGCTGCCGAGGTAAAGTTTTCGCTGGCAATCAATTCCAGATGGTCGCGTTGACGCTGTAGTTCCTGCTGGATAAATTCTGCGATCGTCGGATCGGTCTGAGCCAAAAATTCTAAGTTAGTTTTAGTCACAAAGCAAATCTCTAGGAAACCAAAAGAAGAAATAATTATGCGAGGTCGATATTCCCACCCACGCTGGAGCAGTCGCTCTCGTCAAGCCTGCCGCGTTCTTCATCATAACCCCGCTTCATCAAAACTACCAAACAGCACGAGGTAAGCTTTTTTGTAGGTTGGGTTTTGTACCTCAACCCAACCTACAAAGGTATATTAGCGCTCATTAAGCTCTGTATGATTTTACACTATCTCCCAAAAACCTTGGCATACAATGAATTCAGTGACATCGGCCCTATGGGGGAGGTGTGAAATGGTTGTGATTTTAATAGAGGATGGGATCGTTCCCTCCCAAATGGTTTGTCAAAACTGTTTGCTGGCCGATCGCAGCGGTCAACCCCGCTTTCGGGCCGGTCAACTCCGCTGCGGTCATGCAATCCGCAAACTCGCCGAAAATCAACCAGAGCAGTACGAGTGTCAAATGGGCTTCCGAGTTGCCAACATCGAATAATCTCGGTGTCTGGAATTTAATTTTTTTAATTTGTAGACGTTGAGAGTGTTTTGGAACTAAGATCGTTCCAAGCTCTAGGCTATTTTATGGCCTCTTCTCACCTAATCAAAAAGTACCAATTTAATTTTGATAGGAGAATAATCGATGACTTGGCGCGGACGCACTTCCATACCAGATCGCCTTTGGTCTTGTGTAGTATACATTCTACCTCTAATTGAAGTGTTTGTATTGGGAATATTCTTAATAGCAAAGTTTCCCATAATAGGACTGTTCTATGTACCTCTATTTCCGGTTATGTATGTGTATGCCTTTTTAGAAAGTCAAATCCCGTATTTTAGTTTCATGGTATTTTTGGCTTTGTACTTTTTCCTCGTGAGAAATGGAAAAATTAACCATTTTATTCGCTTCAATATTATGCAGGCTTTGATGCTGAGTATCGTGGTGCAACTATTTTTGACAATTATGGAGCTTTTGAATCTATTGTACATACCAAGTATGTACAGTTTGCTAGTATCCGGAATTCCGCAAGGTAGTAGCGCATCTGCATTTATATTGGAGATAATTTTAGATGCCATATTCATCGGAATTGTGGCTAGTTGTTTGTATTCTATTGTTCAAGCTTTGAGGGGAGTTTATGCAGAAATTCCTGTAATCTCTGAAGCTGCTTATGTACACAGCCGCAGTTGCTGCGATTAATTATTTGGGGATAGTGAGAAGGCTTTTTTGTCCGAGTCCCGTTTACCTTGTTTAAACTCTTGCGTACTTAGTCCGGAAAACGGATTTTTTTTGGCTGGGTATTAGGCATTGGGTAAGAACTATGGTAAACTCAACTGTGTATACTTATACCACGATGTACAGGAGAGGGCTAAGCAGGGAACAGAGAGCTTTTAAACAGTGGATTTCTTCACAAGTTCTTCACTTTTGAGTTTTACCATATGGTGACAGAAGGTTAGCTTTAACCTAACCAAGTGACCAAACAGGCTTTCTTTCATAAGTGAAAGGGTAATCTTCTTATGTTGAAACTAAATCGTCTTATGTTGAAACTGAATCCGCTTGCCAGCGCAATCCGATTAAGCGCACATACTTTGCTGGGCGCATTAGCGCTACTCAGCGCTCCTACCACTTTTAACTCTCTTACACCCCTGGCGAGTAGCAATGAATTGACAGCTAATGCAGCCGAGGTCAAACAGTACGTTCCTCCCAGCGGTAGAGAGCGACTCCAAAGAACAGAAGGTAGTGGATCGCGAGGATGCACAAATTCTATTCCCGTATCTTTAAAATTATTGACGCCCAGCGACCATATTGCACAGACAGTCTCAGGTCGCCCCACATTCTTTTGGTACATATCAAATCCTACAAATGTACCAATGGAGTTTAGTTTGGTAGAGCCAGGAATGACTCAACCGGTTTTCCAACAACAGATCAAAGTTGATAAAGCTGGCATAGTAAAGGTAGAACTTCCGGCAAACGTTTCAGAACTGGCGGTAAGTAAGCAGTATCGATGGACAGTTGCTCTAGTTTGCAGCCAAAAGCGTCCTTCGGAAAATATTTATGCCCGTGCTTGGATCGAGAGAGTTTCCGCTTCACCTGAATTAAATCAAAAGCTTGCTGCTGCTACTTCCGCTCGCGATCGCGCTTTGATATATGCTCAGTCTGGTATTTGGCAAGATGCAATAGCCACCCTTTACAGGGTTTATACTGCTAATCCAGGCGAAAATCAAGCTTTAGATACTCTGAATAAGTTGCTAGCACAAGTTGGTTTAACGCAAGTAGCAGCAACTCACTGAAAATTTATTCAATTTTACAACAAATTTACACCAAAACTGATATCCCTTCAATTAAAATATATTGTTGGGAAACACTTGATTTTTCCACCTGCAAGCCGAGTCTTTAACTAAGTAGTTTCAAAGACTAAGTAGTGTCAAAGACTAAAGTTCGACCTTTGACTTGTACTAAACGACGATCTTGTCGAACTTAGGCTTCATGCTGTTTATCCTGTTTATAGTTAACAATTTGTAATCTCAACCAATGAATAATACCAAAATTACGGCAATGCTCACCGGAGCAGCCTTATTCACGTTTTTGCTATCTACAAATGCGATCGATATTGCGAGCAAACATTCGCTGGCACAATGGAAAGAGTTGAGCGTCTGGAATAACAAAGCGTCGGCTAATCCATTGGGAGGTTACGTTCCCCCAGCCGGTCGAGATAGAATTCTACGCACTGAAGGAGCTGGATCGCGAGGCTGTCCTTCAGGTTCTTTCGGATCGCTCACGCTACTGATTCCCAACGATCATATCGGATTGACAACTTCCAGTCGTCCCACTTTCTCCTGGTACGTCTCATCAGTAGCATCAACGCCGATGCAGTTTACTCTTGTAGAACCTGGAGTAGCAAAACCATTGCTAGTTAAGCAGTTCCGCAACCATAAAAGTGGCATTATTCAACTAGAACTGCCGCCAAATGTGCCAGAATTGTCCGTAGGCAAAGTATATCGCTGGACAGTATCTTTAGTGTGCAATGCTAAGCGTCCCTCAGAAAATATCTACGTGCGAAGTTGGATCTCAAGGGTTGACTACCTAACTGCAATTAATAGCCAAAGCGGTTCGGAAAGCGACTCTTATGCACAGAAGCTTCGCCAAACTGCCGCCGCTTACGCACAATCGGGAATTTGGTATGACTCGATTGCTTCTGTTGCTAAAGCTTATTTAGCAGAACCTCAAGATCGACAAAACTATCAATATCTCCGCTTTTTGTTGGATGAAGTAGGCTTATCTCAGGTTCCCATTTCCCAACCACAAATTTTGGCGGGAAATTAAAGCTGAATTCAGGAGCGAAAATTCAAAATTAAGCATAGATAATTGAGGTTGAATTATAACGCCTGAATCTAGGCTCCTAAATCCTGAATTTTGACTCTTAACGCCTGAGTCCTAATTTTTGACTTTTGTCAATGATAAAGCATTCTTCAGCTAAATTAGCTAAGCAATTTTTGGGGCGGTTGTCCTTAAAAAATTGCCCTATATTAGCCAGCCAAATAAAAAAGGTAGCGTGGGAATGGCAAGGTGTGGCGTTCGTGACACTTGGAGTAGCAGGAATAACGATCGCTATCAGAATGTTGGGATGGTTTCAGCCTTCAGAATTAGCAGCTTTAGATCTTCGCTTTCGCCTGCGTCCTCAAGAACCGATCGACGATCGCATTTTGCTCGTCAGTGTGGAAGAATCAGATCTAGCTAAGCTAGGACAATGGCCTTTTTCTGATGCCACTTTGGCAGAACTTATAGAACGGATTAAGCAAAAAAGACCAAAAGCAATCGGACTGGATTTGTATCGCAATTTGCCTGTAAAACCCGGTTACAAAGAATTGGTAAAGGTATTTAAAAGTACTCCTAATTTAATCGGCATTCAAAAAGCGATCGGAGACAAATATATTTCTGCGATCGCACCTTCTCCCGTGCTTGCCGAATTAGGGCAAGTCAGCGCTAACGATATTGTTGTAGACTCCGATGGAGTGGTACGTCGTGCCGTACTTTTTCCTATGCCTGAAGGTAATGAAGCATTACCCACTTTGGGATTAGCGGTAGCAATGCTTTACTTAAAGGGACGAGGAATTACCCCTAAAGCAGACCCAAATGGCTTTATGCAATTGGGGAAAACAATTTTTACTCCTTTTGAGAAAAATGATGGCGGCTATGTGCGTGCAGATGCGGGAGGTTACCAGATTTTACTAAATTTTCGGGGGCCTGCCCGCACATTTGCAACTGTTTCGGTAATGGATATATTGCAGAACCGAGTTTCATCGAATTTAATTCGCGATCGCATCGTTTTAATTGGTGCCAAAGCTAATAGCCTGAATGATGTTTTTTACACACCTTACAGCGCAGGTTTCAGTAGCAGTCCGGTACGGACTTCGGGAGTAGAAATTCAAGCAAATATCGCCAGCCAAATTTTGAGTTCCGTCTTGGACGATCGGCCTTTAATTCAAGTTTTGCCTAAATTCATAGAAAACTTATGGATTTTAGTTTGGGCTGGGATAATTCCTGTGTTTGCATGGAAATGGCGACACGATCCAGGTAACTTTTTTATCGGTAAAGTTACAGCACTCATACTCCTGGCAGGTGCTTCTATATTACCGATCGGTTATTTTAGCTTTTTAGCAGGTTTGTGGATTCCTGTTATATCCCCATTGGTAGCTTTAATCGTGTCGGCTATAGCAATTGGAAGTTACATTTATGTCAGCAAGTTGCACGAACTGAATACCATACTAGATCGAAGCGTCAAAGATCTGGAACACGCTTTAGAGAAATTACAGCGATCGCAATTACAATTAGTTAATAGTGAAAAAATGTCAGCCCTCGGTCAATTAGTATCGGGAGTTGCTCACGAAGTAAATAACCCGATCGGCTTTGTTTCTGGCAACCTCACCTATATGCAGGAGTATATCGAAAATTTGATCGAGCATTTAAAACTATATCAAGAAAAATTTCCCAATCCGGGCACAGAAATTGAAGAAAATGCTACGGAAATAGACCTTGAATATACCTTAGAAGACCTGCCCAATTTAATTACATCAACTCAGGTTGGGATGAACCGAATCAAGGAAATAAGTGTATCGTTACGCACTTTTTCCCGTAGCGATACAGCTAATAAGGTAGCGTGTAACATCCACGATGGGATTGATAGCACTTTGATGATTTTAAAACACCGACTGAAAGCTAATAGTCACCGTCCAGACATTAAAGTTGTTAAAGAATATAGTAAACTACCTGCGGTAAGTTGTTATTTAGGCCAATTAAATCAGGTAATAATGAACTTATTGAGTAACGCCATTGATGCGTTTGATGAATTCAACCAACAACGCTCTTTAGATGAAATTAAAGCTAATCCCAATATAATTACAATTCGCACAGAAATATCTGAAGATAATGCTATGGTAGCGATTCGGATCAAAGATAATGGCCCTGGCATACCGGAAAGCGTACAGCAGAAAATTTTCGAGCAATTATTTACAACTAAAGGAGTAGGTAAAGGCACAGGTTTGGGTTTATCAATCAGTCGCCAAATTATTGAAGAAACCCACAAAGGCAAATTGACTTGTATTTCTGCTCCAGGAAAAGGAGCAGAGTTTGTGATTGAAATACCAGTTTGACATTAAGGAGTAATTTTATGAAAGCAAAACAGCTTATAGGGCATTTACCAAACCGATTCCAAAATATAATAAGTATATTTAAAATAATCGGCATTTATTTGCATCCATTTGGATTATATAGGCGTGTAACAAGAAAAGCACGCCCTTTACAAATAAAAATATCATTATTTGCATTGGGCTTTTTTATTTATTTATTGCTGCATATTTTAACTACTGATTCAATCGCTAATGCTGTAGACACAAAATTGACACAGAACAGTTATGAATCAATGGATAAAAATTCACAAAATAGTGGCGAAGACGAAGGCAGTATTCGCTATAATGCAGGACAATACCAAGAAGCGATCGCAATTTGGCAGTCAGCACTAAACCAAACATTCGATCGCAAACAAAAAGCCCTACTTTACACTAATGTAGGAACTGCTTATCGCCAAATTGGAAATTTAGGAGAAGCAATCGCCAATTGGGAAGAAGCTGCCAAAATTTATCAATCTTCCTCAGATGGAGAATCTCGCCGTTTTTTAGCGCAAGTATTGACCGAACAAGCACAAGCTTACAACGCTTTGGGACAATTTCGCCAAGCCATGCCAATTTTGCAGTCTGCGATCGATATAGCGCGTAAAAATCAAGACAAAACCACAGAAATAGCCGCTCAAGGAGCATTAGGAAATACCTATTCTGCTGCGGGAGAATTGGAAAAAGCGATCGCGGCTTACCAAACCAGTTTAAATTTAGCAAATACGTTGAAAAATCCTCAAGCGATCGCGACGAATTTAAACAATTTAGGCAGCGTTTTTAACCGGCGCTACCAACAATATTTATTACAAGTGAATGCCGCCCAAAGAGAAGGAGACGATCGAGAAGAAGCGCGGTTGACGAATTTAGCCCAACAAGACGCCGTATCTGCTCGCACGACTTACGAACGTGCCATAGAAGCCAGTAAACCTTTAGGCGGCATCATGCACGCCAAAGCATTATTAAATTTAGCTCAGTTCTTACAGCAATTACCATCTTCAAAAACTGATGCGATCGAAAATTATTCCATACAAGCCATCTCTCTTTTAGAGAAAGTACCCGACTCCCGTCAGAAAGCTTATGCTTTAATCAACGCCGCCGAAATTGTAGGCAATGCCAACCGCAATAACCAACAATTAAAAGCTCAAACCTTACAAAAAGCGATCGTCATTACCAGAAATATCGGGGATAAACGCGCCGAATCATTTGCCGTCGGAGCATTAGGAAAAGTTTACGAACAAGCTCAAAACTGGACGGTAGCGATGCAGCTTACCCAGCAAGCTGCTTTAGCCGCTCAACAAGCAAATGCTGCCGATAGCCTTTATCGCTGGCAAGCACAAACGGGACGAATTTACAAGTATCAAGGACAAAACGAACAAGCAATAGCATCTTATAAAGAAGCGATCGTTACCCTCCAAAGTATTCGCAGCGATTTAGCGGCTGCCAGCAAAGACTTGCAATTTGACTTGAGAGATTCGGTAGAACCAGTTTATCGAGAACTGATCGGTTTATTACTCAATGAAAGCGAAAAATCTGCTGGTGAGGATGCCAAAGCCAAAATCGAAGATGCGTTGCAAGTAGTAGAACTATTGCAATTAGCTGAATTGCAGAACTTTTTCGGCGATGAATGCACGGAAGTAGCGCGGGATAAAAGCGATCCGCTTGCTGAAATAGCCAGCACTAACACTGCCGTTATCAACTCGATTATTTTAAAAGATCGCACCTATTCAATCTTGCGCTTACCAGATGGTTCTGTCCATCGGTATGAGGTAGCTCTATCCCGTCAAGAAGTAGAAAACCAAATCGATCGCCTTCGCTTCACTTTAGAAGATATTTCCACAGATGAATACTTAGTAGAGAGCCAGAAAGTTTATAATTGGCTGATCGCCCCAATGGTAGCAGATTTAGAAACAGCCAACCCCAAAACTATTCTATTTATTAACGATGGCGTTTTGAGAAATGTACCGATGGCAGCATTGTACGATGGCAAGCAATATTTAATTGAAAAGTACGCTATTGCCACCACGCTAGGTTTACATTTAACAGCTAATAAAAAATCAAATCTAGTTAAGTCTAATGCTTTAATCTTTGGTTTAAGTGCAGAAATTCCTCCTTTCGCTCCCTTACCAAATGTCCCCAAAGAAACTCAAGGTATTCAAGAAATTGTGGGAGGAGTGCGATTTTTAGATAAAGATTTCACCTTAGCCAATTTAGAAAAGCAAATTAATAAAGGCAACTATCCCATAGTTCACTTAGCCACTCACGGCAAATTTGGTGCCGATCCTAACAGTACCTTCTTGCAAGTTTTCGACCAGAGAGTATCTTTAAATGAGTTTGAAGAAGTGCTGCGCCAAAGTAAACACCCGATCGAACTCCTTACCCTGAGTGCTTGCCAAACGGCAGCGGGGAACGATCGCTCTACTCTGGGTATTGCTGGGGTAGCATTGAGAGCCGGGGTAAAAACCACTTTTGCCAGTCTTTGGTTTGTCAACGATGCCGATACCTTACCCTTAATTGAAAACTTTTATAAACTTCTCCAACAACCGGGAATAAGTAAAGCAGAGGCATTGCGACAAGCACAAATCAAACTAATCAGAGATCCTAACGGTCATCCAGCAATTTGGTCGCCATTTATTTTAGTGGGTAATTGGCAATAATTCAACGTAATTTCGACAGGGAATTTTTTATGGAAAAATGCTTTTATGAAATTGATTAAAGACCGAAGAATTTGGTTGTTAATGTTGCCAAATTTGATATTTCTAGAAATGCCAATTTTCGGTCAAATCGTCCCCGATCGCACCGTAGGCACGACAGTTACCCCCAACGTAAAAATTAAGGGCGTGCCGAGCGAAATCATTGACGGTGGCACAGTTCGCGGTGCTAATTTATTCCACAGTTTCAGTGAATTCAATATCCAAAACGGACGATCGATATACTTCACCAACCCAGATGGAATTACCAATATATTCAGTAGAATTACAGGTTCTAATCTGTCTAATATTAACGGCATCTTGGGAGTATTGGGTAATGCCAATTTATTTTTACTCAACCCCAATGGCATTATTTTTGGAGCCAATGCCAAACTCGACCTCAACGGTTCGTTTATCGGTACAACAGCTAACAGCATTCGGTTTGCCGATGGAGTAGAATTTAGCGCCACGAATCCAGCCACATTACCAATACTGACCGTGAGCGTACCCACTGGGTTGCAAATGGGACAAAACCCAGGCGCAATTACCGTGCAGGGACTGGGAAACAAGTTAACAGATAGCACTGGCTTTGGTCAGGCTAATGCCAGCAATAGCCCGCCGGGATTGCAAGCCGGAACCGATCGAACTCTGGCGTTGATTGGCGGTGGTGTAAACTTCTCCGGCGGAGTTATTTCCACTAAGAGCAGCGGACATTTAGAAATAGGCAGTGTCAGCCCTGGGAAAGTTGGACTAAATGCTACTCCTACGGGTTGGGTGGGGGATTACTCCGCCGTGTCGCAATTTAACGATATTCATCTAGCACAAGAATCGCTGCTGAATGCTAGCAGCAGTAATGGTTCCATCCAAATCGAAGGACAAAACATCAGCTTGAGTGAGGGATCTTTTGTTTTGCTCCAAAACCTGGGAACGCAATCCTCTGGCGGAATTACGATCGATGCCAGAGGCTCCCTCAGTTTGACGGGGAATACAGCCGACGGTCAATTGCCAAGTTCGATCCAAAGTAACAATTTCGGTACGGGTCAGGTAGGAGATGTGGTCATCTCTGCCGATCGACTCTCCCTCCAGGATGGAGCCAGAATTATTACGAGAAGCCGGAGTCAAACAGCTGGTGCAAACGCGATCGCGAATGTAGGCGAGACAATCGATATCCGTGGCTTTAACCCCACCAAGCCAGTCATTTATAGTGGGCTGGTCACATTTTCAGTAGCGAGCGGCAAAGCAGGGAACATCACGATATCGACGGATAATCTCCATATCCTCGATTCTGGCCAAGTTCTTTCTTTAGCTCTCAATTCTGGAGACAGTGGAACAATCCAAGTGAATGCCGCCGATCTAGTTGAAGTTGCAGGTTACAACCCAAGGGCATTTTCAGAAAGTGCGCTGTCTTCCAATACTCAGGGGTCTGGTAATGCGAATCGCGTCGTCATCAACACTTCTCGATTAGTAATTCAAGAGGGCGCATCTTTGGGGTCTACGAGCTTAGCCAGTGGTTCAGTCGGTAGCGTAGAAGTGAATGCTTCGGAGTCGATCGATATTGCAGGTCGCGTCACTCAGGGTCGTGCGATTGGATTACCCGCTCGCATTTTTTCCAATGCTGAGATCGTCGATCTAACTACTCAAGCTGCCTTTGGAATACCGCCTATTCCTACTGGTAATGCAGGTTCCCTAACCATCCATACTCCTTTATTACGCCTGACGGATGGGGGAACTGTGACAGTCAAAAATGATGGGCCAGGACTTGCAGGAAACGTACAAATTGACGCCAACTCGATTTTCTTGAACGACGAAGGCAGCATCACCGCCACCACTGCCTCCGGGAATGGGGGTAATATTCGCTTAAACCTGCAAGAAAATCTGCTGCTGCGTCAGCATAGTCTGCTTTCAGCCACAGCACAAGCCAATGGCAATGGTGGCAATTTGTCAATTAACTCACCCATTCTGGTTGGGTTAGAAAATAGCGACATTATCGCCAATGCAGTTCGAGGTAATGGCGGCAATATTCAAATCACTACCTCTGGCATCTTCGGACTGGTAAATCGTCCCCAACTCACCGAAAGTAGCGACATCAGTGCTAGTTCCCTATTGGGGCTCAGCGGCACAATCAATATCTCTATTCTCAACGTCAAACAACACGGTGTTCTACCACCTCTCCCCAGTAATTTTGTCAATACCGATCGAATCGTCGCCAATAGCTGTCTGGCACGCCAACGCAATACCCTGGCAACCTTTGTCGTCGCGGGCAACCGAGGATTGGCGGAAACACCATCAACTCTATTGCTGCCCTACGAAGTAGTGCAAGTACAAGCGATCGAGACTGGGCAAGCAGCAATCACCGATCCGG
Source organism: Aerosakkonema sp. BLCC-F183 (assembly GCF_041929145.1). NCBI lineage: Bacteria > Bacillati > Cyanobacteriota > Cyanophyceae > Aerosakkonematales > Aerosakkonemataceae > Aerosakkonema > Aerosakkonema sp. BLCC-F183. The sequence continues at coordinate 5,509 of NZ_JBHFNU010000056.1, read as the reverse complement.
AATCGCAAGATGCTGCTGCAATTGCCACTTTCACTTGGAAATTGGGCGACCCCATTATCGAAGCCACTGAGTTGAGTGTCAATGCCAATCGACAAATGGTACTGATTGCAAAGGGAAATTCTGCGGCGGCGGTCGCACAAGCCCACCCCTTACCCTGTCATCCCAATGAATTATAGTATCAATTAATACTTCAAACTTAAGAAGCACAGACTAATGAATATCTACCGTCTAACTTGTTGGTTGGGATTGATGAGTGTAATTTTTACTGTACCTGTAGCAGCCCAAATTGCTTCCGATGGCAGTATTCCCACCAGCGTCAGATCTCCTGATGGATTAAATTTTACCATCGACAGCGGTGCGGTTTTCGGTAACAACTTATTTCATAGCTTCAGAGAGTTTTCCATTCCTACCAAAGGCTCGGCATTCTTCAACAATGGCGCTAACATTCAAAACATTTTTAGTCGAGTAACAGGAGGAAATATTTCCCATATCGATGGGGTGCTTCGCGCCAACGGAGGTGCAAATTTGTTTTTACTAAATCCAGCGGGAATACTATTTGGACAGAACGCGAAATTGAATATTGGTGGTTCATTTTTAGGGACGACTGCTAACAGTATCCGATTTGCTGATAGAGTCGAATTTAGCGCTACTAATCCTACGGCCACACCCTTGCTGAGTATGAATGTTCCCGTTGGTTTGCAGATGGGAGAAAATCCTGGCACGATTACGGTTCAAAATAGCGGACATCGGTTAAATCAGAATATATTGACACCGCTCGATTTTCAAAATAATGCCGTCGGATTAAGAGTGACTTCTGGCAATAGTTTGATCCTAGTAGGAGGGAATCTAAACTTAGATGGGGGTTTATTAAATGTCGAGTCAGGACAGATTGAACTCGGTAGTGCTAGTAGCGGGACTATTAATTTTAACTTGAGTGGAAAAACTTGGAGTTTTGACTATAACAATATTCAACAATTTGGCGAGATAAAATTTTCCCAACAAGCACTCGTCGATGGAAGTGGTGCGCCTAGTGGTTCTATTCACCTTCAAGGCAAAAATATCAGCCTCAATGAGGGATCGATCGTCGCATTAAGCAATCTAGGTAATAGTCGCTCTGGGAATATTACCATTCATGCCAGCGAATCTTTGGAATTGCGAAAAGTCGGTACTTATGGTTTTCCCAATCCCAGAGTGACACTCGACAATTTGGGCAATGGTGTTATGGGCGATATTTTGGTGTCTGCTCGCGAACTATTATTACAGGATGGCGGAGCAATTATTTCGAGAAATTTTAATGGAGAGGTAGGGGGAAATATTTATGTTAACACAAGAAATTTTATTCTAATCGAGGGCTTTTCAGCAATTAATACAACCTTGCCTAGCGGTATTGATTCTTTCAACTATAACGTTGGACGGGGAGGCAATATTTGGGTTGATACGAAGCAATTAACGCTCCAAAATGGAGGTGCTATTCCCAGTGTTGCTTTCGGCTCTGGAACGGGAGGAGATATTCAAATAAATGCTCCTGATTTGCTCGAATTAGGCGGAGAAAATCCGCTTAATTTTACTCCTACCGGCATCGGAATGTCATCATTCCGGGGAAATACAGGTCAATTAACAATTAATACTTCTAGGCTAATAGTAAGAGATGGCGCGAATGTAAGTGCTGCTACCCAAAGTCCGGGAAATGCAGGTAATTTAACGATTGACGCTACCTCCAGTATCGAAGTAAGTGGTGTGGGTGCTATCTCAGGTCAACCCAGCAAAATTAGTGCTGGAGCTACAGTTCTGACTCCCACTTTTCAACAGATATTTGGGTTGCCACCATTTCCCACAGGTAACACGGGAGATTTAATCATCAAAACTCCACAATTGCAAATTAGCAATGGTGGAATTGTCGGCGTTAGCCATGAAGGAGTAGGTAATGCTGGTAATCTCCAAATTAATGCTAATTCTATTTTGCTCGATCGGGCTGGCACGATTGCAGCAGCGACTAATTCTGGAGAAGGTGGTAGTATGAATCTGCAAACTAATACTCTCCTCGCACGCAATGGCAGTAGCGTTACCGCCACCGCAGGTGGCAGTGGCAATGGCGGTAATATGACGATCGCATCTGCGATCGTAGTTGGCTTAGAAAATAGCGATATTACCGCCAATGCTTTGCAAGGAAACGGTGGCAACATTCAAATTACTACCCAAGGAATTTTTCTGTCTGCCGATAGCAATATCACCGCTTCTTCTCAATTGGGAATTAGCGGCAATGTGAGCATTTCCAATCTTAATTTGCAGCCAGAAAACTTGGTATTTCTGCCTGCCAATACTTTGCTCAGCCAAGCACCAGTAATTGCCAGCAGTTGTTTGAATCAACGCAATACCCAACAAGGTCGGTTTGTAGTTACTGGAAATGGTGGTTTATCCGAAACACCAGATACCTTATTGATGTCATACGAAGTAACGCAGGTGAAACCTGTGGGTAGGTTAGGGACTACCAGAAATCGATCGCCAGAAACAACCAATTCTAGGCAACCTAATCGCCTAATGCAAGAAGCGACGGGATGGGCGGTTACTCCAGATGGAAAAGTAGCCTTGATAAATAATCAAAGCCAGCCAAATAGTCCTGAAAATTTAACTTGTTCGAGCTAATCTTCACCAATTCATCAAAATATTAGGTTACAAGGGAAATTCAATCTTATGAATAAATGTGCATTCAAGTATATCACCATCAAGCCGCCGCATTTCCCCTTATGTCTTACTTTTATTCTCGCAATTGCTAACTTGGTAGCATCGGTTCCCGGTCGATCGCAAATTGTTCCTGACGCTACTGTTAACTCAATTGTTGTTCCCAATGGCAATACTGTTCAAATCGATGGGGGAACAACTGTCGGCGGAAATTTATTTCATAGTTTCCAAGAATTTTCCCTGCCAACGGGAACAGAAGCCTTTTTTAATAATGCCTTGTCGATCGAAAACATTATTACTCGCGTCACGGGAAACAAGATTTCTAATATTGATGGGTTAATTCGTGCCAACGGAACGGCAAACCTGTTTTTACTCAATCCCAACGGGATTGTTTTCGGTCAGAATGCACAGTTAAATATTGGCGGTTCATTTATCGGTTCGACGGCTGAGAGCCTTCTGTTTGAGAATGGTAATATCTTTAGCGCTAATAATCCTCAAGTATCTCCTCTACTCACCATCAACGTACCCGTTGGTTTGCAGTTTAGCAGCAATCCGGGAACGATCGTCGTACAAGGGAGAGGACACAATGCACAGTTATTTCTCTTTCCTCCTAGCATTACCAACTTGAATCGAGATGCGTACAGATTACAGGTCAAACCTGGAAAAACCTTGGCCTTAGTCGGTGGTAATGTGACCTTAGAAGGTGGGATACTCTCAACATTAGGAGGGCGGATTGAATTGGGGAGTGTTACCGATGGCAGCGCCATTCTCAATGCTCTCCCTCAAGGACTGACGTTAACTTATCCCGCTACCAACACCTTTGGCAATATCCAGATGACCCAACGTGCCTTAGCTGATGCCAGTGGCATTAATACAGGAGGGGTGCAAATTCAGGGTCAACAGGTGAATATTGAAAGTGGCTCATTAGTCTTTGTGCAAAATCAGGGCAATCAAACAGCTGCCGATATTAAGGTCAGCGCCACCGAATCTTTGCACATTAATGGACTTTTCTCTTCGATCTTTTATGAAACACTAGCAACGGGAGCGACTGGAAACATTATCCTGACGGCTCCCTCGATCGCGTTTGAGAATGGAGGTAGCGCGATCTCCAATGCTTTTAGCGATAGCCCTGGTGCCAATATCATCGTGAATGCTAGCAAGGAGTTGAACGTCACAGCACAACCAGGGGAAAGACCCTTTACCCCATTGAGTACAATCTTGACAATAAATTACGGTAATGGTGTGGGAGGTAATATATCAGTGACCACCCAACACCTTTCGCTCGTCAATAGCGGCCAGGTGCAAACTACAGTGGTGGGGTCGGGGAATGGCGGCAATATTACGGTGAAGGCAGATAGCATCCTTGTCGTCGGTTCCACCCCTCCACCCGGTACGGTGTACGGACAGATTGTATTTCCTTCTGTATTAACAGTTTCAACTTTTGGTTTGGGAAATTCAGGTAACTTAGCGATCGAAACGCGCACCTTGTCCGTTCAAAATGGTGGTATTGTCTCAGCCTCCACTCTGGGTCAGGGCAATGCAGGTAATGTTAGGATCGATGCGTCTGAGTCGATCGAAGTTAAAGATCGAGTATCCCAAGAAGATGCCAGCCAGATTGCTGCGGCTGCGGACACTTTTGGAATTTCTCTATCCGATCTCCGTGGCAATGGGGGTCAAGTAACAATAAACACTCCTGTCTTGAAAGTTAGCAATGCTGCGACGGTTTTCGTGGAGAACCAAGGTGCTGGTGATGCTGGAATTTTAAGGATAAATGCAGATAAATTACAACTTGAAAATGGCAGTAACATTTCGGCTTCTACAATAGTAGGCGAAGGCGGCAACATTGACCTGCAAATCTCAACCCTCTTACAAATGCGCGATCGCAGCTTTATCAGTGCAGAAGCAGGTGGCAGGGGAAATGGGGGAAATATCACCCTCAATGCTCCCGTACTGGTCGGCCTAGAAAATAGTGACATCATTGCCAATGCGGTGCAAGGGGCTGGGGGCAATATTCAAATCGGCACTCAAGGAATCTTCGGACTAGCCTTTCGCACTCAACTAACTCCTGAAAGCGATATCACCGCTTCTTCTCAACTGGGGGTAAACGGTACGGTGAATATTTCCACTTTCGACTTCAGTAATCAAAATATCGTATTTGTTCCCCCACATAACTTCTTGGGAGAAGCACCAGTGATAGCCAGTAGTTGTTTGACTCGGCGTAACACTCAACAAGGGCGTTTTGTAGTTACTGGTAATGGTGGTATATCCGAAACACCAGATACCTTATTGATGCCATACGAGGCAGCGCAGGTAAGAAATATGGGGCAACTACGGGAGAGCGAAAATCGATCGTCAGAAACAAGTAATTCTACACAAAGAGGGCGCTCTATTCAAGAAGCAACTGGATGGGATTTTACCCCAGATGGAAAATTAGTACTGGTGGTAAAACCAGATAAGATTGCTTCTCCTACAGAATTAACTTGTAGCAATTAATGGATTTGCCTTTTGCCGTCAACTCAAAATTTGGAAAAATTAGATTTCAGGCTAAGGAACACTTTTATGAAATTAACTCAATTGCGCTTAATTTGCTTTTGTCTGTTACCAGTTGAGATTTCGATCTCGCTGCCAAGTTTCGGTCAAATAACACCCGATCGCACGGTGGGAACTACAGTTACGCCAAATGTGGAGATTAACCTGGAGTTCCCCGCGCTGCGGGGAACTCCAGAAGACTAAAACCCTTACCCAGAAATGGATGTAAAGATTATCGTTCGGTCAAGTTGTACCCATGTAATTTAAGCTTTTCTTTATTTTTGAGATGATTAGCTTATGG